>NZ_CP121650.1:1240000-1550000 GCF_029714405.1 Bradyrhizobium sp. CB82 | reverse complement strand
CTCTCATTATCAATGTCCACACACTCGGCAGAATGTTGTCTGCGCAACTTCCATTGAAGGCACGCGTTCTCGATGAACGCGATTGTCGCAGCCGGACATTGACTAGAAAGACCAGCTTGCTTCGTAAGATCGGTCCGATAGCGAGGCGGTCAAGCTTCGCTAAAAGGATCATTTACAACTCGCGGCCAACCTCACGGCTGGAAGCGAGCGCCGAAATGATCCGGAGATAATGAAGGCTCGCGCAACGATATGCTGCACGACCCAACTCGGATCGATCTCCTCTTTACGATGTCAGAAAACACGCAGCTCACTGTCCATCCGGACTAGCAAGTGCGAAGTGATGTTTCGCGGACGATTTGGCTGCACGATGCGCCGATGATCAAACCATCTGGTGGAGCCAGACGGGATCGAACCGACGACCTCATGCTTGCAAAGCACGCGCTCTCCCAGCTGAGCTATGGCCCCGTAACCAGAAGACGAATGCTTACACTCGATGAAAGTGGTGGGCCTGGGAAGACTTGAACTTCCGACCTCACGCTTATCAAGCGCGCGCTCTAACCAACTGAGCTACAAGCCCCAACGCATATCCTCACAAGGACTAGGGTCTTGCTCGCGTGCGGCCGGCGGCAAGCGCCAACGCAATCGCACAGCGCAGCCCCGGCGCGTGTTCGTCCGCGAAGAAAGAGAAACGAAGACGGCGAAATCCCGCCAATGGAGCTCAACGATCTGGCGATCTGTTGGCCCCCGATGTTTCTAAAACGATCCGATAGTGAGCGTGAGCTCTCTGAAGGATCATCCTTAGAAAGGAGGTGATCCAGCCGCAGGTTCCCCTACGGCTACCTTGTTACGACTTCACCCCAGTCGCTGACCCTACCGTGGCCGGCTGCCTCCATTGCTGGTTAGCGCACCGTCTTCAGGTAAAGCCAACTCCCATGGTGTGACGGGCGGTGTGTACAAGGCCCGGGAACGTATTCACCGTGGCGTGCTGATCCACGATTACTAGCGATTCCAACTTCATGGGCTCGAGTTGCAGAGCCCAATCCGAACTGAGACGGCTTTTTGAGATTTGCTAGGACTTGCGTCTTCGCATCCCATTGTCACCGCCATTGTAGCACGTGTGTAGCCCAGCCCGTAAGGGCCATGAGGACTTGACGTCATCCCCACCTTCCTCGCGGCTTATCACCGGCAGTCTCCTTAGAGTGCTCAACTAAATGGTAGCAACTAAGGACGGGGGTTGCGCTCGTTGCGGGACTTAACCCAACATCTCACGACACGAGCTGACGACAGCCATGCAGCACCTGTGTTCCAGGCTCCGAAGAGAAGGTCACGTCTCTGCGACCGGTCCTGGACATGTCAAGGGCTGGTAAGGTTCTGCGCGTTGCGTCGAATTAAACCACATGCTCCACCGCTTGTGCGGGCCCCCGTCAATTCCTTTGAGTTTTAATCTTGCGACCGTACTCCCCAGGCGGAATGCTTAAAGCGTTAGCTGCGCCACTAGTGAGTAAACCCACTAACGGCTGGCATTCATCGTTTACGGCGTGGACTACCAGGGTATCTAATCCTGTTTGCTCCCCACGCTTTCGTGCCTCAGCGTCAGTACCGGGCCAGTGAGCCGCCTTCGCCACTGGTGTTCTTGCGAATATCTACGAATTTCACCTCTACACTCGCAGTTCCACTCACCTCTCCCGGACTCAAGATCTTCAGTATCAAAGGCAGTTCTGGAGTTGAGCTCCAGGATTTCACCCCTGACTTAAAGACCCGCCTACGCACCCTTTACGCCCAGTGATTCCGAGCAACGCTAGCCCCCTTCGTATTACCGCGGCTGCTGGCACGAAGTTAGCCGGGGCTTATTCTTGCGGTACCGTCATTATCTTCCCGCACAAAAGAGCTTTACAACCCTAGGGCCTTCATCACTCACGCGGCATGGCTGGATCAGGGTTGCCCCCATTGTCCAATATTCCCCACTGCTGCCTCCCGTAGGAGTTTGGGCCGTGTCTCAGTCCCAATGTGGCTGATCATCCTCTCAGACCAGCTACTGATCGTCGCCTTGGTGAGCCGTTACCTCACCAACTAGCTAATCAGACGCGGGCCGATCTTTCGGCGATAAATCTTTCCCCGTAAGGGCTTATCCGGTATTAGCACAAGTTTCCCTGTGTTGTTCCGAACCAAAAGGTACGTTCCCACGCGTTACTCACCCGTCTGCCGCTGATGTATTGCTACACCCGCTCGACTTGCATGTGTTAAGCCTGCCGCCAGCGTTCGCTCTGAGCCAGGATCAAACTCTCAAGTTGGACTTGAACTTTGAACCGGCTGATCACAACGTTTGACGAGGTCCCACCATACTCGCACAGCGATTCACATCGCTGACGAACTGACCTCCGAAGAGGTCATGGTGTTACCTTTGAAACGTGTACCGCCGAAGTCTTTCGTCCGGTCTCGATCAGAAAAGCCGAAGCTCTTCAGAAGCGAGACCCGCAAGGACTCCGCCGTCCACGTTTCTCTTTCTTCATCTTCACTTGTCAAACAGCCCGGGACCGGAGAGGTCCCAACCTTCCTGGGAGGAAGGGTTCCGACACCCTTACCGACGATGAATGACTCCAACCGATTTGCGTCGGCTGTTGTGTCACTCAACCAAGGTGAGGAGCATCAGTGGCGCGTTCGCTCGCCTTGGTCAGTGACCCGGCGGCGCCGCGCTCAGTGGTCGTGCTTATAGGCCCCTCCCCTCGGCGTTGTCAACGGGTATTGTCAACAAATCGTCGCACGGCCAAAGCCCGTGTGCACTGCGGAAAAAGTCCGGTGTTTTCCGAGGCTTACGCGACAGGGGCTTTGGCCTCCGACGACGCTCTCGGAGAAAATCAGGAAAAAAGTTTGGTCCGCGAGAGAAAAAAATTGGGTTCCGAAGGAGCCCCAGGGAGCCTCGCGACGGCAGCTCGGGCCCCGCACCGATCGGGAAACTTTTTCAGGATTTGGCGCCGTACTAGAGCCACAATCCCGCGGCGTTCTGGTATGACAGAAGCTTGAATCGCTGGACGCCAGTGGGGGCTGCCGGCGATTTTCACTGGTCCGGGGGAGGCGATCTGAAAGATGCAGCTGCCTTCCCAGGACATTCGAGAGACATCGAGAGACTTTCATCCGCTTCGCTGTTCGTGAACTCGGCCGGCCCGTCGAGGGCTTTCTGGCTGACGAGCGTCTTCAAGCGGCGCGCCCTGGTCCGAAGATCCCCCTTGAAGAGGGCGAGGACGGCAAGGCGCGGGAGCAGGCTTCGCGCATGTCGGTGACATTGGGGGACTTGGGTTGAACCATAGGGCGCCACGCGGGGGTTATGGGCGTGAGACCGGGATCATCGATCTCGGCCACGAGCCGCCGCTTTCCGTCGATGGTTCCGAAGCTGCCGTCATCGATCGCCGTCGCGTCTCCGTACAATGGTTCAGCGGCACGATTCTGACCGGGCTCTGCGGCGCAGCCTTGATCGGCGGCGCCGTTTTCGCTTCGCTCGACGGCGAGATGACCTTTGCCAAGGTGCCGGAGCGCGTCGAAGGCGTGCTGCGCGGTGCGTTTGGCGCCAATGATCGCGCCGCCACCCTGCACAAGAGCGACCGCCTGCCGCCGCCCGGTGAATCCACCGCCTCGCGCAGCGTGGTGCGCGTCTCGACGGTGGCCCGCGTCGGCAACCGCGACGTGATGCGGGTGCGGCCCTTCGTCCGCATCGCCGGTAACCTCTCGATGACGACGAGCGATCTGTCGGCCAAGATCCCGCCGTTCAACGCCCAGCGCCTTCTGACCGACGTCGGCTCCGATCCGAAGACCGCGTCCGACGATCCCAACAATCCCGAAGCCGTCGAGCCCGACGCCGAAGTCTCCTTCATCACCAAGGATCTGACGCCGGTGCTGCCGAAGGCGAAGATCGCCGCCGTCGTGGCGCTCGACGACATCCTGATGCGGGTACGCGATGCCGCCAACTGGCGCGGCAACGGCGGCGGCGTCCGATATGCTGCGCTCGCCAATGCCACCGCCGACGTCTCGGGCGCGACCGGCGCGCAGTCCGACATCAAGATGGCCTACGCCACCGAGGCCTCGCCGTCCGACCCCTATGCTGGCTTCGAGACGCGCGTGGTGCCGGAAAACGTCACGCTGCTGCCGAAGACCAAGGAACAGATCACCGGCGGCAATCCCAATGGCGAGCGCGTGCACATCGTCAGAAAGGGCGACTCGGTTGCCTCCGTGCTGCGCGACCTCGGCGCGACGCCCGAAGAGATCAAGGCGATTGCAGCCACGCTCGGGCCCCGCGGCCGCGACGGCGGCCTCAAGGAAGGCGAGAAGCTCCGCATCCTGATGGCGCCTGCAAGCCCCGGCGCCCGGCTCCAGCCATTCCGCGTCGTCGTCGCCACCGATACCATGGTCGAGGCGATCGCAGCGCTGTCCGATCTCGGCAAATACGTCGCGGTCGACGTTTCGAGCATGAATACCGTCGCCGACACGGCCGCAAATGCCAACAGCGACGACGATGACGATGACGACGGTACTGGCGTGCGGCTCTACCAGAGCATCTACGAGACCGCGATGCGCAACAAGGTGCCGATGCCGGTCATCGACGACATGATCAAGATCTACTCCTACGACGTCGACTTCCAGCGCAAGGTGCAGCCGGGCGACTCCTTCGACGTCTTCTACGCCGGCGAGGACGAGGGCGTGACGGCAACCGACAAGAGCGAGGTGCTGTTCGCCTCGCTCACGGTCGGCGGCGAGACCAAGAAATACTACCGCTTCCAGAGTCCCGATGACGGCGTCGTCGACTACTACGACGAGACCGGCAAGAGCGCGAAGAAGTTCCTGGTCCGCAAGCCCGTGAACAACGCCATCATGCGCTCCGGCTTCGGCGGCCGCCGCCATCCGATCCTGGGCTATGTGAAGATGCACACCGGCGTCGACTGGGCCACCGCCTACGGCACGCCGATCTTCGCCTCCGGCAACGGCGTCCTCGAAAAGGTCGGCCCAGAGGGCGGCTACGGCAAATACATCCGCATCAAGCATTCCAACGGCTACGAGACCGCCTACGGCCATATGTCAGCCTTCGCCAAGGGCATGGAGGTCGGCAAGAAGGTGCGGCAGGGCCAAGTGATCGGCTTCGTCGGCTCGACTGGCCAGTCGACCGGTCCGCACGTCCACTACGAAATCCTGGTCAACGGCCGCTTCGTCGATCCGCTGCGGGTCAAGCTGCCGCGCGGCCGCTCGCTCGAAGGGCCGATCATGGTGGGCTTCGAGAAGGAGCGCGACCGCATCGAGGCGATGATGAGCAACCGCTCAAGCGGCATCGCCCGCATCTCGGATGCAACCGGCGGCCCGCTCCAGGTCACCAACCGCTGAGCTTGGCAGCCGCGCGACGGCCGACCTGATGACGGCCGGCCCGGCCGCGCCGGACGCCGTAACCCCTACTAGTTATTCATCAATTTCGTTGGAACCGGCAGGAACCCCCTGGGTCTCGGCCCGGTTGTATAGGCAAGCGGGGCAGGGCTTATCGGAGGATATCATGGAGAATTGGACGAACGCGAAATTGTGCGACGTCGCAAACCTGATCCTCGGCGCATTCCTGTTTTTCTCGCCCTGGATATTTGGATTCGATGCCGGAGCGGCCTCTCAAAACGCGTACATCGCAGGCATTGTGATTGCGATCCTGGCCATCGCGGCGCTTGCAGCCTTCGCGGTGTGGGAAGAGTGGCTGAATCTGATCGTCGGCCTTTGGACGCTTATCGCGCCTTGGGTGCTCGGCTTCCACGGCAACAGGACAGCCATGACAGTCCACGTGGTGGTCGGCATCTTGGTCGCCGTCCTGGCCGCCGTCGAACTCTGGATCATGTCCCAGAACCCGCCGCGCCTTACCACAAGCCGCTAGTAGGCGATGCGCAATCCCGCCCGCCCGCGGGCGGGATTGCGCCCCAAGCGGCATTACGACAGCACCGACGCTCTCACAATGAGGAAGACGATCCCGATTGCCGTCAGGCCGAACGAGACGGCCATCAGCGGCAACAATACGTCGATCGCGGCGTGCATGCCGTGAAGCTTCGCGCCCCAGACACTGAAATCGCCAGCCTCCCAATCATGCAACGTGGGTTGCTCCTGCGGATACGGCTCATGGGGCAGCCGATGCCGTCTCCAGACCCGCGACAAGATCCAGGGAATCCCCACCGCAACCGCGAACAACAGGGTCACGAAGGCCAGCGAGAGACTGACATCGCTGTTGCGATCGAACAGCACCCAGGCCATCAGCGCGAACCAGGCGACAAGGCCGACGGCCACACCGTAAATCTTTGGATGAAGTTGATCGAAGATGGGTCGATTGTGGGAGACGAGATTCCTGTTCATGGCGATACCCTGTGCTGGTTGGGATTCGCCGGGCCTCAAGGCAAGTTTCGCCATTGCGACCAACAGGGATCGCGAGGCGTTTTGACTTGAGGATAGCGTGATTGCCGGGTGGGTTCCGGCACAGGATCGCGCCGTCCAACCGGCGAGTCCATTTGGGCAACTACCTTCGGTGGCGGCAGTTTCATTAACTATCCTCCAGCCGCAGAGGGCTGCCCCGAATCCGGTATGGCGGAACCAACCGGCGATCATGACGATTGATTCCAGGCGATCGAGCCAAGAGGAGGACAATTCATGGGGAGCCTCTCACGCGACGACGTCATCAAGGCCGTCAGCGGGGCTGACGACGTCACCATTGCCCAGATCATCGGAACCGGCGCAACCATCGAAGAGCTCGCCGAAGCCCAGGCCTGGCTCGCCAATGACGAGCCCATGATCAACGACCTGCGACCGCTGGCACATGGCCGCGTGCGCGAGCTGGTGGATATCCTGTCCGAGCTCGAAGAGGGCGGCGACGAGGATGACGCGGCCGATTCAGGCCCCGCCCCCGCGATCAGCTAAAGCAGACAAAAAATCACCCCGGAAAGGAGGCCTCTTCCGGGGTGCGTGTCGCTTGCGAGCGGTTCGCTCAGTTCAGCTTTCTCTTCGGCACCGGCGCTTCGAACTGGGCGATCTCGGCTGTCTGCTGCGCCTTGCCGTTGAAGGTCAGCACGTTGCCCTCGGTGGAGATCACGACGGTGTCGCCGTCCTTCACATCGCCAGCCAGGATCATCTCCGCGAGCGGATCCTGGAGATAGCGCTGGATCACCCGCTTCAGCGGCCGCGCGCCATAGGCCGGGTCCCAGCCCTTGGCAGCGAGCCAGTCGCGGCCTGCGCCATCCAGCGTCAGCGTGATCTTGCGATCGGTGAGCAGCTTCGTGAGCCGTGCGAACTGGATTTCGACGATCCGGCCCATCTCGCTCTTCTGGAGGCGGTGGAACAGGATGATCTCGTCGACGCGGTTCAGGAATTCAGGCCTGAAATGCACCCGCACCGTCGCCATCACCTGCTCCCGGACAGCTGAGGAATCCTCGCCTTCCGGTTGATTCACAAGAAATTCCGAACCGAGGTTCGAGGTCATGATGATCAGCGTGTTGCGGAAGTCGACGGTGCGGCCCTGACCGTCGGTCAGCCGGCCATCGTCGAGCACCTGCAACAGGACGTTGAAGACATCCGGATGCGCCTTCTCGATCTCGTCGAACAGCACGACCTGGTAAGGCCGGCGCCGCACCGCTTCAGTGAGCGCGCCGCCCTCGTCATAGCCGACATAGCCCGGAGGCGCGCCGATCAGCCGCGACACCGAGTGCTTCTCCATGTATTCGGACATGTCGAGGCGGACCATCGCGGTCTCGTCGTTGAACAGATACTCCGCGAGCGCCTTGGTCAGCTCGGTCTTGCCGACGCCGGTCGGGCCCAGGAACATGAACGAGCCGATTGGCCGGTTCGGATCCTGCAACCCCGCACGCGAGCGGCGCACCGCGGTCGCGACCGCATGCACGGCCTCAGCTTGGCCGACGACGCGCTTGCCGAGCGCCTCCTCCATCTTGAGGAGCTTTTCCTTCTCGCCTTCCAGCATCTTGTCGACGGGCACGCCGGTCCAGCGCGAGACCACCTGCGCGATGTGGTTGGCGGTGACCGCCTCCTCCATCATCTCACCTGAGCCTTCGCGCGCCTCGATATCGGCGAGCTTCTTCTCCAGCTCCGGGATCCGGCCATAGGCCAGCTCGCCCGCGCGCTGGAATTCGCCGCGCCGCTGCGCATTGGCAAGCTCGACACGCAGGGCATCGAGCTCGGCCTTGAGCTTCTGGGCGTTGGAGAGCTTGTTCTTCTCCGCGCTCCAGCGCTGCGTCAGCGTCGCCGATTTCTCCTCGAGATCGGCGAGCTCCTTCTCCAGCGCCTGGAGGCGGGTCTTGGAGCCGAGGTCGCTTTCCTTCTTCAGAGCTTCCTGCTCGATCTTGAGCCGGATGATCTCGCGATCCAGCGAATCCAGCTCCTCGGGCTTGGAATCGACCTGCATCTTCAACCGCGCGGCGGCCTCGTCCATGAGGTCGATCGCCTTGTCCGGCAGAAAACGGTCGGTGATGTAGCGGTTGGACAGCGTCGCCGCCGCCACCAACGCGGAATCGGCGATCCGCACGCCGTGGTGCTGCTCGTACTTGTCCTTGAGCCCGCGCAGGATCGAGATCGTATCCTCGACCGAGGGTTCGCTGACGAAGATCGGCTGGAAGCGCCGCGCCAGCGCCGCATCCTTCTCGACGTGCTTCTGGTACTCATCGAGCGTGGTCGCGCCGATGCAGTGCAGCTCGCCGCGGGCAAGCGCGGGCTTGAGCAGGTTCGATGCATCCATCGCGCCGTCGGCCTTGCCGGCGCCGATCAGCGTATGCATCTCGTCGATGAACAGGATGAAGGTGCCCTCGGTCGCGGTGACCTCCTGGAGCACGGCCTTCAGCCGCTCCTCGAACTCGCCGCGGTACTTCGCGCCGGCAATCAGCGCGCCGAGGTCGAGCGAGAGCAGCTTCTTGTCCTTGAGGCTTTCGGGCACGTCGCCGTTGACGATGCGCAGCGCAAGGCCCTCGACGATGGCGGTCTTGCCGACGCCGGGCTCGCCGATCAGCACGGGATTGTTCTTGGTGCGGCGGGAGAGCACCTGGATGGTGCGGCGGATCTCCTCGTCGCGGCCTATCACCGGATCGAGTTTGCCATCGCGCGCCGCTTGCGTGAGGTCGCGGGCGTACTTCTTCAGCGCGTCATAGGCATTCTCGGCGGTCGCGCTGTCAGCCGTACGACCCTTGCGCAGCGCCTCGATCGCCGCGTTGAGGTTCTGCGGGGTGACGCCGCCCTTGTTGAGGATCGTGCCGGCTTCGCTGCTCTTTTCGAGCGCGAGCCCGAGCAGCAGACGCTCGACCGTGACGAAGCTGTCGCCGGCCTTCTCGCCGGCCTTTTCGGCGGCGTCGAAGGTGCGGGCGAGCTCAGGCGCCAGATAGATCTGCCCGGCGCCGCCACCGGAAACCTTCGGCACCTTGTTCAGGGCATCCTCGGTCGCCTTCAGAATTGCGCGGGAATTGCCGCCGGCACGGTCGATCAGACCGGCGGCCAGGCCCTCATTGTCGTCAAGGAGGACTTTCAGGAGGTGGAGAGTCGAAAACTGCTGGTGCCCTTCGCGCATCGCGAGCGACTGCGCGGACTGGATGAAGCCCCTGGAGCGTTCGGTGTACTTTTCAATGTTCATCTTGTCTGTCCCTCGGCCTGCCCCTGGAGCCCTCTAAGGCACTCCAAGCGGCATCTTCATTGGGTTTCCGCTGGCCGCATTGACGTTCCTCAACCGGCAGCGGTGCTTGGCGGCCCGACACTGGCGCCGGCCTGACGCAGATGTGGGAACCAAGTCACGGGAACGGAAGAGGCTTCTTCACAAATTCGTGCGCGGCAAAGCTCGAGAGCTGAACGGCCCGCTTGGCGCCGGCAGGTCGAATCCCTTAACTAGCACCATGATTGCCAGCCCGATTGCCGAGATCACCGGCCTTTACCGCTACCCGGTCAAAGGCCTCACGCCCGAGCCCCTGCCCCGCGTCGCTCTGCGGGTCGGCCAGACCCTGCCGGCTGACCGCCGCTATGCCATCGAGAATGGCCCGAGCGGGTTCGATCCGCAGGCGCCGCAATGGATGCCCAAGTCCCAGTTCCTGATGCTGATGCGCAATGAGCGGCTGGCGGCCCTGCATAGCCGGTTCGAGGACGCGACCAACCTTCTGACGATCCGCAAGGACGGTCAGGTCGTCGCCAGCGGCGACCTGGAGACGGCCAGCGGGCGCGCTGCCATCGCGAGCTATTTCACCGGCAATTTCCAGAGCGAGCTGCGGGGTCCGCCAAAGGTGCTGTCGGGGCGCGACCACAGCTTCTCGGACGTCGCCCGCAAGGTCGTCTCCATCATCAATCTCGGCAGCGTGCGCGCCATCGAGGAGATGCTCGGTGGCGCCGCCGTTCATCCCCTGCGCTTCCGCGCCAATCTCTACCTCCAGGGATGGCCGGCGTGGCACGAGCTCGACCTCGTCGGCCAGACAATTGCGATCGGCGCGGCACGACTGAAAATCGTCAAGCGCATCGTCCGCTGCGCAGCCACCAATGTCGATCCGGAGACGGCGATGCGCGACCTCGAGATTCCGCCCACAATCATGCGCCACCTCGGCCACATGGATTGCGGCGTCTATGGCGAGGTGATCGCAGACGGCGAGATCGGCGTCGGCGACGCCGTTGCAGTGGAGGAACCGAAGCTGGTGTGAGCTCGCGCAGGGTGGGCAACGCGAAGCGTGCCCACCAACTCTTTTCGCAAGATGCGGACCGATGGTGGGGGACGGCGCTTCGCGCCTTTGCCCACCTTACGACGCCGTCAATTCGGCATCACATAGGCATAGATCCGTCCGCGCGAGACCGGCGCCTCGCGGACGCGATTGCCGTTGTTGCCGGAGATCATGATCGGATTGCCCTTGGCGTCGATGCCGGTGATGATGCCGACATGGCCGCCCCGGCTGCCGCGCGACATCACTGCGATGGCGCCGACCTGCGGACCGGAGACACGCGTTCCGTAGCGCGCGAACGAGCTCGCCATGTCGGAGCCAGTGCCCTGATGGCCGGTGTGCTGGAGCACCATGTTCATGAAGCGCGCGCACCACAAGCTGCCGCGCCCGGTCGGATTGCCGCCGAGATAGCGGCGCGCTTCGGAGACGAGACCCGAGTCGCCGCCCAAGCCGCCTGACATCGCCGTGCCGCCAGCATTGGCACTCGGCTCATAACTCGCCTGCGTGTTCACGAAGCCTTTCGCCTGCAACTGCGCGGCGCCGCGCTCGAAGCGCGAGTTGCGCGCGTGGCGATAGTGATGATGCCTGCCGGCATGGTGCGCGGCGTGATGCACGTAAGCGTGCCGCCCTGCGCTGTGACGATGAGACCGTGCCGATGCTGGAGAGATAGATGCGGCGAACGCCGCGGAGAAGAGAGCCAGCGCGATGACGTGACGCAGCCGGCCGTACGCAAACAACTCAAACATTCTTCATCCTTCGTTGACACCCCCAGATCCCGTCGGCCCGTGCGGTGGCCGACATCCGCGGGCTTATCAGAATCCTGATGTGGCGAGATCAAGACACGTCGGCAGTGATTTTGCGCGCCGGTTAACAGGTGTTAGAACCTTCATGCGTGAAATGCAGAACGGCATTCCAATGCCGCAACAGTGTCGGGAGGACTTCTATGCCTTACGCGACGTCGAAGGACGATTGCCGCCTCTACTTCGAGGAAGCAGGCCACGGCACACCGATCATCTTCCTGCACGAATTCGCGGCCGACTACTCCAATTGGGAGCCGCAGATGCGCTACTTCTCGCGCGGCCATCGCTGTATTTCCTATTCGGCGCGTGGCTATGCGCCGTCGGACGTGCCCGCGTCAGCCGACGTCTATACTTACAAGCACTTCTACACCGACGCGCTCGCGGTGCTCGACCATCTCGGCATCGACAAGGCTCATCTCGTCGGGCTTTCGATGGGCGCCTATTCGTCGCTTCAGATCGGATTGAGCGCGCCGCAACGCGCGCTGTCGATGACGCTGGCCGGCGTCGGCTCCGGCTCGGAGCTCGACAATCTCGAAGCCTGGCGCAAGCAGTGCCGCGCCAACGCCGAGCAGTTCGAAACGCTGGGCTCAGCGGAAGTTGCCAAAGTCACGCGCGAGGCGCCGAGCCGCATTCCCTTCCTGGTCAAAGACCCGCGCGGCCACGCCGATTTCTATGCCGCACTCGCGCGGCACGATTCCAGGGGCTCGGCCAACACCATGCGCGGCTTCCAGGGCGGCCGTCCCTCGATCTACACCATGACGGAGGCGATCAAACACGTGGCGACGCCGGCGCTGATCATCTGCGGCGACGAGGACGACCCATGCGTCGCGCCAAGCCTGTTCCTGAAGAGGCATTTACCGGCCGCGGGCCTCGCGATGTTTCCGAAGTCCGGCCACGTGCTCAATCTCGAGGAGCCCGCGCTGTTCAATGCGACGGTGGAGCGGTTCATCACGCTCGTGGAAGCCGGGCGATGGCCAGTGCGCGATCCGAGGTCGGTGCCTACGAGTTCATAGCCACCTCCTCCGTTGTCATGCCCCGCGAAAGCGGGGCATCCAGTACGCCGCAGCCTATCCGCATACGACTGCCGTCTCTGGAATACTGGATCGCCCGGTCAAGCCGGGCGATGACGGTTGAGCGTGCGACAAGCCCGTCCAACAACGTCGTCATTGCGAGCGCAGCGAAGCAATCCAGAATCCCTCCGCGGATAGACTCTGGATTGCTTCGTCGCTTCGCTCCTCGCAATGACGGTGGTTACTTCGCCTGTCCGCGGCTCAGCAGAAACACCCCCTGCTCGCCGAACAGATTCCACACCCACCACGGCAGCCGCAGGCGCAGCGGGCGGCCATAGAGATCGAGCGCCTCGGCGCGCTCCATTTTCACGCCGATCTCGTCACAGAGCTGGACGAAATCCTTGATGGTGCAGAAATGGATGTTGGCGGTGTCATACCAGGTTGCCGGCAGGTTCTCCGTACGCGGCATGTGGCCGCCGATCAGGAGTTGCAACCGCATCTTCCAGTAGCCGAAGTTGGGGAAAGATACGATCGCGCGGTGGCCGATGCGCAGCAGGTTTTCCAGCACCACCTTCGGCTGCCGCGTCGCCTGAAGCGTCTGCGACAGGATGACGTAGTCGAAGGCGTCGTCGGGATAGTTGATGAGGTCGGTGTCGGCGTCGCCCTGCACGACCGCGAGCCCCTTGGCGACGCAGCGGTTGACGCCTTCGCGCGACAGCTCGATGCCGCGGCCGTCGATGCCTCGGTTTTCCAGGAGCTGCAACAGATCGCCGTCACCACAGCCGACGTCGAGCACCTTCGAGCCGCGCCTGACCATTTCCGCGACCAGCAGATGATCGGAGCGGTAGTGACCTTCCTGTTCAGCCGCAAGACCCTCGAGCGGCAGCACTTCTTGCACAGACATCGCTAGCCACCCTCGCCGTTGAGGCCGCGCGCCTTCCCCGCGGATTGCAGGAAGGCGCGGGAGATATCGAAGAATTCGGGAACGTCGAGCAGGAAGGCGTCATGGCCGCGATCGGTCTCGATCTCGGCGAACGACACCCGCGCGCTCGACGCGTTCAGCGCGTGCACCAGCGCGCGCGATTCCGAGGTCGGGAACAGCCAGTCGCTGGTGAAGGACACCACGCAGAAGCGTGTCTTGACGCCGGCAAACGCCTTCGCCAGCACGCCGTCATGGTCGCCGGCGATGTCGAAATAGTCCATCGCCCGCGTCAGATAGAGATAGCTGTTGGCATCGAAACGCTCGACGAAGGACGAGCCCTGGTAGCGCAGATAGCTCTCGACCTGGAAGTCCGCATCGAACGAGAACGTCGGTAGTTCGCGGTCCTGCATGCGCCGGCCGAACTTGCGGTGCAGCGCTGCATCCGAGAGGTAGGTGATGTGCGCGGCCATCCGCGCCACCGCGAGCCCGCGATGCGGATGGATGCCGTGATCGGTGTAGCGGCCGTTGTGCCAGTCGGGATCGGCCATGACCGCCTGGCGGCCAAGCTCGTGGAAGGCGATGTTCTGCGCAGAGTGCCGCGTCGAGCAGGCGATCGCGAGCGCGGAGAACACGCGCTCAGGATAGGCCGCGGTCCATTGTAGCACCTGCATGCCGCCCATCGAGCCGCCGACCACGGCAAACAGCGTGTCGATGCCGAGGCGATCGATCAGCATCGCCTGCGCGCGCACCATGTCGGGGATCGTGATGATCGGGAAATCAAGGCCCCACACCTTGCCGGTCGCCGGATTGAGCGAGGCGGGCCCCGTCGAGCCCATGCAGCCGCCGATCACGTTGGCGCAGATGATGAAGTAGTGTTGAGGATCAAGGGGGCGGCCGGGACCGACCAAGGTCTCCCACCATCCGGGCTTGCCGGTGACAGGGTGCACGTTCGCGACATGCTGATCGCCGGTCAGCGCATGGCAGATCAGAATCGCGTTGGAGCGGTCCGCATTGAGCTCGCCATAGGTCTGGTAGGCGATCTGGAACGGGCTGAGGTCGATGCCGCAATCGAGCGGCAACGGCTGCTCGGCACCGAAATACGCAACCTGCGAACTCGGATGATCCGCCTCGTGCGAGCGCTCTTCGGCGATCGCGGGGCTCGGTACTGACGTGACGCCAACCATCTGACCATCGACCTCGTTTGCGATCAGCCCTTGCGAGCCGCCGCTGACATCAGGCCATGAAAAACCCGGCCTGAACGATAGGTTCGGCCGGGATCGGATGCGTCCCCGGCCTGTTTAGCGAGTTTTTTAACGTGGCTGCAAGCCGGCCGGCTCAAATGACCACGGAACACGCAAAAACTAGTTGCTGGCGCGGTTTTCGTCAAGCCGAGGTACCGATTAACCAAAGGGAGCCTCGCGAAGTCAGGCGAAATGACCGTCAATTCTCTTTGCTTTCGGCGCCCATCCTGCCTAATCAAGAGCCATAGCGCCTGCGGATCCGACTCAGCCGATCCGCCTTTCATGAGCCCCTGACAGACCGACAGCTATGTCCCAGCGTCCGCCCGCGCCACCAACGCTCCAGGAATTACGCAAGGAGATCGATGCGATCGACGAGCAGGTGCATCGCCTGCTGATGCAGCGCGGCGACATCATCGATCGCCTGATTCAGGCCAAGCAGACGCAGGAGGTCGGCTCGGCGTTCCGGCCCGCGCGCGAGGCCGATATGATGAAGCGCCTCGTCGAGCGTCATCGCGGCATCCTGCCGCTCGACACGGTCGAGAGTATCTGGCGCGTCATCATCGCGACATTCACCTACGTGCAGGCGCCGTTCTCGGTGCACGCCGACATCTCCGTCAGCGAGCCCGCGATGCGCGATTCCGTGCGCTTCCATTTCGGCTTCACCGTCCCCTACGTCGCGCATTTCAGCGCGCAGGCGGCTGTCGAAGCCGTCGCGAGGTCCAAGGGCGATCTGGCGCTGGTCTCGGCGACCTCGAGCCGCACGCCGTGGTGGCTGTTGCTCGAGGAGACGGACGCGCCGAAAATCATTGCCCGATTGCCCTTCGTCGAGCGTGCCGATCATCCGGCCGCGCTTCCCGTCTTCGTGGTCTCGCGCGTCGCCGATAGCGCCATGGTGACTGAGGTCGAGACCTTCAGCGTGCGCGTCTCCGGCTGGAACGCCGAGATCGCCCGCGCGCTGTCTCCGCTCGCCGAAATCGTGGCGGTGCCCGATACCGCCTTCGACGGCGCGGCGCTGCTGATCTCGGTGACGTCTGCGATCAGCCTCGACAAGATCAAGGCAGCCCTGATCGATGCGGGGGCCTCGGTCCGCTCGACGGCTCTCGTCGGCAGCCACGCAACGCGCTATACGGTGCCCCCGACCGGGACGAGATCTTAGGATTTCGAGCCGTCCCGCCAATCCGGAGTCCAAGATGTCCCGCCCCGTGCCGAATCCCGGCATTCTCGATATTGCGCCCTACACGCCCGGCAAGAGCCCGGTGCCGGAGCCGGGCCGCAAGGTGTTCAAGCTGTCGGCGAACGAGACGCCGTTCGGGCCCTCGCCCAAGGCGATCGAGGCCTTCACGCACGTGGCAACACATCTGGAGGACTATCCGGAAGGCACCTCGCGCGTGCTGCGCGAAGCGATCGGCCGCACGTTTGGCCTCGATCCCGACCGCATCATCTGCGGCGCCGGCTCGGACGAGATCCTCAATCTGCTCGCACACACCTATCTCAGCCAGGGTGATGAGGCGATTTCCACCGCCCACGGCTTCCTGGTGTACCCGATCGCGACCATGGCGAACGGTGCCAGGAACATCGTGGCCGCGGAGGCGAACTTCACCGCGGACGTCGATGCCATCCTGAAGGCGGTGACGCCGCGTACCAAGCTTGTCTGGCTCGCCAACCCCAACAACCCGACCGGCACCTATCTGCCGTTCGACGAGGTCAAGCGCCTGCGCGCCGGCCTGCCGTCGCACGTGCTGCTCGTGCTCGACGCCGCCTATTGCGACTACGTGTCGCGCAACGACTACGAAATGGGGATCGAACTGGTCGCGACCACCGAGAACACGGTCGTGACCCACACTTTCTCCAAGATTCATGGCCTCGCCGCGCTGCGCGTCGGCTGGATGTTCGGTCCTGCGCACATCATCGATGCGGTCAACCGCATCCGCGGCCCGTTCAACGTCTCGACGCCGGCGATGTATGCCGCGGTCGCCGCGATCGAGGACACCGCGCATCAGCAGATGTCGAAGCAGTTCACCGAGACCTGGCGCAACTGGCTGACCGACGAGATCGGCAAGCTCGGGCTGAAAGTGACGCCGAGCGTTGCGAATTTCGTGCTGATCCATTTCCCGACCGATAAGGGCAAGACCTCTGATGAGGCGGATGCCTTCCTCACCAAGCGGGGACTGGTGCTGCGCGCGCTGAAGAACTACGGCCTGCCCCATGCACTGCGCATGACCATCGGCACCGAGGAAGCCAATCGCCTCGTCGTCGAAGGCCTGCGCGACTTCATGGGGCGCAAATGAGCGTCGCCCCGCACTTCCAACGCGTTGCCCTGATCGGCTTCGGCCTGATCGGCGGCTCGATCGCGCGTGCCGCGAAGCTTCAGGGCCTCGCCAACGAAATCGTCACCACCGCGCGCTCCGAAAAGACGCGGGCGCGCGTCGCCGAGCTCGGCATCGTCGATCACGTGGTCGCGAGCAATATCGAGGCCGTCAGGGATGCCGATCTCGTCATCCTCTGCATACCCGTGGGCGCCTGCGGCCCCGTGGCGCAGGAGATATCAGCCCATCTGAAGCCCGGCGCAATCATCTCCGACGTCGGCTCGGTGAAGGGCGCGATCGTCAGGGACATGGCGCCGCATCTGCCGCAGGGCATTCACTTTGTGCCCGCGCATCCGGTAGCGGGCACCGAGCATTCGGGCCCGGATTCCGGCTTCGCCGAGCTGTTCATCAATCGCTGGTGCATCCTCACGCCACCGGAAGGCACCGATACCGCCGCCGTCGATCGCTTGCGCGCGTTCTGGGCCGCGCTCGGCGCCAAGGTCGAGATCATGACGCCGGATCATCATGATCTCGTGCTCGCGATCACCAGCCATCTGCCGCATCTGATCGCCTACACCATCGTCGGCACGGCCGACGAGCTGCAACAGGTGACGGAATCCGAGGTGATCAAGTTCTCCGCCGGCGGCTTTCGCGATTTCACCCGCATCGCGGCGTCCGATCCGACGATGTGGCGCGACGTGTTCCTCGCCAACAAGGAGGCCGTGCTCGAGATGCTCGGCACCTTCAACGAGGATCTCGCCAAGCTCACCCGCGCGATCCGCCGCGGCGACGGTGAAGCCCTGTTCGACCACTTCACCCGCACTCGCGCCATCCGCCGCGGCATCGTCGAGATCGGCCAGGATTCGGCAGCGCCGGACTTCGGCCGGCCGCATCCGCCGCTGACGAAGCAGTAGCTTCGTCGGCCGCGGCGTCACCCATCATCCTGAGGAGCCCGGAACGCGCGTCTCGAAGGATGAAGGCCCCGCTGGTGGCCTCGCCCTTCGAGACGCCGCGCAAGCGCGGCTCCTCAGGGTGAGGTTCAAAGTCGTCGCCGGCGGCTCTCAGATGACTAATACAGCGGCGGGAGCTGCGCGACCTTCAGCGTGCCGAGCATCACGGCACCATCGACGAAGCGCAGCGGGAAGCTGCGCGCCTTCTTGCCTTCCAGCGTGCTTTCGGTGCCGAGCGCATTGATGCCGGCGGCGACGCCGGCATTGGCGTTCTGCTTCACCACCTTGCCGAGGCCCGGGATGGCGCGGTCGAGCGCGCCGAAGAGGTTGTTGAGGTCCTGCGATTTCACCCCCGGCGCGACGCGGTCCAGCGTTGCTTGCGGCACGCCCTCTTCCAGCATCTTGTCGATACCGAGCGCGGGGATCACGCGCTCGAGGCCCGTCACCGTCATCTGCAATTCGCCGTCGAGGCGGCCGTTCGCCGAGATCCCGAGCGTGCCGGCGGCGACCGCGATCATCTCGCCCTGCTGAATGCGTGACTGCACGATCTCGATATGGCCGCCGGCAGCCTGGAGCTCACGGAAACGCTGCGGCCACGGCTTGGGCGTCAGATCCTTCAGCCCCGTGATCTTCGAGCGCACATCCGCCTCGAACGGCTCGGCGAGCAGCGGATGCACGCCCTGGATGCTGCCTTGCGCGATCTGGAGCACGGTTTCGATGACGGGATTGTCGCGCGAGGACCCTTCCGCGAGGCGTCCGTGCAGCTCGACCAGCTTGGCCTTCGCAACCGGCACCTGCACCGAGCCGTCGACGCGATTGATGGTGGGATCGTCGAACACGATCGAGGCGTGATCCGGCACGGCCGGCAGGCCGACCACGCTGCTGCGACCCTTGCTCCAGTTCACCACGAAGGAGGTCTGCGTGACGCCGTCGGTCAGCGTCGCCGGCGCGGTGAATTCGGCGATCACGAGCTTGGGATCATAGACCTGGGCGACGACAAGGATGTTGTCGAGCTTGGCCGTGAACGGCGTCTTGTTTGCGGTTTGCGAGACCAGCGACACGCTGGCACCCGAGCACCGTGCCTCGAAGCGGAACGGAAAACCGGCGATCGAGCGCCTGGCGCAATCATAGATGCGGCCCGACTTTGCCTCCTGGGCGCGCCAGGCGTCGGCGGCCACTTCGGCCTGGGAAGCAGCATAGAACCAGAAGCCGCTCCAGGCGACGGCGAGAATCAAGAGGAGGACGGGCGCTATGAAAAGGCCCCAGCGGGAGCGCCGCTTAACGGCAATGGTCATATGGGACATGCGGCGACCCTTTGACCCCAGATGATGGCAAATGTAAGCGAGGTTGGCTTGCGACGAAAGGTGGAGAATTCGCTTCGCCTGGGCGGCGGGCTCTGGTAGCGATGCCAAACATGTCCGAGATCATCCTCCCCTCCGTCACGACGACCACCGGCGACCTCTGGGTGTTCGGCTATGGCTCGCTGATGTGGCGGCCGGGCTTCGAATTCGAGGAGCGCGTGCCGGCACGCCTGGTCGGCGAGCATCGTGCTCTATGCGTCTATTCCTTCGTCCATCGCGGCACGCCGGAGAAGCCGGGCCTCGTGCTCGGGCTCGACCGCGGCGGCGCCTGCCGCGGCATCGCCTTCCGCGTCGCTGCGAAGAGCCGTGCCGAGGTCGTCGCCTATTTGCGCGAGCGCGAGCAGGTCACCTCGGTCTATCGCGAGGTGATGCGTTCGGTTTGGCTGGAGAACGACGCGCGGCAACGTGTCAGCGCGCTCGCCTACGTCGTCGATCGCGGCCACGTGCAATATGCGGGACGCCTGTCGCTTGCCGAGCAGCACCGCCATGTGTTGCAAGGCCACGGCCAGTCCGGCGCCAACCGCGACTACGTCACCGCGACGGTGAAGGCGATCGAGGCCGAAGGTTTTCGCGATACGCAGCTGCATCAGCTTGCGGCTCTCCTGCACAACGATGCGCATTCCCTGCATGATCCGGCTCCGACCAGCGAGCGCGACGCGCTTTAGTTTATCGTGTGCGCATGATCTCCGCGCAAACGCGTTCCGCGTTTGTCGCGAGGGAAAACCGCCTCACACTTTGCGCTAACGCGGCCCTTCGGGTCCGGATCATGCTCTAGCTGCCCGAGGCCACGTAGCTCGGCGCGCTGCCGATGAGCTGCTCCTGCTCCTTCCGTCCGGCCTCGACGATGCGCCCCGTGGCCTCCTCGATCGCGCTGCGCACCCGCGCGATGTATTCGTCCTTCGCCAGGCCCGGCGGCAGCGGATCCAGGAATTCCACCACCAGCGTGCCGGGATAGCGCATGAATGTGCGGCGCGGCCAGAACAGGCCGGAGTTGAGCGCGATCGGCAGGCACGGCACGCCGCAGGCCGAATAGATCTGGGCAAAGCCGGTCTTGTAGTCCGGCGGCGCGCCCGGCGCGCGGCGGGTGCCCTCCGGAAAGATCACGAGCTGGCGGCCGGAGCGCACTGCATCGCGCGCGCGCCGCGTCATGTCCAGGAGCGCCTTGACGCCGGCGCTGCGATCGATCGCGATCATGCCGGTCTTGCCGAGGAACTGACCGAACACCGGAATGTGCATGAGCTGGCGC
Organism: Bradyrhizobium sp. CB82; assembly: GCF_029714405.1. Classification (NCBI taxonomy): domain Bacteria; kingdom Pseudomonadati; phylum Pseudomonadota; class Alphaproteobacteria; order Hyphomicrobiales; family Nitrobacteraceae; genus Bradyrhizobium; species Bradyrhizobium sp. CB82. The sequence continues at coordinate 1,529,479 of NZ_CP121650.1, read as the reverse complement.
TTCAGGATGAAGATCGGCCGGTCGAAGAAGCGCAGCAGCGCGAACGTCTCCCAGAACGACTGGTGCTTTGACGCGATCACCAGCGGCCCCGTCGGAATCTTCTCCACGCCTCTGAATTCCACCTTGATGTTGCAGATCACCCGCATCAGGAACAACGTCGAGTCCGCCCACCATCCGGCGACCGTCAGCATGGCGCGGGGCGACATCAGGAAGGTCGGCAGCGCGATGATCGCCCAGAACACCAGGACGGCGTAGAACAGCACGTTGAAAACGAGCGAACGCAGGAAGAGCAACGACATCAACGATCCTAATTGGCCTGTGCGGTGGCGGGCCGTTTCGGCTGCACGCCAGAAGGCTGCTCCGACACTTCCGGCGAAAGGTCAATCCCGAAATCCTCGAGCCGCACGCGCAGCTCGGCGGCAACATATTTGACATATTCCGACAACAAGAGGCGCAGCGTCGAGGAGGAGGTCCACCATGGCTCCTCGCGCCATTTGTCGCCGACCACCGCGAACGGGATCAGCGCGATCTCCGGCATCGCGTGCGAGAATTCCACCAGCGTGCGCGGCATGTGATAGTTCGAGGTCACCACGATCAGCGACGTGAATCCGCGCTCACGCGCCCAGCGCCGCGTCTCCGCCGCGTTGCCGCGGGTCGAAACCGCGGAGCGGTCGAGATCGACACAGCAGCGCATGTAGGACTGGTTCTCCGGCAGCGTCCGCGAGATATCGCTGACCGTGGAGGTTGGGTGCACGCCCGAGATCAGGAGCCGCCTGCCGTAGCCCGCCGCGAGCAGCTCCATCGCATCCGACACCCGCGACGATCCGCCGGTCAGGACCACGATGCCGTCCGCCTTGCGGTCCGGCGCGAGCTCGGCGCCGCGCATCTGGGACAGGAACGCGATGAAACCCGCCGCCGCGCCGACGAAGGCAAACGCGAGCGTCGACACGACGACGGCACGCAGCCAGCCGTGCGGCAACTTCGGCGATCGATCGTCGGTCGGCGAGGTCATACGATGCGGTGGTCCCTTCCCCTGGCAATTTTAGGACGTTTTTGGATGAAGTGGAGTCCGGTTTGACGCGCCACGCCCTAATCGATGTCGTTCAGCGTCGCGAACAGCGTCTGGCGCGATGCCACCGCCGTGATTGCACCGATCAGGACCGCCTGCACGGCGAGCACGACGTAACCCGACGGCCGCAGCGAGAAGGTGCCGAGCAGGGCGGCGAACTGGTCGCCGACCGGCGTGCCGGAGAACCAGCCGGCGATCGACTCGGAGAAGCCGAATACCAGCATGGCGATGCCGCCGCCGATCACGCCGCCTTCCAGGCCCAGGCGGAGGAAGTGCCGCAGGAAGCGGTTGGCGATGTAGCGGTCGCCGGCGCCGACGAAGTGCAGGACCTCGACGATCGGACGGTTGGCGGCCATCGCACCGCGCGTTGCGAACGACACCGAGATGATGGTCGCGACGATGACGAGCGCGAGGATGCCGAGGCCGGCGAGCACGGTGGCGTTGGTCATCGAGCGCATGCGCTCGATCCAGGCGCGGTGATCGTCGACGCTCGCGCTTGGGGCGACCTGCGCCACGCGGCTGCGCAAGGCGGCGAGATCGAGCACTGTCCCCGGCGCCACGCGGGCAATGATCATGCGCGGCACCGGAAGATCGTCCATCGACAGGCCGGTGCCGAGCCAGGGCTCCAGCAGCTTGCCGGATTCGTCCTTGCTGAACGGCTTGACCTCGACGATGCCCGGCTGCGCGCGCATCGCTTCCGTCACCGCGGCGGTGTCGCGCTCGATGTCGCGCCCGGCCTGGGGGCGGACCTGGATAGTGATTTCGCTCGCGACATCCGACTGCCATTCGGCCGCCGACGCGCTCACCAGCAGTACCGTGCCGGTGGTCATCGAGGCAAGGAAGGTCATGATCGCGACGACCGCGACCAGCGCGCGGCCATGGATCGAGGCGCGCGGCACGATCGGCGACATGATGCGCGCTTTCGCCGGGACCTGCGGACGTTCCTGTCCGAGGTCGACGAAGACGCCGCGCTCGTCGGTCCTATTCATAGACGTGCAGTCGTCCCTGGTGCAGCACGAGCCGGCGCGCCTCGTACTGGTCCATCAATCCGATATCGTGGGTCGCGATGATGACGGCGGTGCCGGACTTGTTCAATTCGATGAAGAGCCGCAGCAGCCTGCGACCAAGCGTCGGATCGACGCTGCCGGTCGGCTCGTCCGCGAGCAGAAGCTGTGGCCGCGAGATCACCGCGCGCGCGATCGCCGCGCGCTGCTTCTCGCCGCCCGACAGGATCGGCGGCAGCGCGTCCATGCGCTCGCCGAGCCCGACCCAGCGGAGCAGATCGATGACCTCCTTGCGGTAGCTGGATTCGCTGCGGCCCATCACGCGGAATGGCAGTGCGACGTTCTCATAGGTCGTCATGTGATCGAGCAGGCGAAAGTCCTGGAGCACGATACCGATGCGCTTGCGCAAGTCGGCGATCTCGTCCTTGCCGAGCAGCGAGATGTCGTGGCCGAACAGATTGACGAGGCCGCGCGTCGGCCGCAGCGACAGGAACAAGAGGCGCAGCAGCGACGTCTTGCCGGCGCCGGAGGGGCCGGTGAGGAACTGGAAGGAGTGCGCCGGGATCTGGAAACTCAGGTCGCGCAGAATCTCCGGCCCCAGACCGTAACGCAATCCGACATTTTCGAACCGAACCAAGCTCAGCTCCGTTCGAGGTGGGGCGCGGTGCACGCCGCAAAGCTCTGCCGCAGGCGACGAAAGCCTTGTGCGGCAGTTATGGTTTCCGATTCGTTAACGGTCGCCTTGTAGCATCGAAAGGGCCCGGTTCCACACGATCGGGCCATCGCCGAGGCTGGTCCATGCACATCGTATGCCCCCATTGTACGACATCCTACGCCATCCAGCTCGCAAGCCTTGGGGCCAATGGGCGCACGGTGCGCTGCTCCCGCTGCAAGGAGACCTGGGTGGCGCGGCCCGAGGACGCCGTCGAGGAAGTGCAGGAGAGAGCCAACGCGCCGGCCATGGCGGCGGCGAGCCGGCCCGAGGACCAGTCCGACATCGCTGAACAGTGGAACACCTACGCCCAGGAGGACGGCGCTGGCGCGCCGGTGGTCGACAGTCCTTCGATCGCCAGCGACTGGCCGACCGAGGAGACCCAGGACGACGACTGGTCGGAGGCCGAGGCCGCCGACGACGCATTGTCCGGAGAGCCGCACCAGTCCTGGTTCCGCGGGCTATTCCGCCGCCGCGCCCGGGTCGCCCGTCCGGCGAGCCGGCCGCTGCGAAAGTCCCATTTCGGCCTGTCGATCGCCTGCGCCGCCATGGGTGCGCTGGCCGTTGCGCTCATGGTCTGGCGCGCCGACATGGTCCGGCTGCTGCCGCAGACCGCGGCGTTCTACAAGATGGTCGGCCTGGAGGTTAATCTGCGCGGCCTCGCCTTCAAGGACGTCAAGGTGACTTCAGAGACCGTGGACGGCAAGCAGGTGCTGGTGATCGAAGGCGCGATCGTCGGCGAGACCAGGAAGGCGGTCGACATCCCGCGCTTGCGCTTCTCCGTGCGTGACTCGCAAGGCGCCGAGATCTACGCCTGGAACGCGGTGCTGGAGCAGACCGTGCTGCATCCCGGCGAGCGCGCCTTCTTCAAGTCGCGCCTCGCCTCGCCGCCACCTGAAGGCCGCAATATCGATATTCGTTTCTTCAACCGGCGTGACATCGCCGGCGGCAGCGCGTAATCGGGCTGCCGGCTTCCGCAAAGGTTTGGCCCGATGCCAAAGGTGCTGATCGCCGATGACGAGGAGTCCATGCGCACGCTGGTGGCGCGCGCCATCGCGATGGACGGCCACCAGACCGTCACCGCGCAGGACGGTGCCGAAGCGCTGGAGATCCTTGCGCGAGAGGGCGGCGCGTTCGACCTCCTGCTCACCGACATCCAGATGCCCGTGATGGACGGCATCGCGCTCGCACTCTCGGCCGCGCGCGATTTTCCGGACCTGACGATTTTGCTGATGACCGGCTTTGCCGACCAGCGCGAGCGCGCGTCGAACCTGAATGCGCTGGTGCATGACGTGGTGACGAAGCCGTTTTCGGTGGCGGATATCCGCACCGCAGTCGCCGATGCGCTCGCGGCGAAGAAGGGGTAGCGGCCACCCCAATCACGCTGTCATGCCCCAGCAGGCGCAGGCGGGGCATCCACTACGCCGCAGCCTTTCCGTATCCTCGCGCAGGCTCTGGAATACTGGATCGCCCGCCTTCGCCTTCGGGCGATGACGGCGAAAGTGTGGGATGCACATGCCGCGTCCTCGTCCTTGCGAGCGCAGCGAAACGATCCAGAGTTTTTCCACGGAGCGATTCTGGATTGCTTCGCTGCGCTCGCAAAGCGGGGTGGATCAAAAATCCTTCAGCAGCCGTTCGAGGTAGTCGAGCTCGATCTGCGGCCGCGAGGGATCACCCAGGCGGCGACGGAGCTCTTCGAGGATACGGCGGGCGCGCTGGACGTCGATCTCGCCAGGGATCTTCACCGTGTAGTCGTCGCCGAACTCGCGGCCGTGCAAGGGGCGGCCGAGCGGGTCGGTCTGGTTACCGCCGCTCTGCTGGCGGCCGACACGATTGCCGGGGCCATCGCCCTGGCCGTCGCCGTCGCCCTGCTGCATGGCTTCGGCCATCTTCTGCGCACCCTTGCGCAGCGCGTCGAGCGCTTTGCCTTGCGAGTCCACGGCGCCGTCGGCATTGCCTTGGCCGAGCTTGTCGCCGGCATCACCCATGGCGTTGTCGGCGGTATCGAGACCGCCGTCATCATCGCCCTGGTCGGCATCCTGATCGCCGCCCTGGCCCTGACCTTGCTGGCCCGGCTCACCCTGCTGTCCCTGCTGGCCTTTCTGGCCCTTCTGACCTTTTTGGCCATTCTGGGAGAGGCCGCGCTTGGCGAGTTCATCCTGAAGCTTCTTCAAGCGGTCGCGCAGCGCCTGCTGGTCCTGCTGCAGGTCGGACATCGACTGATCGCCCTGCTTGCCGCGATTACGGTCGCGCCGGGAATCCTGGCCCTGCTTGAAGGTCTTGTCGCGCAATTGCTGCTGCTTGCGGATCATGTCGCCGAGCTCATTGAGCGCTTGCTCCATGTCGCTATCGCCGCTCTGACCCGGCTGCGCCATCTGAAGACCCTCCAGCATCTGCTGGAGCTGGTCGAGCAATTGCTTGGCCGCATCCTTGTCGCCGGAGCGCGACAGACGCTCCATGCGGTCGATCATGTTGTTGAGATCCTGCTGGCGCATGATCTTCGTGTTGGGATCGAGCGGACGGGCGAGTTGCTGCGGATTGTTGCGGAACTGCTCGGCGAGCTGGCGCATGAAATTGTCCAGCGCCTGACGCAGATCCTGGGTGAGCTTCTTGATCTCCTCGTCGCTCGCGCCGCGCTCCAGCGCCTGCTTGAGCGCGTCCTGCGCCGCGCGAAGCGCCTTGTCGACATCGGTGATGTTGCCGTCCTCGATCGTCACCGCAAGCGCCCAGAGGCTTGCGACGACCTCGCGCAGTGCATCGTCAGTGCGGGCAGCCTCCAGCTGCCTCGCGACGTTGTAGAGGCCGAGATATTGCCCGGTCTCGGGCGTGAACAATTCCGGCGCAATCATCAGCGCGTCGAGCGCGGCATAGACGTCGGAGTTCTTGTTGGCGTCCAGCGCCAGGACGCGGCGCTGCTCGACCAGCGCGCGCGCCAGCGGCTTGGTGAACAGCCGCTCCGGCAGGCGCATGTTGAAGGGCTCGCTCTTGGCCTCATTGCCCGCCTCATCCTTGGCGGTCAGCGTCAACGTGACATCGGCGCCGGCATAAGGGTCCTCGCTGAGGTCCTTGACGGTCTGGCCGAGGCCGTTGCGGGTGCGCGCGTTCGGCAGCACGAGTGCGAATTGCGGCGGCTGGAACAGCGGCCGGGGCGCCGCCTTCTGCTCGTCGGGCTTCTGCGCTTCTGACGGACGCACGGCGAATTGCGCCTCGGCACCGGTGACGCCGTAGTCATCCTCGATCTTGTAGGAGAGTTGCAGCGCGCCTCTGGCCTGACGCTCGGGATCCTTGGCCAGTGCAATTGTCGGCGGCCGATCGGGCGTCGCCGCGAACCTCCATTGCGGCTGGCCGGAAGGCGCGCGGACATGCGCAGTGCCGTCGCTGGCGATGGCAAAATGCTTCTCGTTGGTGCCCTTCGGGGCCTGTTCGTTCGGTGCAACCTCCCTGAGGCCACCGGAGACCACGACATCGAGGCTGCCGCCGGAGGAGCGCACGATCAGCGTCGAACCGGCGGGAACCGCGAGCGGACCGCTCGCGGGCAATGCGGCGGCCTCCTTGTTGGCGGCCGACAGGATGATCGGCGGCTTGGAGGTGTAGACCGGCGGGGTAACCCAGGCGTCGACGCGGATATTCGTCGGCGCCAGCACGCCGTTCCAGTCGAAGGCTGCCCCCATGCGCATGGCGCGCTCGTCGCCGGCGGCGAAGAAGGTCGCAACCAGCATCACCATCACAAGCCCGCGCAGCGCCCAGGGATCGTGGATCGCGAGCCGCGGATGCGGCAATCCGGCACGGATGCGCTTGAGCGAGGCGAGCGTGCGCTCGCGCTGCGCCTGCCACAGCGCCTGCGCAACCGGGTCCTGCGTGCTCAGGGTATCGGTGAGCGTCGTCGCCGGCCGATGGCGGATGCCGGACCCGTTGTCGAGCCGGCTCAAGCCCTGCGCGCGGCTCGGCCAGCGGAAGCGAATCAGCGGGAATAGGGCGGCGAGCGCCGCGATGGCGAACAGGCCAAGCCCCACCGCGCGGGCGATGAAAGGCAGCGCCAGCCAGAGGCCAGCCCAGGATACCACCAGAAACAATCCGACAACGGTCAAGAACCGCGCCAGATGCGGCCAGGCGCGCTCCCAGGCGAGCGCATATGTGGCCCGCTTGAGGGCCTGCGCCAGCTTCAGCCGCGACTGCGAATCGCCATCGCGGATCGGGTCTGACGGGTCGGGAGTGACGCCGTTCAATCTGCTCTCCAGGTTGCCCGGAACGAAACCTTAGCACAACGGCAGCACTGAGGCACCCGTTCCTCTACGGGACCCGTACCCGAGCGGTGCATAACACGAAGGCGTGACTGGTTGTGTTCGGCACCGTAGGTTCGGCGACCATCCGTCAAGGCAAGATACGAGGAACGCCATGGATAAGAAGATGCACGACAAGGGGCTGGAAGTTCGCAAAGCGGTGCTGGGCGAGGCCTATGTCAACAATGCCCTGAAGAACGTCGACGACTTCAACCGGCCGTTCCAGGAGATGCTCAACGAATATTGCTGGGGCACGGTGTGGGGCCGCGAGGAACTGCCGCGCAAGACCCGCAGCATGCTCAACATTGCGATGATCGCGATCCTCAACCGCCAGCATGAGTTCCGCGCGCACCTGAAGGGCGCGCTGACCAACGGCGTCACCCGCGAGGAAATCCGCGAGATCTTGATGCAGGTCGCGATCTACGGCGGCATGCCGGCCGCGGTGGACAGTTTTCGCATCGCACGCGAGGTGTTCGCGGAGATCGATGGCAAGGCGTGAGGTCTGGCACCGCAAGGGACGCAACCGCATTCCTCCGACGTCGTCCTGGCGCAAGCCAGGACGACACCGAGGGTGTGAAAACAACAAACACAGGGAAACACGATGGACATCGGATTCATCGGCCTCGGAAACATGGGGTTTCCGATGGCACGGCGGTTGACCGAGGCGGGGCATCGGCTCGTTGCGTTCGATACACGGAAAGAGGTCCTCGACACGCTGGTTGCGCGCGGCGCCACCGCGGCGAGCTCGCCGAAGGATGTCGCCGACCAGGTCGAGACCGTGATGGCGAGCCTGCCGTCGCTGCAGGCCTCGCTCGAGGTCGCGACCGGTGCGAATGGCGTGATCGACGGCAAGCGCGTCAAACGCTTCGTCGACCTGTCGACCGTCGGCTCGCAGATGGCGGTGAAAATCCACAGCCTGCTGGCGAGGCGCGACATCGTTCAGATCGACAGCCCGGTCTCCGGCGGCGTCGGAGGCGCGGAGAAGGGCACGCTGGCCGTGATGGTGTCGGGACCGCGTGGCGAGTTCGAGACGATCAGGACCGCGCTCGACGTGATCGGAAAGGTTTTTTTCATCGGCGACAAGCCGGGCGCGGCGCAGACCATGAAGCTTGCGAACAATTTGCTCTCGGCGACCGCGATCGTGGCGACGTCGGAAGCGATGGTGATGGGCGTCAAGGCCGGACTCGATCCGGCCGTGATGATCGACGTCATCAATGCGGGCTCCGGCATGAACACCGCGAGCCGCGACAAGTTTCCGCGTTCGGTCCTGCCGCGCAGCTTCGACTTCGGCTTTGCCACCGGGCTGATGGTGAAGGACGTGCGGCTCGCGCTCGAGGAGATGAAGCAGCTCGGCCTGTCGATGGAGGTCGCCGATGCGGTCGGACGTCTCTGGGAGACCGTCATCGGCGAGGAAGGCGCAGCCTCGGACTTCACTGCGGCGATCAAGCCGATCGAAAGGAGAGCGGGCGTGATCGTCGGCGGAAAGAAATAGCGCGACGATGGCCCGTTGCCGCTGATTTGACCCGATGTGCCAAACGGTTCCACCGACCCACCGCGCGTCGGGTCGGCAGTCCCTGCTCCTTTGCATGGGGTTGTTTTGCGGATTTTGTCTTCCGCCTCACAGCCAAGGCGCGGGCGTGTCCATGGCGATGAGCTGCTCGACGTCGATGCGGGGGCGCACCACGGCATACTGATCGCCCTTGACCAGCACCTCCGGCACGAGCGGCCGCGAATTGTACGTGCCGGCCTGCACGGCGCCATAGGCACCCGCGGTCATGATGGCGAGGAGGTCGCCCGGCTTCGGCGTCGGCAGCGTGCGGTCGAGCGCGAGATAGTCGCCGGTCTCGCAGACCGGGCCGACGACGTCGGCCAAAATCGTCGGCATGCCGGCGGCGGGCTGCCTAACCGGGAGGATGTCGTGATGGGCCTCATACAGCGTCGGACGGATCAAATCGTTCATCGCGGCGTCGATGATGACGAAGTTCTTGCCGTCGCCGTGCTTCACATAGATCACCTTCGTGACCAGGATGCCGGCATTGCCGACGATCATGCGCCCCGGCTCGAACATCAGCGTGCAGCCGAGATTGTGCGTGATGCGCCTGACCATGGCGGCATAGGCGTCGGGCGCGGGGGGCGCCTCGCGGTCCATGTAATAGGGAATGCCGAGGCCACCGCCGAAATCGACATGCGAGATGTTGTGGCCGTCGGCCCGCAGCGCCTGGACGAAATCGGCGAGGATGCGGAATGCGACCTCCATCTTGGAGAGATCGGTGATCTGGCTGCCGATATGCACGTCGGTGCCGGTCACCTCGATGCCGGGCAGCTTCGCTGCCCGTGCGTACACCTCGCGGGCGTGGACGATCGGGATGCCGAACTTGTTCTCTGACTTGCCGGTGGAGATTTTTGCGTGGGTGCCGGCATCGACGTCCGGATTGACGCGCACCGAGATGCGCGCGGTCTTGCCCATTTCGCTGGCAAGCCGTGACAGCAGTTCGAGTTCGGGCTCGGACTCGACGTTGATGCAGAGGATGTCAGCGGCGAGGGCCGCACGCAGTTCGGTCTCGGTCTTGCCGACGCCGGAGAACAGGATCTTGCCGGCGGGGATGCCGGCCGCGAGCGCGCGCTTCAACTCGCCGCCCGAGACCACGTCGGCGCCAGCCCCCAGCCTGGCCAGCGTGCGCAGCACCGACTGGTTGGAGTTCGCCTTCATGGCGTAGCAGACCAGCACCTTCTCGCCGGCGAACGCGTCCGTGAAGACGCGGTAGTGCCGCTCGAGCGTTGCGGTCGAATAGCAATAGAAGGGCGTGCCGACTGTCGCGGCGAGATCGGAAAGGTTCACCGCTTCGGCGTGCAGCACGCCGTTGCGGTAGTCGAAATGGTTCATGGCGTTCGCTCAGTCATCCCGGCTCATCTGCCGGGCTTTTCGTCCAGCAGCGGGTCGAGGACAAACGATTTCTTCTTGCCCTTGGAAGCAGCGGGCGCAGCATCCGCGCCGTAGGTGGGATTGAAGACGCTCGGCGTCTTCTGGGCCTCAGCCTCGGTGTCGGTGGCAGCCGGCGCGACGTTCGCCGTGGACGCGTTGGATGCGGTCGGCGGCAGATCGAGCGGCCCCTTGCGGCCACAGCCGGCCAGGGCCAGCGCACTCAGGCTCAAGACAATGATGGCCCACCCCGAGCCGGTCGGGCGAAACTTTGACGTCACGACGAGATCCCCACTACGCGGGCCGCACCATACAGAGATTGGCGCGCTCTGGCGAGAGCCGGATGGCCATGAAAAACAAGCGAAATTTTGCCCTCAGCCCGATTTTCGCTCTTTTTCCAAGCGCTTCGCCCAGGCCTTGGCCTGCGCCGCCACATTCTTCGGCGCGGTGCCGCCAAAGCTGGTGCGGCTCTTCACCGACGATTCGACCGAGAGCACGCCGAGCACGTCCTTCGTGATCTTCGGCTCGATCGCCTGCATGTCCTTGAGCGGGAGCTCGTGCAGCGCAATGCCGTCCTTGGCGGCTTGCGCCACGATGCGGCCGGTGACGTGATGGGCGTCGCGGAACGGCATTTTCAGCGCCCGCACCAGCCAGTCGGCAAGGTCGGTGGCGGTGGCGTAGCCCTCGCCGGCCGCCGCTTTCATCTTGGCTTCATCCGGCACGAGGTCGCGGACCATACCGGTCATGGCGCGGATCGCGAGCGACAGCGCGGCAAGGCCCTCCATGGCGCCCTGCTTGTCCTCCTGCATGTCCTTTTGATAGGCGAGCGGCAGGCCCTTCATCACGATCAAGAGGCCATTGAGCGCGCCGATGACGCGCCCCGTCTTGGCGCGCACGAGCTCGGCGGCGTCGGGATTGCGCTTCTGCGGCATGATCGAGGAGCCGGTGGTGAACTTGTCGCTGAGGCGGATCAGGCCGACGAGCGGCGAGGTCCAGATCACGATTTCTTCCGCAAAGCGCGACATGTGCACGGCACAGATCGAGGCCGCCGACAGCGTCTCCAGGACGAAGTCGCGGTCGGAGACCGCATCGAGCGAATTCGCCATCGGCCGGTCGAAGCGCAGCGCTTTCGCAGTGGCGTGGCGGTCGATCGGGAACGAGGTACCAGCGAGCGCTGCGGCACCGAGGGGAGATTCATTGAGCCGCTTGCGGGCATCCTGAAAGCGGCCGCGGTCGCGCGCGGCCATCTCGACATAGGCGAGCAGATGGTGGCCGAAGGTGACAGGCTGCGCAGTCTGGAGATGCGTGAAGCCGGGCATGACGGTGGCGGCATGTTCCAGCGCGCGTTCCACCAACGCCTCCTGGAACGCGGCGAGAGCGGCGTCGGTGCCGTCAATGACATCGCGGACATAAAGGCGGAAGTCGGTCGCGACCTGGTCGTTGCGCGAGCGCGCGGTGTGCAGGCGGCCGGCGGCGGGGCCGATCAGCTCGGACAACCGGCTCTCGACATTCATATGGATGTCCTCGAGCGCGCGCTTGAACGCGAAGCCGCCCTTGCCGATCTCTGACAAAATCGTGTCTAGACCCTTGCCGATATTTTTCGCATCAGAGGCCGTGATGATGCCTTGAGCGGCGAGCATCGCAGCATGGGCCTTGGACGCGGCAATGTCCTGGGCGAAGAGGTGGCGATCGACGTCGATGGAGACGTTGATTTCCTCCATGATCTCGTCGGGACGTTCCGAGAACCGGCCGCCCCACATCTTGTTGCTCATGATCCCCTGCTCACGCCTTGCTTTTCGCTGCGCAGCCCGTGCCGCACGTTTGCTGGCCGGAGCCAGCCGTATTAAGAGGCCCCTGATAGCCATATCTGCGACCGGATGACAAACGATATGCTCGACCCCAACGATATGCTCGACCAACGGAAAGCGCGGTCTGCCACGCGCCGGATCCCGCTGGTGATCGCCACCGTGGTGGTCGGAGGCCTGGTCGGCTTTGGCGCGCTGTACGGGTTGGGCCTGAAACGGGGGCCGGCGGGCGATCCGACCTGCCGCGCCGCGGTCCAGACCGCCAGCAGGATCGCGCCGCTCGCCCATGGCGAAGTGGCCGCGCTGACCATGGCGACCACGCCGTTAAAGCTGCCGGACCTCACCTTCCAGGACGCCGACGGCAAGCCGAAAAGGCTCTCCGACTTCCGCGGCAAGACGGTGCTGGTGAACCTCTGGGCGACCTGGTGCGTGCCCTGCCGGAAGGAGATGCCGGCTCTGGAAGGGCTCCAGGACACGCTGGGTAGCGAGAATTTCCAGGTTGTGGCGATCAACATCGATACGCGCGATCCGGAGAAGCCCAAGAATTTTCTGAAAGAGGCAGGCCTGATTCGCCTCGGCTATTTCAACGACCAGAAAGCCAAGGTTTTCCAAGACCTTAAGACAATAGGCCGGGCCCTTGGCATGCCGACATCGATCCTGGTCGACCCGCAGGGTTGCGAGATCGCGACCATTGCCGGTCCTGCCGAATGGTCGAGCAACGACGCGTTGAAGCTGATCCAGGCCGCGGTGAAGCCGGCCGCCGCGTCGCTCTAGGCGGTGATTTCAGGCCGTAACGTTGAGATTATTGCCGATGCCGGCGCCGACATTGGCGAGCGAGGGTTGGCCGGCGCCGAGCAGCGTCAGGACGGCGGATTTCTCCGCGTCCATGTTCTGCTTCGTCACGGTCGCCGCGATGTTCGACTGCAACGCGCCCTGCTGAGCGGTCAGCATGCTGCTCACCATCGCCATCATGTCCATAGGCATTCCCTCATACGGGCGGCAGCCTAGGGGCGATGGGTTAACGCAAGGTGGAGACTTCGGACGCCATCGTGTCCCGCACGCGGCGCGGCATGAAATGACGCGACGCCGAGCCAGGACCCCCGCCTTCGAGCACGCGGCTCCTGGGCCCCGGCTCTGCTGCGCATCGCTTCGTGCGCAGCGTCCGAGGAACGTGACTGCCTTATCTCGTCGGGACCGGCTTGGCGCCGCGGTAGTCGTAGAAGCCGCGCTGCGTCTTGCGGCCGAGCCAGCCCGCTTCGACGTATTTCACCAGCAGCGGGCATGGGCGGTACTTTGAGTCGGCCAGCCCCTCATGAAGCACCTGCATGATGGAGAGGCAGGTGTCGAGGCCGATGAAATCGGCCAGCTCCAGCGGGCCCATCGGATGATGGGCGCCCAGCTTCATCGCCGCGTCGATCGCCTCGACGTTTCCGACGCCTTCATAGAGCGTGTAGATCGCCTCGTTGATCATCGGCAACAGAATGCGGTTGACGATGAAGGCCGGGAAATCCTCGGAGACCGCGACCTGCTTGCCGAGCCTGGCGACGAACCCTTTGGCGGCCTCGAAGGTGGAATCGTCGGTGGCGATGCCGCGGATCAGCTCGACCAGCTCCATCAGCGGCACCGGATTCATGAAATGAATGCCGATGAAGCGCTCGGGGCGGTCGGTGGCAGCGGCGAGGCGGGTGATCGAGATCGAGGAAGTGTCGGAGGCGACGATTGCCTCGGGCTTCAAGACCGCGCAGAGTTCGTGGAAGATCTTGCGCTTGACCTCCTCCTTTTCGACCGCGGTCTCGATCACGAGGTCGCAGTCGGCGAGGTCATCGAGCTTCTCGGCGAGCGTGATGCGCGACAGCGCCTTGGCCTTGTCGTCCTCGCTGACGGCCTTCTTGGAAACCTGGCGCAACAGATTACCATTGATGGTGGCCATGCCCGACTTCAAACGGTCGGCCGAGACGTCGTTGAGCACCACGTCGAAACCGGCCAGCGCCGCGACATGGGCGATGCCATTACCCATCTGCCCCGCGCCGATCACGCCGACCTTCTTGATCTCTGCCATAATGTCATCCACCGGAACGGCGCGGATTGCCGCGCCCTGCCTATCCCCCGTGAGCCGGGGATTCGATTTAATCAGAACCCGGGCTCGAAACCTAGATTGGATCGCGCCCTTCCGCGTGCCCCCGCGAAAGAAAGCGCCTCAGAAATGAAACACCGGCCGGAGACAGGACATCCGGCCGGTGTTTTTACGGTGTTTTACTTGCCGAGCTTGCCGAGTTCGGCCGTGAGCTCAGGAACCGCCTGGTAGAGGTCGGCGACCAGGCCGTAGTCGGCGACCTGGAAGATCGGCGCATCCTCGTCCTTGTTGATCGCCACGATCACCTTGGAGTCCTTCATGCCGGCGAGATGCTGGATCGCGCCGGAGATGCCGATGGCGACATAGAGCTCGGGAGCCACGACCTTGCCGGTCTGGCCGACCTGCCAGTCGTTTGGCGCATAGCCGGCGTCGACCGCCGCGCGCGAGGCACCGACACCGGCGCCCAGCTTGTCGGCGAGCGGCTCGATGTACTTTGCAAAGTTTTCCCGGCTCTGCATGGCGCGGCCACCGGAGACGATGATTTTCGCCGAGGTCAGCTCGGGGCGGTCGCTTTTGGCGACTTCCTCGCCGATGAAGGACGACAGGCCCGGATCAGCCGCCGCCGCGACGCTCTCGACGCTCGCGCTGCCACCGGCCGGCGCAGCCGCGAAGGTCGAGGTGCGCACCGTGATGACCTTCTTGGCGTCCTTCGACTTCACCGTCTGGATGGCGTTGCCGGCATAGATCGGCCGCTCGAAGGTGTCGGGCGCGACGACCTTGATGATCTCCGAGACCTGCATGACGTCGAGCAAGGCTGCGACGCGCGGCATCACGTTCTTGAAGCGCGAGGTCGCGGGCGCGACGATCGCGTCATAGCCGGACGCCAGCGAGACGATCAGCGCGGCCAGCGGCTCGGCGAGATCGTGCGCATAGACGTCGCCCTCCGCGAGCAGCACCTTCTTCACACCACTGAGCTTTGCGGCGGCGTCCGCCGCGCCCTTGGCGTTCTGGCCGGCGACCAGCACGTCGACATCGGCGCCGAGGGCGGCGGCCGCCGTCAGGGACTTGTTAGTCGCGTCCTTGAGCGACGCGTTGTCGTGTTCGGCAATCAGAAGCGTCGTCATCAGAGCACCCCGGCTTCGTTCTTGAGTTTCGACACCAGCTCGGCGACGTCCTTGACCTTGACGCCGGCCTTGCGGCCCGGTGGCTCCGTCGTCTTGAGAACTTCAAGGCGCGCGGTGACGTCGACGCCGAAATCGGCGACGGTCTTCTCCGCGATCGGCTTCTTCTTCGCCTTCATGATGTTGGGCAGCGAGGCATAGCGCGGCTCGTTGAGGCGGAGATCGGTGGTGACGATCGCCGGTCCCTTCAGCTTCACTGTCTGGAGGCCGCCGTCGACCTCGCGCGTGACCTTGAAGTCGGCCCCTTCGACCTCGAGCTTGGAGGCAAACGTCGCCTGCGACCAGCCGAGCAGCGCGGCCAGCATCTGGCCGGTCTGGTTGCTGTCGTCGTCGATCGCCTGCTTGCCCAGAATGATCAGGCCCGGCTGCTCTTCTTCCGCAACCTTCTTCAGGATCTTGGCGACCGCAAGCGGCTCCACATTGCCCTCCGCCTTCACCAGGATGCCGCGATCGGCACCCATGGCAAGACCGGTGCGGATCGTCTCCGACGCCTGCGCCGGTCCAATGGAGACCACTACGACCTCGGTGGCCTTGCCGCCTTCCTTCAGCCGCAGCGCTTCCTCGACCGCGATTTCATCGAACGGATTCATCGACATCTTGACGTTGGCGAGTTCAACGCCCGATCCATCGCCCTTGACGCGGACCTTGACGTTGTAATCGACCACCCGCTTTACCGGCACTAAGACCTTCATCGATCCTCTTTCACTTGAATTCTCGAGGGGGGTTATCAACTGGCGCGGAACCTAATGGCCCGGCCCAGTCCGGTCAACGCGCGCGGAGGCCCAAAAATTGGCTTTGCGAGCCAATCTTGACGGTCTGCCTGGCGGTTTGCCTAGCGGTTCTGGCCCGGCACCCAGAGCACGTCGCCAGCGCCATTATGATTGGCCGCACGGCTCGCGACAAACAGGAAATCCGACAGGCGGTTCATATATTGGATGCCAGCTGCCCCAACCGACTCGTCCGGCAGCGCAGCGAGTTCCACCATCACACGTTCCGCCCTGCGGCATATCGTGCGCGCGACATGGAGATGGGCCGCAGCCGGGGTTCCGCCCGGCAACACGAAGGAGGTGAGCGGGGCGAGCTTTTCGTTCAGCGCGTCGATGTCGCGCTCGAGCCGCACGACCTGGCTCGCCACGACCCGCAACCGCTCGGCCTTGGCGGCGTTCTTTTCTTGGCGCTCGGGTACCGCGAGGTCGGCGCCGAGATCGAACAGGTCGTTCTGGATCCGGCCGAGCATCGCATCCAGCTCAGGCCAGTCCTTGGTGTGCAAACGCACCACGCCGATCGCGGCATTGGTCTCGTCGACGGTGCCATAGGCCTCGATCCGCAGATCATATTTTGGACGGCGCTCGCCGGAGCCGAGCGCGGTCGTGCCGTCGTCACCGGTACGGGTGTAGATACGGTTGAGAACAACCATGTTTGCCTCTTCAGCGCTGGCCCATCGCCCAGACCGCAAGCATGGCGATGACGATCGCCACGAACTGAAACAGCACGCGCAGCCGCATCAGCTTTTGCGAGGTGTTGGGCGAGCCGCCGCGCATCATGTTGACGAGACCGAGCAGCAGCACCAGCGCCACGGCGCCGACAGCCACCGGAAGGATGAAAGAACTCAGGAAGGGTGCCATTGGGGGTAGATAACATTGTGTTCGCCGCTCCGCCATCACGTCGCGATCTGGCTTTTAGGCCAATAATATCAGAAGCTAGACGGATGAATTCTGGCCTGCGTCAGTCGCCTGCGCCCTTCGCCTCTCCCCGCAAGCGGGGAGTGGCCGGACTGCGCGCGCGGCGCGGATTCCGGGTGAGGGGAAGTCTCCGCGAGCCCAACTGTCGCCGTCCCCGCGGAGAGCCCCCCTCACCCGCCGCGCGTACCGCGCGTCGGCCTCTCCCCGCACGCGGTGCGAGGCGAATCCGGGCCGCAAGCGGGGAGAGAACAGAGCAGCGCCGGGGAATGAAGTGAGGCAGGTCCGTTACCTCTACCTCGTCGTGATGGACGCGTTCTACACGTTCCTGGCCGACGACGGCTGGGCGATCGCGAGCCATATCGCGCTGTCGACGCTGATGGCGCTGTTCCCCTTCCTCATCGTGCTGACCTCGCTGGCGGGCTTCTTCGGCTCCAAGGAGCTCGCCGACCAGGCTGCGGGGCTGATGCTTCAGGTCTGGCCCAAGCAGGTCGCCGATTCCATTTCGGGCGAGGTGCACGACGTGCTGACCACGACCCGCACCGACGTGCTGACCATCGGCGCCGGGCTGTCGGTCTATTTTGCCTCGAACGGCGTCGAGGCCTTGCGGGTCGCGCTCAACCGCGCCTATGCGGTGGTCGAGATGCGGCGCTGGTACTGGCTGCGACTGGAATCGATCGGCTACACCCTGGTCGCGGCCTTCACCGCCCTCGCCATGGCGTTCCTGATCGTGCTGGGGCCGCTGCTCATCGAGGCGGCGCGGCGGCACATTCCTCTCATCGTCGAATCCAACGAGAGCATCCTGACCTGGGTGCGCTACGGCATCACCATCGGCGCGCTGATCGTGGCGCTGTTCATCCTGCACGCCTGGCTACCGGCAGGGCGGCGTGGCTTCCTCCAGATCCTGCCCGGCATCGTCTTCACGATGGTGGCGTCGCTGATTTCGGGCATCGTGTTCGGGCAATATCTGGCGCGCTTCGCCAACAACTACGTGACGATGTATGCCGGGCTCGCCTCGGTGATCATCGCGCTGGTGTTTTTGTATTTCATCGCCGCGATCTTCGTCTATGGTGGCGAGCTCAACGCCGCGATCATCAAGTCGCGGCTTCCTCACGGCGTGTCGCTTCAAGCAGCGCAGTCGCTAGCGCACGCGGAGACACGGGCTTGACCAGGAAGGCGTCGGCGCCGGCCTCGCGCGAGGCCGTCTCGTCCTCGCCGCGGCCGGAGATACCGATGATCGGGATCCGACCGAGCGGCGGACACATCGTGCGGATCCGTTTGATCGCCTCGATGCCATCGATGCCCGGCAGCACCATGTCCATCAGCACCGCATCGAAACTGCCTTGCACAAGGCGGTTTTCCGCGTCCTCGCCGCGACCGATGAACTCCGCATGATGGCCGAGCTCGGTCAGTATGGTGTTGAGCACGACGCGGCCGAACGGATTGTCCTCGACGCTGAGCACGCGCAAGCCCGCCGCCGCATCGTCCCCGCGACCGTTGCGCACCGCTGACCTGGCGGATTTCTCGGCCTTGGCCGGGGTCAGGGAGACCGTCAAGGTGAAGGTGGCGCCACCACCGCGCCGCGGCGCGACCGTGATGTCGCCGCCCATCGCGCGCGCAAGCTGCTTCACCGATGACAGCCCGAGCCCGGCGCCGCCGAAGCGCGAGGCGATGGTGACATTGGCCTGCGAGAATGGGCGGAACAGCCGTTTGATCTCGGCCATGGTCAGCCCGATGCCGCTGTCGGACACCGCGAAGGCGACGCCGGTCTTGTACGTTGTCTTGTTCTTGGCCTTTTCCTTGGCCTTATCCTTGCCTTTGGCGATTGGCCATGGCGTGACCGAGAGCGCGATGCCGCCCTGCTCCGTGAACTTCACGGCGTTGTCGATCAGGTTTTCCAGCGCTGCCCGCAGGCGGACGGGATCGCCGACCACGAGCGCGGGAAGCTTTGGCGAGATGTCGACCTGGGCCTGCAACCCCTTGGCGGCGGCCCGGCCCGCAAGCGAGTCGCCGGCGGTGCGCGCGAGCGCGCGCAGGTCGAACAGATCCTGGCCGAGGCCACCGACGCCCTTGGCGGTCTTGGCGGCATCGACGAACAGGGTCGCGAGGCTCGCAAGATGCTCTGCACCGGCCTTGATGGTATCGGCCCAGCGGCGCTCGCGCTCGCCAAGGTCCGAGGTCGCGAGCAGATCGCTGATCGCGAGGATTCCGGTCAGGGGGGTGCGGACCTCATGGGCAAAGGCCGCGAGCGCGGCCTGGACCACGTCCACCGCGGCGCTCACCTTGGCGCTGCGCTTACGTGCGGCACGCGGCTTAGGGCGCGTCTTAGCACGCGCCTTGGCACCCGCCTTGGGCAACCGCCGCTTTGACGACCGCGTAGTGCGCGCTGAGCGCGTTTTCGCCGCCATGTTTCCCCTTGAACCCCGGCTCGCAGTCAGCATGGCACGGCGGGGCCCAGGGAGTCACGGAGGCGTTTTGCTAAACCCCAGAGAAACTTAATGTAATCCCACCAAAGCGCGGATGTCGGCAGGGCGCGCTCCCGCCGCACGCAGGTCGCGCAAACCCGTGGCGCTACTTGATTTGGAGAGCTTTTGCCCAGCCGTATCGCAAATCAGCCGGTGGTGGCGATAGACCGGCGCGGGCAGGCCGAGCAGTTCCTGGAGTAGGCGGTGGACCGACGTGGCGTGAAACAGGTCCTGACCGCGCACCACCTCACTCACCCCTTGCAGCGCATCGTCGACGACGACCGACAGGTGATAGCTGGTCGGCGTCTCCTTGCGCGCGAGGATGACGTCGCCCCAGGCCTGCGGTTGGGCAGAAATGCTGCCCTGCTCGCCCGCGGGCCCCTCGCCATCTTCGCGCCAGATGAGGTCCGCCACGCGGCGGCAAGCGGCAACCATGTCGAGCCGCAGCGCATATGGCGCGCCGGCTGAGATCAACCGCGCGCGGTCCTCGGCGGCGAGCGATTTCGCGGTGCCCGGATAATGCGGCGCGCCATCGGGGTCGCGCGGCCAGGGTTGATCAGCCTCGCGCTGCATCACCAACTTTACGATCTCGGCGCGGCTTTCGAAGGCGGGATAGACGAGGCCAAGCGCCGTGAGCCTGTCCAGCGCAGCGCGATAGGCCGCAAGATGCTCGGACTGCCGCCGCACGGGCGTCTCCCAGCTCATCCCCAGCCAGGCAAGGTCCTCGTAGATCGCTGCCTCGAACTCCGGCCGGCAGCGCGTCGCGTCGATGTCCTCGATGCGCAGCAGGAAGCGCCCGCCCGTCTCGCGCGCACGATCGAAGTTCAGCAGTGCGGAGAAGGCATGTCCGAGATGGAGATGGCCGTTCGGGCTGGGGGCAAATCGGAAAACGGGTGGCGTCATTCTCGGGGTACTCGTCATTGCCGGACTTGACCCGGCAATCCATCTTCCATGACTCTGTTACGATATGAGATGGATGCGCGGGTCCCGCCTACGACGAAGGCTTCGGCGGGCTTCTCGGTGTTGGGCCGGCGTAGCCATAGCAGAGACGGCAAGCCCGCGCATGACGAGTTGAGCAGCCATGACCATCCACCTCGAAACCCAGTCCGATCTCGACGAGGCCGTCCACACGCTGGTCAGGCGCGATTCGCGGCTCAAACCCGTGCTGGAGATCGCGGGCATGCCGAGCCTGCGGCGGCGCGAGCCGGGCTTTGTGGGGCTTGCCCATATCGTCTGCGGCCAGCAGCTCTCGACCGCGAGCGCCGGCGCGATCTGGGGCCGACTCTCCGCCGCCTTCGATCCATTCGACCATGACGCCGTACGCCGCGCGCGCGCCGACCGGCTCGGACGGCTTGGCCTGTCGGCCGCCAAGATCAAGACGCTGAAACATCTCGCGCGCGAGGTCGCGGCCGAACGGCTGAACCTCGACGTGCTCGCCGAGGAGGACGCAGACGCCGCGCATCACACGCTGATTGCGCTGCCCGGCATCGGGCCGTGGACCGCCGATGTCTATCTGCTGTTCTGCCTCGGACACGGCGATGCCTGGCCCGCCGGCGATCTCGCCGTGCAGGAGGGCATCCGCATCGGGCTGGGCTTGAAGACGCGCCCCACCGAGAAGCAGATGGCGCCACTCGCCGAACCCTGGCGTCCCCTGCGCGGCGCGGCTGCGCATCTGTGGTGGAGCTACTATCGCGCGGTCAAGAAACGCGAAGGCATCATCGCCGGAGAGACGAACGTCGTTTTAAACAATGTTGCTGTTGCAAAGCGCACGACGGTGAAAGAGAAGATGCCGGTACGGAAAAAGCCGGGACCTTCACCATGACATCGACCGACTTCGTCGTTGCGCGCAGCCACCTCGAGCAGTGCAAGCTGGTCGAGACCGCAATTCCAGACCCAGCCGCACTACCCGTGGATTCGCTTTTGGTGAGGGTCGAGCGCTTCGCGTTCACCGCCAACAACATCACCTATGCCGTGATGGGCGACGAGCTGAAATACTGGCAGATCTTTCCGGCGCCGCAGGGCTTCGGCAACATACCGGTGTGGGGCTTTGGCGAAGTCATTGCCTCCAACCATCCGAACGTCGCTGTGGGTGAGCGGCTGTTCGGCTCTTTCCCGATGGCGACCCATCTCGTCATCGAGGCCACGGACGTCAGCAAGCGCGCGCTACGCGACGGCGCCGAGCATCGCAAGCAGGTGTCGCCGGTCTACAACATCTATTCCCGCGTCACCGGCGATCCCGCCTTTGCCGGGCATCAGGGCGATCTTCAGGCGCTGCTCCGGCCGCTGTTCATGCTGTCGTTCCTGGTCGACGACTTCCTCGCCGAGAACGACGACTTTGGCGCGCGCAGCGTGCTGCTCTCGAGCGCCTCCAGCAAGACCGCGTTCGGGCTCGCGCATCTCTTGCACAGCCGCGGCCGCAAGGTGATCGGACTGACTTCGGCGCGCAACACCGGCTTCGTCGGCTCGCTGCCCTGCTACGACGACGTCATCAGCTATGATCGCGTCAGTTCGCTGCCGACGGACGCGCCGGTCGCCTTCGTCGACATGGCCGGCAGCAGCGCGTTGCGGGCCGAGTTGCACCACCATTTCGACGACTGCATGGCATGCTCGGTGCGCGTCGGCCTGACGCATCGCGCCACCGACGCCGACAAGGGCATCCTACCCGGTGCAAAGCCGCGCTGGTTCTTCGCGCCCGACCATATCCGCAAGCGCGCGAAGGATTGGGGCCCCGGCGGCATCGACCAGCGCTTTGGCGCGGCGTGGTCGGGTTTTGCACCGCTGCTGGAAAAATGCCTGACCGTGATCGAGAGCCGCGGACCGGACGCGGTGCGGCGCGTCTATCTCGATACGCTCATGGGCCGCATTCCGCCCGAACAGGGGCATATGCTCTCGCTGCTCGGATAGTCGGCTTTTGGCGCCTGTCAAAACAGTATAGCGTCCAGCTCCATAGTTGGAGCATGATCTCGTCGGAAAACCGCTGCACGCTTTTCCGGATCATGCGCCCGAGGAAACGTCGCGAAGACGGCCACGAGGTCGCGCATGCTGGACAGGACGAAGGACATTCTTGTGTCCGCGCAAACCTGGCTCGATCAGTTCGAGCAGGCGCTTGGCGAACCGGATCATGGCGCGCTGCATAAGCTCTTCCTGGCCGAAAGCTACTGGCGCGACGTGCTGGCGCTGAGCTGGAAGCTGCAAACGATCGCTGGCCGCGACCCAACCGTGCATCCCCGCCGACCTCATCGTGCTCTCGACCGGCTACAAGCCGCAAGCCTATCTGGTGCGAAAGCTGTTCGGCGATGCCGTAGCCGACCGCGTCGGCCCGATCTGGGGCTTTGGCGACGGCTTTGAGCTGCGCAACATGTATGCGCGCACGAAGCAGCCCGGCCTGTGGTTCATCGCCGGCAGCCTCGCGCAATGCCGGATCAATTCGAGATTCCTGGCGCTCCAGGTCAAGGCGATCGAGCAAGGGATGTTGGGGCTGGTTGTGCGCGGACCATGAACGGTTGTCATTCCACATTGCGCAAGAGCCCAATGGGGGCGCGCGTCCGCGCGAACCCGGAATATTGAGAGGAGGACACCAATGCCAACCATACTCGGCTCGGGCGAGCATCGTTATCGCGTCGTCGAGAACTGGGCAAAACTGCCGGACGGCTGGCAGCTCTCCGACGTCGCTTCCGTCGCGGTCGACAGCAAGGACCGCATCTACGTCTTCAACCGCGGCGCCCATCCTATGGTGGTGCTCGACCGCAAGGGCAATTTCCTGCGGAGCTGGGGCGAAGGACTCTTCACCCGCGCGCATGGACTGCATGTCGACGCCGACGACAATCTCTATTGCACTGATGATGGCGATCACACCGTGCGCAAATGCGCGACCGACGGCAAGGTGCTGCTGACGATCGGCATCCCCGAGAAACCTGCGCCATTCATGAGTGGCGATCCGTTCCACCGCTGCACCCACACCGCGCTGTCGCCGAAAGGCGAGATCTACGTCTCCGACGGCTACGGCAACGCGCGTGTGCACAAGTTCACCCCGAGCGGCAAGCTGATGATGAGCTGGGGCGAGCCCGGCACCGATCCCGGGCAGTTCAACATCGTGCACAACATCGCTACCGATGCCGATGGTTATGTCTACGTCGCCGACCGCGAGAACCATCGCGTCCAGGTGTTCGATGGCAACGGCAGATACGAGACGCAGTGGAACAACCTGCACCGGCCCTGTGCGCTGTGCTGCTGCGGTGGCAGGAAGCCGACCTTCGTGATCGGCGAGCTCGGCCCGGGCATGGCGGTCAATCGCAAGGTGCCCAATCTCGGACCGAGGTTGTCGATTGTGGACGCGCAAGGCAAGCGCGTTGCAAGGCTCGGCGGCGAGGACGGCCCGGGCATCGAAAGCGGCAAGTTTCTGGCGCCGCACGGCATCGCACTGGACTCGCGGGGCGACATCTATGTCGGCGAGGTCGGCGTCACCGACTGGAAGACGAGCTTTCCCGACGACGAGATGCCGGCGGTGGTGCGCGCCAGACGGTGTCTGCAGAAGCTTGAGCGGGTGCGGTAATCCCGCCGTCCAGGCGCTCGCCGAGGAACCGCGCAAGCGTATCGTGGCGCTGCCGTCCGGGAACACCACGATCTAGTCATGGGCCGCCCCTGGATGGTCCTCGGGCCAGGGACGCGTTCCCCAATAGCGGCTTTTTTGCAGCCCATTTGCGCCCGCGGGCAGCCTGAATAAGTCGCTCGACGGGCTTCACAATCCCGTCACGCTGCATGTAGTATGTCAATATATGCTGCTTCGCAGCGATATGGAGGCCAGGAGCGTTACTTGAACGCACATGTCTCGCAAGGCAGTTGGCCGGTCTTGGTGCTGAATGCGGACTTCCGGCCGCTGAGTTACTACCCGCTGTCCCTCTGGTCGTGGCAGGACGCGATCAAGGCGGTGTTTCTCGATCGCGTCAACATTGTCGCGCATTACGACCAGGCGGTACGAAGTCCGACATTAGAGATGCAGCTCCCGAGCGTCGTCTCGCTCAAATCCTTCGTCAAGCCGACCACCCATCCTGCCTTTACCCGTTTCAACGTTTTCCTCCGCGACCGCTTCAATTGCCAATATTGCGGCTCGCCCGAGGACCTCACCTTCGATCACATCATTCCGCGCAGCAAAGGCGGCCAGACCACCTGGGAGAACGTGGTCGCGGCCTGTTCGCCCTGCAATTTACGCAAGGGCAATCTCACGCCGGCACAGGCAAAGATGTTTCCGAGGCAGGCGGCGTTCGCGCCGACCGTGCACCAGCTCCATCGCAACGGCCGCCTCTTTCCGCCGAACTATCTGCATGATAGCTGGCTGGATTATCTCTACTGGGATACGGAGCTGGACCCGTAGGGACTCGCTTGCGTTTTCGTGTTGGCGGAGAACCAGCTTTGACCTTCCGTCGCCTGACTGTGGAATTCACGAAGACAAACGAGCACCGGCGGGATCTATCGGCGATGTCGGGCTCGCTCGAGAGCGCCGTCGTGTGACGGGAACCTGCCGACCTGCCGTGCGTTATGTTCCCATGACAGTCGATCATTCGGTACGCCCGCCCCGCATTCTCACGCCTGAAGAGCGCAGGGCGCGTGACGAGGCGCGACGCGCTGATGCGGAGCAGGCAATGCGCGAGCATGAGGCCGCGCAGAAGGCGCTGTATTCCAACATGGAACGGCTCAGGGCGGAACGGCGGGCGCGCGAGGCCCGATCGCAAGGCCGGTAGGCCGCGCCTTTCGGGCCCCAAGGCCGCAAACTCCTTTCCGGTTCGTTACCATCCTTTAAGCCTCGCACGGCAATCTCGGGCTTGATGGGCGATGCAGTCCTGCACGCCGCCACCGGGCCCGAAATCATCATGCTTGCCGAAGCGCTGGAGCAGATTCAGTCCTCGCCGTCGCGGCGGGCGATTCATGTGCGCATCATCCTCGCGGCGCTGGCGGCGATCGTTGCCGTCAAGACGTTGTGGTTCGCGCGCGTCGGTCCCTGGCACTTTCGCGGGCTCGCCGATTTCGACGCGTTTCACATCGTGGCGCAGCGCGTCTGGCTCGGCGATGTCGGCGAGGTCTACCGGCTCGCGACCTTCGCCAAGATGCAGGCAGATGCGGCCGGCGGCACGACCGGCGTGATGCCCTGGACCTACCCGCCGCAATTCGACCTGCTGCTTGCGCCACTCGCTTTGCTGCCGGTCGGAGCAGCGTATCTATCGTTCACGACGGTAACGCTCGCGCTCTATCTCCTCACGCTGCGCGCGATCGCACGAGAGAATTTCGCCCAAGTCCTGATCATCTCCTTTCCCGCGCTCGCGGTCACGATCGGCTGCGGCCAGAACGGCTTTCTCACCGGCGCGCTGATCGGCCTGTTCTGTCTCGCCTTGCAGAAGCGTCCGGTGCTTGCAGGCCTTGCGCTCGGCGCGATGGTCATCAAGCCGCATCTCGCCGTCGCCGCCGGCGTCTATCTCGTGATGACGCGCCGCTTCGCGGCGATTGCCGTGGCCGCAATGGTGGTGTTGGCGAGCTCGCTCGTTTCCACGCTGATTTTCGGACCCCAGATCTGGTCCGCACTCATGGCCTCAGTTCGGGAATCGGCGGGCTATCTCGACCAGGGCGTCTATCAGCTCTTCCGGATGATCTCGGCCTATGCGGCGCTGCATACGGCCGGCATGCCCGCCACGGCTGCCATCTCGGGACAGATCGCTGTTGCTGCGCTTGCGCTGCTTGCGGTCGTGCTCGGCGCCTTGCGCGGGCCCTCGCCTGGCTTCGCGCTTGGTGTCACCGCGATGGCCTCGGTCATGATCAGCCCCTATGCCTATGACTATGACCTCCCGATCCTGGCGATCGGTCTCGCGCTCGCGCTTCCAGATCTTGTCCACATCGCGTCGGCGCGCGAGCGCAGCGCGATGTACGGACTGATCCTGCTGGCCGGCGCCTATGGGCTCGTGCTATCGACGCTGGCATCGGGTCAGCAAGCTGCGCCAGCCATGGCCGGCTTTGCCTCGATGGTCGTGCTCGCGCTGCTGCTGCGATGGCTGTTGCGTGATGAGGCAGCCGTTCATGACGGCAGCATGGGTCACCTGCCGCGCAATGCCCTCCATGTGCCCGACTAGAAACCTGCGGCCAGGCTGGGCGTTCCCCCTAGACTTCGTTCAGGCGCAGTTTAGTCTCTTCCGACGGCACATCCCTGATTTGCGCCTCACTACTCTCATGGAGGTTCGTCATGCCCGCTCAAGACAAGGATCACGTCTACAAGATCCTGGAACTGGTCGGATCGTCGGAAAAGTCGATCGAGGACGCGATCCAGAACGCGATCAGCCGCGCTGCAAAAACCATCCGCGAGATGAAATGGTTCGAGGTCGTGCAGACGCGCGGCCATATCGAGAACGGCACCGTCCGCCACTATCAGGTCACGCTGCGCGTCGGCTTTACGCTCGAGGCGTGAGCGGGGGCAGAAGGCGCTGCCGCAGCGCGAGCCGCGGCGTGGTTAACATCGTTCCACGATAATCCGTCGACCTATTGGGGAATCCCCCGGGTCGCTGCAATCAGCGCGGATGATGCAACAAGGCGTTAAGGCGATGGTGAGAGGTTTGCGCCGAATTGGAGCAAACCGGATGGTCACGAGCCGCGATCTCGGCAAAACCCGTCTCCCGTTTTGGGCGGCCGGATTCGTGGTGCTGATCTGCATCACCATCCTGGGCTTGAGCGGCTGGCGCGAATGGGAGACGCGCGACGCCGAGCTCAGGAATGCCGAAGTGGAAGTCGCCAACCTCGCCCAGTCGCTGGTCCAGCATGCTGACGACACGTTCGAGCTCGCCGATACGATCCTGGTCGGCCTCGTCCATCGCCTCGAGCTCGACGGAATGGGCCCCGACACGATCGCAAAGCTCCAGACCTATCTGCCGACCCGCAAATCGTCCGACCGCATCCACGGCATCTTCGTCTATGACGCGACCGGCCGATGGCTTGCCACAACCGAACAGGTCGACCTCTCCAAATTCAACAACAGCGACCGTGAATATTTTCAGCGTCATCGCAGCTCACCGGACCGCAACACGCTGATCGGGCGGCCGGTGAGGAGCCGTTCCGGCGGCCAATGGATCATCACCGCGTCGCGCCGGATCAACAACCCCGACGGCAGCTTCGCCGGCGTCGCCCTGCTCACGATCGACGTCGCCTATTTCGTCCGATTCTACCAGAGGTTCGACGTCGGGCCGAACGGCTCGGTCTCGCTGCTCAATAATGACGGCATCATGCTGGCGCGCAGCCGCGACGAGAGCGGCGCCTTTATCGGGCGCGATCTATCCAACGCTCCGTTGTTCAGGGAATGGGACAACCGTCCGGCAGCCAGCCTCTACTATTTCAAGTCGCCGCTCGATGGCGTGCAACGCTTGAGCTACTACAAGCGCAGCAGCCAGTATCCGCTGATGGTGCTCGCGAGCAAGTCGCAGGACGACGTGCTGGCGCCCTGGCGGCACGCGGCGACCGTGCGGATGAGCTATGTCGTTGGCCTGGTCCTGCTGATCGCAGTGATCGGCTCCTACCTGGTCCGCCAGCTCCTGCAACGGCAGCGCATGGCGCAGGCTCTCGTCGCCAAGGAAGCCCACTTCCGGCTTCTGGCCGAGCAATCCAGCGATATGGTGACCCGGATCGGACTCGACAACAGGCTGCTCTACGTCTCTCCGTCAAGTACGCGCATGATCGGCTGGACGCCTGATGAGCTCCTGGGCATGTCGGCCGTGTCCGGCATCCACCCGGACGACATGGAGCGGGTCCAGCAGGTGGTCACCGCCCTGAAGAACGGCGAGGCCGAAGAGGCCAGATTCGTCTATCGTCAGTGCCACCGCGAGAAGGGCGAGATCTGGGCCGAGTCGGCTCTGCACGTGACGCGGTCGTCCGACACTGGCGAGATCGACGGCGTCGTCGCAGTCATGCGCGACATGACCGAGCAGAAGGATCTTCAGGACAAGCTCGCCTCGCTGGCGACGACCGACGGCCTGACAGGGCTCGCAAACCGCCGCGCATTCGACGCACGGCTTGCGGAGGAATGGGCACGCGCCCGCCGCGACGGCACGCAGCTCTCGCTCCTCCTGATCGACGTCGATCACTTCAAGAAGTTCAACGACCATTACGGACACCTTGCAGGCGACGGGTGCCTGCGCGAGCTGGGGAGGATTCTGGCCGCGCATGCGCGCCGCCCGGCTGACCTCGCGGCGCGCTACGGCGGCGAGGAATTCGCGCTGTTGTTGCCGAACACCGGCGCCGATGGCTGCGCCCGTATCGGCGAGGAGATTCGCGATGGCTTGCGCGAGCTCGCGATGCTCCACGCGCAGAATCCGCCCTCCCGGTTGGTCACGATGAGCCTGGGCGCGGCGGTTGGGCTTCCGTCCCAGACCGCGACAGATTGCAATGCGCTGGTGGCGGCCGCCGACCGCGCGCTCTACGCCGCCAAGGACTCTGGCCGCGACCGGCTGGTGATGTCGGGCCAGGTCGTGTCGTGGCCAGCGAAAAGTGCGTGACGAAAATTGCCCGATTACCAGGCGTAGCGCGCCACGCCCTTCTCAGCCTCCGATTCTGGCCCATAACGATGCAATCGCACCACGACCTCCGCGCACGTCCTGCCACCACCCGGCGACATTGCGGCCGGTGTCGAACGCGCCGAGCGGCATCTCTATCTCGCGATGATCAAGCACCACATTGCACACAATCTCGAGACCGACCTGCTCACCGCCGCGGAGCTCTGCCGCGAGTTTCGGATCTCGCGCGCAAGCCTCTACCGGCTGTTCGAGGCGGATGGCGGGCTGGCGCATTACATCAGGGAGCAACGGCTCAACCTCGCCTTCCGGCAGTTGCTGTCACCGGCTGCGCAGGACAATCGTCTGATCGACCTCGCCAGAGCGGTGCCGGCCTTCGACACGGTGCTGCATCAATTGGCACGCCGCCGTGCATCGCGACGTCAGTGAGGGTTTCGGGCCGGCTCGGCCCGCTGCAAGAATATCGTTTGCCGCCGGCGCTGTGACGGCGTATCGCCTCGTCTTGGCCGGATGTTTCGGCGAGGGCAGAGAGTATTCCCGTGACTGACAAGATCGAGTTTGTCCTGTTCGACATGGACAACGTCCTCTGCGACTACGACAGGGGCAAGCGCGTGGCGTATCTCGCGGAGCTCGCCGGAGTGAGCAGCGAACGCGTCCATAAGGCAATCTGGGACTCCGGCTTCGAGCTGCTCGGTGACAGCGGCGCGCTCGATGGCCCGGACTATTTGCGCGGCTTCGGCGAACGCATCGGCTATCCCCTGTCGCTCGATGAATGGGTCGAGGCGCGGCGGCGGTCGATGAAAGCCGACCTCGCGATGCTGGAAACGGTCGGCGGCCTGCGCGAATCGGTCGAGATTGCCGTCCTGACCAACAACACGACGCTGGTCGCCGATCATATCGACACACTGTTTCCGGAACTGCGCCCGCTGTTCGGCTCAAGGATCTACACCTCGGCCCAGTTCAAGGCGGCGAAGCCGGACCCGCAATGCTATCGCCTTTGCCTATCGGAGCTGCGGACGCGGCCTGAGGCGGTTCTCTTCGTCGACGACCTCGCGGAGAATGTCGCCGGCGCAAGGGAGGCTGGCTTGCTCGCGCACCACCACACGTCGGCGGCGGCTTTCAGGCAGGCCCTTTCGGATTACGGCCTGCGCGAGATGCGGTGAACGCCCGGTCTCAAGCGAGCTTCACGCCACGGCGCTCGGGGATCAACGCAAGCAGCGCCACGACGTCGAGCAGATAGAGCAGCGCGAGCCCGGCGATCGCGGTCGGGAAGCCGTAGGCCGCGCTGATGATGCCGACCACCAGCGGACCGAAGCCGGCGACCGCGCGACCGATATTGAAGAACACGTTCTGCGCAGTGGCGCGCGCCACGGTCGGGTAGAGCTCGCTCATCAGAGCGCCGTAGCCGCCGAGCATGCCGTTGACGAAGAAGCCCATCACGGCGCCGCCGATCAACAGCGCCGTCGCGGCCGTCAGCTGCGAATAGACCACCACCATGATGGCAGCACCCAGCATGTAGGTGAGAAACGCGGGACGGCGGCCGAAGCGATCGGCAATATGACCAAACAGGAAGATGCCGAGCGCCATGCCGGCAATGGTGACTGACGTCCAGACCGCCGATTGCGTCAGGCCATAGCCAAACCGCGTCGAGAGATAGTTCGGCAGCCAGATCATGATGCCGTAGTAGCCGAAATTCTGCACCGAGCAGAGGATGATCATCCCGAGGCTGATCTTTGTCGTGTCGCGATCGGCGACGAGCGCGCGGAGCGAGGAAGCCGCATCCGCCGTCTTCGCCTTGTGCGCCATGAAGACGTCAGGCTCGTGCAGCTCGCGCCGGATCACGAAGGCGACGAGTGCCGGAAACACGCCGAGCGCGAACATCCCGCGCCAGCCGATGAGCGGCAACAGGATTGGCGTCACCAGCGCCGCAACGAGCACGCCAAACTGCCAGCCGAGACCGACGTAGGATGTGGCCCGCGCGCGTTTCTCCGCGGGCCAGGCCTCCGCCACCAGCGCCATGCCGATGCCGAACTCGCCACCGAGGCCGATGCCGGCGATGGCCCGATAGGTCAGGAGGTCCCAATAGCCCTGCGCCAGCGCACACAGCCCGGTGAAGATCGCGAACAGGACGATGCTCCAGGTCAGAACGCGGACCCGGCCCAGCCGGTCCGACAGCATGCCGAAGACGAAGCCGCCGACGACCGCGCCGACCAGCGTCCCCGTCACCAGCGAGGCCGCCTGGGGTTGCGTGAGGTGGAGGTCCTTCGAGATTGCGCTCAGCATGAAGCCGAGGATGAGAAGATCGAACCCATCCATGGCGTAGCCCAGCGCCGAGCCCCACAGCGCCCGGCGTGCCATGGCGTCGGCATCCCCTGCACGGGACGCCGACGGTGCTTGGGCTCCAACGAGACTGACATCCTGCATCCGGCTCATGGCCCCCCGCTCGCCGAACGATCCCTTGGAACGATTCCTTGGGATCGCCTCCCCGTTACGTCCGCACCCGTAACCTCAGATCAGATGACACGCCACGGCGTGCCCGCCCGCACCTTCCTTCAGCTCCGGCGCGCTCTCCGAGCAGCGCGGCTGGGCAATCGGGCAGCGGGTGTGGAAGTGGCAGCCCTTCGGCGGATTCATCGGGCTCGGCACGTCACCCTTCAAGCGAATGCGGTTGCGCTTGAGCTTAGGATCGGGCACCGGCACGGCCGAGAGCAACGCCTTCGTATAGGGATGTTGCGGGTTGCGGTAGAGATCGCTCGCTTTCGCGATTTCGACGATGCGGCCGAGATACATCACGGCGACGCGGTCGGAGATGTGCTCGACGACCGAGAGGTCGTGCGCGACGAAGAGATAAGTGAGGTTCAGCTCGGCCTGGAGGTCCTCCAGCAGGTTGATCACCTGCGCCTGGATCGACACGTCGAGCGCGGAGACCGGCTCGTCGCAGACGATCAGCTTCGGCTCGACCGCGAGCGCGCGCGCGATCACGATGCGCTGGCGCTGGCCGCCGGAGAATTCGTGCGGATAGCGCCGCATATGCTCGGCCTTCAACCCAACCTTCACCAACAGGCCTGCCACGCGCTCCTCGCGCTCTCTGGCCGATGACGCAAGGTTATGGATGGTGAAGGCCTCGCCGAGGATCGCGCCGACCGTCATGCGCGGGTTGAGCGAGGCAAACGGATCCTGGAACACCAGCTGCATGTTCCGCCGCATCGCGCGCAGATCAGTTCCGCCAAGCTTGCGCACGTCCTGGCCGTCGAAGGTGACCTCGCCGTCGGTCGGCTCGATCAGGCGCAGCACGCAGCGTCCGGTCGTCGACTTGCCGCAGCCGGACTCGCCGACGAGACCGAGCGTCTCGCCGCGATTGACCGAGAACGATACGCCGTCGACCGCATAGATGCTGCCGACCTGGCGCGACAACAGGCCGCCGAGCACGGGAAAATGCTTCTTGAGGCCCGAGACGCGCAGCAAGGGTTCGCTCATGACGCGTCTCCCAGATGACAGGCCATGCGGTGGCCGGGCGCAACCTCGCGCAGAAGCGGCTCCTTCTCGGTGCAGATGCTCATGGCGTGGCGGCAGCGCGGCGCAAAGCGGCAGCCGACCGGCGGGTTGATCAGGATCGGCACCGAGCCGCTGATCGCCTCGAGCCGCGTCTTGTGCTCGCTGTCGAGATCGATGCGCGGGATCGAGCGGATCAGCCCTTGCGTATAGGGATGGCGGGGATCGCCGAAGAGATCGTCGACCGGCGCCTCCTCGACCACCTTACCAGCATACATCACCACGACGCGCTGCGCGGTCTCGGCGACGACGCCCATGGCATGGGTGATCAGCATGACCGCCATGCCGAAGCGCTCCTTCATGTCCTGGAGCAGATCGAGGATCTGCGCCTGGATGGTGACGTCGAGCGCGGTGGTCGGTTCATCCGCGATGACGAGCTTCGGCTTGCAGGCGAGCGCCATCGCGATCATCACGCGCTGGCGCATGCCGCCGGAGAACTGGTGCGGATAGTGGTGCACGCGGCCTTCGGCATTCGGGATCTGCACCAGCTTCAGCATTTCGATGGTGCGCTCGAGCGCCTGGTTCTTGGTCACCGCCTCGTGGCGGCGCAGGCTCTCGGCGATCTGCTCGCCCACCGTCAGAACCGGATTGAGCGAGGTCATCGGCTCCTGGAAGATGAAGCCGATCTCCTTGGCGCGGACCTCGTCGAGCTGCTGGCTCGTCAGCGGCACGAGATCGCGGCCCTCGAAGATGATCTGGCCTGCCGCGATACGGCCGGGCGGCATCGCGATCAGCTTCAGGATCGACATCGCAGTCACGGTCTTGCCGCAGCCGGATTCGCCGACGACGCAGAGCGTCTCGCCCTTGTTGATGGAAATGTCGACGCCGTCGACGGCCTGCAGAACGCCGTCGTCGGTCGAAAAGTGGGTCTTGAGACCTTTGATTTCGAGCAGCGGCGCCATCAGATCACCCGTCGCGCATCAAGGGCGTCGCGCAGGCCGTCGCCGATGAAGTTGATGGCCACCACGGCGACGAAGATCGCGCCGCCCGGGAACAGCGCCCAGTGCGGGCCGATGTCGAGAAAATCCTTGGCATCATAGAGCAGCCGGCCCCAGGTCGGGGTATCCGGCGGAAAGCCGAGGCCGAGGAAGGACAGCGTCGATTCCGCGATGATCGCCGCGGCAACGTCGATGGTGCCGGCGACGATCACCGGGCCTACTGCATTGGGCAGGATATGCCGCACCACCTGCCGGACCGGGCTTGCCCCGAGCGCCCGCGCCGCCTCGACGAACTCCTTCTCGCGGATCGACAGGAACTGCGCGCGTACCAGACGCGCGACCGGCATCCAGCGCAGACCGCCGATGACGAGCACGATCAGGATGAAGATGCCGCCTTCGGGACCGAACATCGCCTTCAGCCCGTCGCGGAAGAGATAGATGAGCAACAGCAAAAGCGGCAATGGCGGCAGCGACAGGAAGAGGTCGGTGAGCCACATCAAGCCATGTCCGAGCGCGCCGCGCGACATGCCGGCGAGCGCGCCGATCAGCGTGCCGACAAACACCGAGACCAGCATCGCGGCGAGCCCCACCGCAAGCGAGATGCGGCCACCATAGATCATGCGCGCCAGGAGATCCTGGCCGAGATCGTCGGTGCCGAAGGGATGGGTGAGCGAGGGTCCCTGGAGCCCTGCCACGATGTCGATGTCGTTGATCTTGACGTGCCAGAGGAAGGGACCGATCAGCACGGCGAGGATCAGCACGAGTAGCAGGAACGCGCTGACCACGGCCATGCGGTGGCAGCGAAAACGCCGCCACGTCTCGCGCCAGGGCGAATAGGCAGCCCGCTCGGTGGTCCGCTCAGCGGAGGGAGATGCGAGGGTCAAGCCAGCCATACAGGACGTCCGCGATGAGATTGAAGAGCACAACGAGGCACGCGAACACGAAGGTGACGGCCATCACCACCGGCGTGTCATTGGCGAGAATGGAGGAGATGAGCAGCGAGCCGATGCCGGGGATGCGGAAAATCTGCTCGGTGACGATGGCGCCGCCGAACACGGCCGGCATCTGCAACGCAATGAGCGTGACGACCGGGATCATCGCGTTGCGCATGACGTGCTTGACGATCACCTTGGCTTGTCCGAGCCCCTTGGCACGCGCCGTGGTGACGTAATCGAGCCGGATCACGTCGAGCATCGCCGAGCGCACGAAGCGCGTCATAGACGCGGCCTGGAACAGGCCGAGCACCGCCACTGGCATGATCGCCTGCCGGATCATCTCGAGCACCCAGTGGATGCCGGTCCCCTTGACGTCGGTGGTGTAGACCAGGGGCAGCCAGTCCAGCGTGACCGAGAAGATCAGGATGAACAGGATGCCCGTGAAGAACGTCGGCAGCGAGAAGCCGACGAAGGCAAGCGTGTTGGCGATCTGGTCGAACAGCGAATAGGGCTTAGTCGCCGCGTAGACGCCGACGGGGATCGCGATCAGGAGCGACAGGATCTGCGCCGAGCCGATGACGTAGAGCGTCGCCGGCAGGCGCTGGAGGATGAGTGTGTCCACGTTCATCCGGCTGACGAAGGAGAAGCCCCAGTCGCCATGCGCCATGGCCGAGATCCAGTGCAGGTAGCGAAGATAGATCGGATCGTCGAGGCCGAACTTCGCCCGAAGCGAGGCTGCGACTTCGGCCGGCACGTTCGGATTGGTCGCCAGCTCCGAGAACGGATCGCCGGGAGCGAGCGCCAACACGACGAACAGCACCACCGAAATGCCGAGCAGGCTCGGAATCGCGATCAGGATGCGACGCAGGACATACTGACTCATAAGGTAAAGACCCCGCCTAGTCCGGCGATCATGCCTCCCGGTACCAGTCGAACAGGTTGTCGGTCTCGTTGGCCCAGCCGCTGATAATACACACCAGGTTGTTGGCCGCGGCTTCCACCTTGAGGCGATGTTGTACCGGGATGAACACGGTGTCGCCGATCAGGATGTCATTGGCTTTGATGTAGAGCGCGGCGCGCTTGATCGGATCCATCTCGCCTTCAGCCGCCTCGATCGCGGCGTCGTACTCCTTATTGACGTAGCGCGGGAAGTTCTGCCCTTGCCACTTGTTCTCCTTGGTCGCCACGTTCGCCGAAATGAATCGGCGCATGTGCTGGGCCGGATCCGGCTGGGTCATCGGGATCTGGAACATCTCCATGTCGGCGTAGAACTTCGGATAGATGTCGGGATTGCCGACGTCGGAGGAGAAGAACACCGAGGCGACCACTGATTTCAGCTCGACGTCGATGCCGGCCTTCTGGCAGGCCTGCTTGACGATGGCCTGGGTCTTCTGGCGCGGACCGTTGATCGAGGTCTGATACAAGAGCTTGAGCTTCTTGCCGTCCTTCTCGCGAATGCCGTCCGCGCCGGGCTTCCAGCCGGCGTCGTCAAGCATCTTCGACGCCTTCTCGATGCTGAATTCCCAGCTCGTGTTCTTGGAGACGAACTTTTCGGGACCATTGAGGAAGTTGGCGGTGGTGCGGCCAGCGCGGCCGTAGATCACCTTCTTGACCGCTTCGCGATCGACCAGCAGCGACAGCGCCTTGCGCACGGCGGGATCGGAGAACAGCGGGTGCTTGGTCTTGATCGAGGAGCGCTCGCCATCGACCTCGGTGTTGGGATCGGTGAAGTTCAGCGCGATGAACTCGGTGTCGCCGCCGACGGCATAGATGGCCTTGCCCTTGCCGCCCTTCTCCAGGCGCAACAGCACGTCGTCTTCAACCTGGATGTTGTAGCCGAAATCGTATTCGCCGGTCTGGATCACGGCACGCGCGGCCGAGACGGCGTCGCCGCCGCCCTTCATCTCGAACGTGTCGAAATAGGGCCGGTTCGGCATGTGATAGTCGGGATTGAGCTCGCCTCGGACGAGATCGCCCGGCTTGAACTCGATGAATTTATAGGGGCCGGTACCGACCGGGGAGAGGTTGTTCGGCGCCTCGCGGGATTTAGCGCCCTTGTAGTCCGCAAACAGATGCTTGGGAATAATCGCGTTCGGCGCCCCGACGAAAGCGTCGGCCCAGAATGGGGTGGGCTTATTGAAGAGGATGCGGACCGTGAGGTCGTCCACCTTCTCGACGGTAATGTCGCGATAGGTCGCAATGGTCAGCGCCGAGGTCGCGGGGTCCTTGGCGTATTCCCAGTTGAACACGACGTCGTCGGCGGTGAATGGCTTGCCGTCATGCCATTTGACGCCGGGTTTGAGCTTCCAGGTCACCGACTTGCCGTCGGCGGCAAGCCCGCCGTTCTGGATCGAAGGGATTTCGGCGGCGAGCACCAGCTTCATGTTGCCGTCGGGATCCCAGCAGGCGAGCGGCTCGTAGAACATGCGCGAGCCATCCTGGTCCTTGGTGCCGGTAGCGAAATGCGGGTTGAGCAGGGTCGGGCCCTGCCACCACAACAGCTTCAGCGCGCCGCCACCACCACGCTTGGTGGGCTTGTAGGTCGAAGGGCCCTCGGCCATGGCGACGCCGCCAAGCGCCAGAATCTGGTTGGCCAGCGGGGCGGCAAGGCCGACGGCGGCCATGCGCTGGATGAAGGCGCGGCGATCCATCCGGCCGTCCGCCACCTTGTCGATCATTGCACGCAGCTTCTTGTCCAGCATGGCGGTCCCCCGTCTGGTTCCAAATGGATGCGGGCAGCCGCAAGCGCGGCCGCCGGGCTTGGCTGGCGGTAGATGGCACACCGAATGGGGCGTACGTCAACTGCGACCGTATGTATGCAAACGGTCTTCTGGCTGTCCGTTGGGCAAAACTATGTTTTGCCGCCCAACCGTTCGGCAATTCGACGCTGAAACGCCCGCCAATCAACGCTGCACTGCAGAAAATTTATTCGGCAGATCAGACGAAGTATCGAGAAAATATTCTACGCCACGGACATATCCAGCGGCGGCGCGACATGGTCCGGCAGCGGGCAGACATAAGGCGTCTTGGCGGTGCGCTTCTTCAGGTCGGCTTTCGCGGCCTTGATCAGCTCCGGCTCCGTCAGCGCCTTGATGGCAAGACCAGCCATCGCCTTGGCGGCCTGCACCATCGCCTTGTGGGCGTGCGGGCTCTTGCCCTGCGCCACCACCTGCCAGGTGTGGAAAGGTGTGCCGATTGCAACCGTCGGTGCATGGACCTGCACCGTCGGTACCACCCAGCTCACGTCGCCGACGTCGGTCGAGCCGACCAGCGGATTTCGCTTGGCGTCGAGCGGCACCAGGAAGTCGGCGAGCGGCCGCTCCGTCGGCTCCATGCCGATCGCATAATAGACAGACGCGATATCCTTATCGCTCAGCGTGGCGCGAATCTGGCCGGCGAATTTCTTGTCCGCGTCGTCGAAATGCGGCGGTCCGAGCTCTTCCATGACCCGGTGCAGCGCCTGCTCCAGCGGCGCATTGGGCAGGATGTTGGAGACGGCGGAAATGATCTTCATCTCCACCTTGGTCTCGGTCATCAGGGCTGCGCCCTGCGCGATCTTGCTCACGCGCTCGACCAGCTCGTTCATGCCGGGCAGATCGCGGGCACGAATGGAGTAGCGCACGCGGGCATGGGCTTGCACCACGTTCGGTGCGATACCGCCGGTATCGAGCAGCGCGTAATGCACGCGCGCGTCGCTCGGCATGTGCTCGCGCATGTAGTTGACGCCGACATTCATCAATTCGACCGCGTCGAGCGCGGAGCGGCCGAGATGGGGCGAAGCCGCCGCATGCGAGGTGCGGCCGGTGAAGATGAAATCGGCGCGCGTGTTGGCGAGCGACGGCGTCACCGCGACTTCCCAGAAGCTGTGCGGGTGCCAGGTGATGGCGATGTCGGCATCCGCGAACGCGCCGGAGCGCACCATGAAGGCTTTTGCCGCGCCGCCTTCTTCGGCGGGGCAGCCATAGTAGCGCACACGGCCGGACACCTTGTGCTCGGCGAGCCAGTCCTTCACCGCGGTCGCCGCGAGCAACGCGGCCGAACCGAGCAGATTGTGACCGCAACCATGGCCATGGCCGCCGGTCTCGACTGGACGATGCTCGGCGACTCCCGCCTCCTGACTGAGGCCCGGAAGCGCGTCATATTCACCGAGGAAGGCGATGACCGGACCGCCCTCGCCCCACTCGCCCATCAGCGCGGTGGGAATATCAGCGACGTTCTCGGTGATGCGGAAACCCTGATGGCGCAGCTCGGCGAGATGCTCGGCGGCGGAGCGCGCTTCGGTGTAACACACCTCGGGCGTTCCCCAGACCTTGTCGCTCAAGTCGATGAAACGCGCCTTGATCGTATCAATGCCACGCCAGATGTCGCTGCGGTTGTCCATGCTTGTCGCCCATGATCCCTTGGCCAAACGAAGCGCCAATGGTTAGCAGCTTCGTTTCAGCCCGCCTAGCACCGGCCAGGACACCAGCCATGCGGCCGAAGCGGCACGCAGTGTGACACCAATTTCAGCAATTCGCGTTGGCCAACTGGTCCAATGGGCTTTCAAGACAGCCCTTCGAGGCATACATTGCCGGTGCTTCGCGCCTTGCTCGTTGCCGCAAATGCCGGAACGCCCAGGCCAAGAGACTCGCAAGGAGAGAACTCCATGCCCGCTCTGACCGAATGGAGAGTGCCGCCGGCACATCAGCCGCATGCCGGCGACTATGGATTCGATCTCGACCGTGTGCTCTCGTCCGTCGTCGGCCTGCATTCCATCATTCCGCCGGACGCCTTCAGCGCCGAGACGCTCGGCACCGAGCGCGCCGGCAACGGCATCGTGATCGATGACGGACTGGTGCTGACCATCGGCTACCTCATTACCGAGGCGGAAGCGGTCTGGCTGCATCTTGGCGACGGACGCGTGATGGAAGGCCATGTGCTGGGTTTCGACCAGGTCACCGGCTTCGGCCTGGTGCAGGCGCTCGGCAAGCTCGACCTCGCGCCTGTTCCGCT
Organism: Bradyrhizobium sp. CB82; assembly: GCF_029714405.1. Taxonomy (NCBI): domain Bacteria; kingdom Pseudomonadati; phylum Pseudomonadota; class Alphaproteobacteria; order Hyphomicrobiales; family Nitrobacteraceae; genus Bradyrhizobium; species Bradyrhizobium sp. CB82. Next base: position 1,490,337 of record NZ_CP121650.1, on the reverse strand, counting down.
CGGCTCATCGGCCGCGATCAGGATCGGCGACCGTGTCGTGGTCGGCGGCGCCGGCGGCCGCACGCGCTCGGTCGCGAGCCAGATCGTGGCCAAGCAGGAATTCGCCGGCTACTGGGAATATCTGCTCGATGAAGCGATCTTCACCTATCCCGCCCATCCGAACTGGGGCGGCACCGGACTGTTCAACGATCGCGGTGAGCTGATCGGGATCGGCTCGCTGCAGCTCGAGCGCGAACGCGAGGGCAAGGCCGAGCACGTCAATATGGCCGTGCCGATCGACCTGCTCACGCCGATCCTGGACGATTTGCGTAAATTCGGCCGCGTCAACAAGCCGGCGCGGCCATGGCTCGGGCTGTTTTCGACTGAGATCGATCGCCGCGTGGTGATCATTGGCATCTCGTCGAACGGGCCGGCGGCACGCGCCGAGCTCAAGACCGGCGACGTCATCCTGGCCGTCGATGGCGAGAAGGTGACGAGCCAGACGGGCTTCTATCGCAAGCTGTGGGGGCTCGGCACGGCGGGCGTGGACGTGCCCCTGACGGTGCACCACGAAGGCGTCACCTTCGACGTCACGGTGACCTCCACCGACCGCATGAAGCTGTTGAAGGCCCCAAGATTGCACTGAACAGTGCTGCACTGATAGGCCGCACGCAAGAACAGGAACGCGAGCCGATGAGCGAGGCCGTGGTGGACAACATCGTGGCCGTGCTGCCGCCGCTGCTCGATGCGCTGGAGGCGCTCGGCTTCGTTGCGCGGCACCTGCATCCGCCGGCCTTCAACTCCGTCATGGATGCGATCGGCGCGCCGGACACCGCTCTCCAGGCCGCGCGTTCCGAGCTCGGCGAATGGCCCGAAACCTTTGCGGACACGCGGAGCTCGATTGAACGGGCTTGTGATGAAGCGCTTGCCGCGTTTGCCGGCCTGCGGACGGTTCAGGCCGGCAATGGCGATCTCGTCGCCGTCTTCCGCGCGCTGCGCCATGTGCCCCGCGCGCAGGAAGCGCTCTATCCGATTGCGGTGAAATTTCCGCCGGTGAGCCGCTTCTTTCTCAACGCCGCAATGCGCGAGGACGAAGATCTGATGACGCGGCTGGCCAGGGCACCCCCCGGGCAAACCGGTATCTTCCATCGCAACAACGAACCCGGCAGCCGCGGCGGCTACTCGCTCTACGTGCCGGAATATTACACGCCCGATCGGTCCTGGCCGCTGGTGGTGGCGCTGCATGGCGGCAGGGGCAATGGCCGCGGCTTCCTGTGGAGCTGGCTGCGCGATGCACGCAGCATCGGTGCGATCCTGATCGCGCCGACCGCGACGGGTCCGACCTGGGCACTGATGGGCGACGACGCCGACACGCCGAATCTCGCACGCATCCTCGAAACCGTCCGCAGCCTGTGGAATGTCGATCCGTCGCGCCTGCTTTTGACCGGCATGAGCGATGGCGGCACTTTCTGCTACGTTAGCGGGCTCGAGGCCGCTTCGCCCTTCACGCATCTTGCACCGGTCTCCGCGACCTTCGATCCGCTGATGGCTGAAATGGCAGACGGCGTGCGCCTGCAACGGTTGCCGGTCTTCATCACCCACGGCCGGCTCGACTGGATGTTTCCCGTGCAGGTCGCGCGGCAAACACAGTCGGCGCTGTCTGCCGCCGGTGCCGAGGTCACCTATCGCGAGATCGACGATCTCAGCCATTGCTATCCGCGCGAGATCAATTCGGAGCTGCTGCAATGGCTGAATGGTGGGTGAACAAGTTGTCCTTGTTCGCGCTGCAGTGCTGCGGAACCATTCGATCCGAGCCGGCGTTATTGCCTGTCACGGAGGTTCGCTATGCAGACTTTTTTCGGAATGATCCTGGGCGCGCTGCTGCTTGGTATCGGCGTCTACATTCATGATTCGATGCAGACGTCGTCGGTCGCCAGCGGCGAGGTCGCGGCGACCAATCGCACCATCGTGAACTGGGATGTCGCAAGGGCCGACTGGGACGCGCTGGTGGACCGCGCGCACAAGGACTGGGTAAAGATTTCGTGGCGATAAGAGGGCTGCGTTCAGCAATCCATCGACAAGGCGCCGCCGCGATCCGCGACGGCGCCTTTGTCTCGTTTGGCCTCAGTTGCTGTTGCCTGCCTTCGCCTTGCGCGCGTCCGCGATCACTTGCTCGAACTCGGCCATGGTAAGCACCCCCGGTACGCGGAATTTACCGACGATGAAGGACGGCGTACCCCGGAAGCCAAAGGCCTCGGCCTGATCGTTGTTGCGTTTCAGGATCGCGTCGATGTCCTTGGCGTGGCCGGCGAGATCGCGCTTCAGGCGATCCATGTCGACCCCGACACCCGCGAGCAGCTCGTTGATGCGCGGCTCGGTCAGGCGCGAGTTCACGCCCATCATCGCATCATGGGCCTGGTCGTACTTCCCCTGGAATTTGGCAGCCAGCGCCATCCGCGCCGCGGTCACCGAGACCGGCCCGAGGATCGGCCAGTCCTTCATCACCAGCCTCACCTTGCCGTCATCCTGGACGATCTGGCGCAGCTCCGGCTCGACGCGGCGGCAATAGGGACATTGATAGTCGGACCATTCGACGATGGTGATATCGCCGTCACGGTTGCCGATCCCGGGCACATCGGGATCGCGCAGCACGGCGGCTTCGGTCAGGATGGTATCGTCTTCGGCCGTCGCGGCGCGGCCGGGGCGGAGGCCGCCTGCGAGCACCGCGCCCGCCCCGATCAGTGTCAGCGCCGCGCGCCGCGTTGGTTTGTGTCCAGTCATCCCTCGTCCCAGTTCGGCCCGTCGGTACTACGGCCTGAGGCCCAGAAGCGTTACGCACCAGCATATAGAGTGCGTCGCCGGGAATGACAGCCGAAAAAACGGAATGCGGGCCATCCCGCCCGCACGGATCAGGCGGGAGTGCCGGCCTGCGCCGCATCGCGGCGGACCAGCGCCATCAGCGTGGCGGTCATGGTCGCGACCAGCGTCGTCGCCCCCTCTTGCCGCGCGAAGGCCTTGGCCTCGCAAAATGTGAGAGTGCGGCCCGGCTTGACCACCTCAGCCCTGAAGACGAAGCCCTCGCCCCGCGCCGGCGCGAGCAGATTCGTCTTGAACTCGACGGTGAGGATGTCGGCCTCGCGCGGCAGCAGCGTGAAGGCGGCAACACCACAGGCATTGTCGAGACCCGCTGTGATGATGCCGGCATGCACGAAGCCGTTCTGCTGGGTGAAACCGGCCGCATAAGCTCACCAGCTCCGCCTCGCCCGGCGCAACGCGCGCGAGGGTGATGCCGAGCGTGCGCATCGCCGGCTGGCCATCGAACAGACGGGATGCGGCCGCCCGGAAATCGGGATTTTTCGGCTCGAAGGCGGCCATCGCGTCACGCCATGACCGGCTCGACGAGATGCCGCTTCGCGATCTCGCAGATGACGGGTTCGAACGGCGTCGATTTGCGCGCCTCCCGGTCAATGTGCACGCCGGCGATCTCGCAAGTTGCGGCGATCTCGCCGGTCTCGGCGTTGCTCATCTCGTGCCGGAAGCGAATCGACTTCTCACGGAGCTCGAGCAGGATGCTGCGGATCTCGATGATGTCGCCGGCGAGCAGCTCGCGCTTGTAGGTGATGTTCTGCTGCACCGCAGCCATCCCGCGCCCGGAGGTGCGCAGATAGCTCGGCGTCAGCCCGAGGCGCGCGAACAGATTCCAGTTGGCCTCGTCGAATTTGCCGACATACCACATGATGTTCATGTGACCGACATGGTCGCATTGCCACGGATAGACCGTGCCGCGATAGGTAGCCTCCCGCATTGCCATTTCCCGCCTCTTGATTTTGATACGGTAGCGTATCAGGCCCGTGACGGGCTAGCAATACGGCGCCGTATCAAAGCTCGGTGAAAGGCGAATTCATGAGTGCCACCAAAGGCGATGTCTGGGTCGAGGCGGCCTTCGCGGAACTGGCCCGCACTGGGGTCGAGGGCGTCCGGGTCGAGGTGCTCGCGAAAAAACTCGGCGTCACCAAAGGCGGCTTCTACCGCCGCTTCGCCGACCGCGCGGCACTGCTTGGCGCGATGCTGGAACGCTGGCGCGAGGGGCGCACGGAGGCGATCGCGCAGCAGACGAGTCTAGACGGACAATCCCCGCGCGACCGGCTGAAGGCGGTGATCCAGCTTTATTCCGAACGCATGAATCCAGCCGCCATGGCGATCGAGCTAGCGATCCGGCAATGGGCGAGGCTCGACGAGACCGCGGCGTCAGCGGTAGCAAGCGTCGATGCGGCGCGTCTCAAGCATGTCGCGGAGCTGTATCGCGCGACGGGCCTTGGCGCCGATGAGGCGGATGCGCAGGCCTTCATGTTCTACTGCTTCGTGTTCGGCCAGAGCCTGCTCTTCGTCGAGCGCGGCCCGCGCAAGCGGGCGCAGATGATTGCAAAGTCGGCAGAAAAGCTGCTGGCGACCGGCTGAGCGGCCGGGGCCGTCGCCCCGGCCGTCGACACATTTCAAGCCTTACGCGGCGCCCTTCAGCCGCTTGGTGCATTCGCTGTAATAGCCGCCGCCCTTCTGGATCCACTTCAGGCCGCCATTGGCGTTGGTCGCCTTGTTGGCGTTGTACTGGTCGACACAGGTGTGCATGCGGGCCTTGCCGGCGGTCTCCTTGGCATATTTCGGATCGACCGCGTTCGGGAAGACCGCGGGACCTGCCGGCATCGTCGGCGCGGGGGCCGCAGCGGGCGCAGCTTCCTTCTTCGCCTGTTTCGGCTCGGCCGGCGCCGCCGGTGCGGCGGCCGTGGGCGCCGCGGCGGGAGTTGCATCCGCACCGCACTGCGCTTTCCGGAAATCATTCCACTTCATGCCGCCCAGCGTGCCGTCTTTCTTGGCCGCCTGATATTTCGCGCTGCATTCCTGCGTGGTCAGCGCCTGCGCCGGCGCGCTCGCGAGCAACGCCGCGACGCTCGATGCCGCAACTGCGCAGAACAATTTTGTCTGAATGGTCATCCTTCGTCTCCTCCTTGATCTGCCCCGGGGGAAGCAAATTGGGATCACTATCCTAGCGTGTCGGCGGCATCCGACAAGGAAGCGATGCTTTTCGCGGCCAAAATTTAGTGATCGCGGCGCGCCGTCCATTCATGTTGCGTTCAGCAATGCGGGCAGACGTTCTCCGCCCTTGTTCAATTCGCAAACACAAGAGTGCAACACATGACCCTCGCCTCGCGCCTCGCCGTCGTCGCCCTCGCCTCCCTGTTCGCCACCGGCACCGCCTTCGCGCAGACTGCTGCGCCGGCCGCCAAGAGCGATACTGCAGCCACCACGACCGACAAGAAGGCGCCGAAGCAGCATTCGGCCGAGTCGCTCGAATGCTCCAAGCAGGCGGATGCCAAGGGCCTGCACGGCAAGGAGCGCAAAAAATTCCGCTCCGAGTGCATGAAGGAAGCGAAGGCCGGCACCGCCGCCCCCGCCGCGAAATAATTCCGTCACATTCGCCCCTGCAAGCGCGCGCATTGCGGCATGACATGGCCGCAATTGTGCGTGCTTCTCCGATTTGCCATAAGGCGGTGTGAAACAGATCACCGCCTCCCTGCCCTTTGAGCTGCCCTCCCGCGCCAAGATCAGAAGCGCCATCGAGACGCTCGGCATCGGCTCAGTCGGCGGACTGGTTTTCCTTTTTGCCAACCTGCCGGGCGGACTGATCTCCGGCGCCATGATCGCGGTCGGGATCGCCGCGATCGCCGGCCGCCCGCTCGCGGTGCCGCCGATCCTGACGCAGACCGTGCTGGTGCTGCTCGGCATCTCCCTGGGGTCCGTCGTTTCGCGTCATCTGATCCAGCAGGTCAGCGCCTATCCGCTGACGATCGGACTGCTCGCGCTTGCGACCTTCTGCTCGACCTTCGGCTCGAGCTATTACCTGCAACGCATCCATGGCTGGGACCGCACGTCGGCTTTTCTCGCCGGAAGCCCCGGCGCGCTGTCGCAGATCACGATTCTGGCGGTCGAGCGCGGCGCCGATCTGCAGGGGATCGCGGTGGTGCAGACCATGCGCGTGATCATCCTCACCGCAGCGCTGCCGATGGTACTGGCGATTGCGGGCCTCGCGCCCTCGGCGGCGCCGTCGCTGACGACGACGATCGCCTCTCCGTTCGAGCTCTTGATCCTCGTCATCGCCTCGCTCGCGCTATCGCTGCTGTTGCGGCTCGCGAAATTTCCCGCGAGCTGGATGTTCGGCGCGATGATCGCCTCCAGCGTGCTGCACGGGGCGGGGTGGGTCGAGGGCGGCCTGCCGAACTGGGTGCGCGGCGTGGCGCTGATCGGCATCGGCGCGCTGATCGGCAGCCGTTTCGCGCGGATGAAGGTCAACACCCTTGCCGGCCACATCAACGCGGCGCTCGGCTCGTTTGCGATCGCGATTGCGATCTCCGGCATCTTCGTCGCGATCGTGGTGCTGACGACGCACGTGAAGTTTTCCGATGTCGTCGTCGCCTTCGCGCCGGGCGCGATGGACGCGATGCTGGCGCTCGCGCTGACCCTGCATATCGATCCGATCTTCGTCGGCGCGCATCACCTGTCGCGCTTCGTGTTCGTGACCATCGCAACTCCGGGTATCGTGCACCTTTTCGGACGCACGCAGGACGATGTGGATGATTGACGGCTTCCTAGGGTAAGCAAAGCGACTTGTCCGCCGTATCGAAGAGCGAAGGCGGAAGCGTGCCCACTACGTCGGCGGATGCCCGGGGAAAGATGGTGGGCACGGCGCTAACGCGCCTTTGCTAGCTCCGCTTCGCCGTCACCAAAAATCCCCACGCCGCGATCGCCGCCATCGCGAGCGAGATCAGCACGTTGTAGCCGGCGAGCGAGAGGCCGAGGAAGCGCCATTGCACCTCGTCGCAGCGGATCACCTTCACCGTATCGAGCCGCGACAACAGATCCTTTGCACTGCCGAGATTGACGACAGGGCCGGAGCAATCGGTCGGGCCCTTCCAAAAGCCCCATTCGACCCCGGCGTGATAGGTGCCGAGGCCGGCATTGGCCAGCGTCGCCAGCGCGAGCAACGCGAGTCCGGCAAGCAGCAGCGGCCGCGGCACGCCGCCTCTTGCGCCAAGCGCCGTGAGCGCGCCGAGCGGGATCGCCAGATAGTAGACGTAACGCTGCTCCAGGCACAGCGGACAGGGCAGGATTTCGAGCACGAGCTGGAAGAACCAGGCGCCCGCGATCGTCGCAGCCGCAATCAAGGTGACGGCGGCCGAGGCCGTGAGCGCCGGATTGCCCGCGGCGGGGCGGGAGGCTGGTATTGCAGCGCTATTCGTCGTCACGACGGCCTCAGAGGTGAAGGGTTAAGCCTAGCCTCTAGCCCCCGCCGATGGCGCTGTCGAGAACGCCGGACATCACTTTGGCGCGGGTTGACCCCGCCTTTTCCATGGCTATAGTCCGCCGGCTTCGCGACGCCCGGCCACGGGCCGACCGGGGGCCCCTGTGGCGGAACTGGTAGACGCGCTCGACTCAAAATCGAGTTCCGCAAGGAGTGCTGGTTCGATTCCGGCCAGGGGCACCAACTAGGCTGTTCAAGCCAGTTCGAAAGCGTCCGCAACCGTCCGCGCAGTGCTCGGAAGCCCTTGAAAAATAGGCGCTTTCGCGTACATCGGTGTTCGTCACCGTTTGTTCTCATCCGGTCCCAGCCGTCCGATTTGTTGGTATTTTTGTTGGTATCGTGTTGGTATCGGGAGAACAAACGTTCACGGCGACTTTCGCTATTCCGAACGAAGGAATGGAGCAGATGGCCCGCAAGAACGGTGGCGCGTGCGCCAACCCAAAGAAGATCAGGACCGACGTCGAGTGCCGCGCCGCCCGACCGAAATTCGACAATGGGACGTGGAGCCCCGCCAAGATTTCCGACGTGACCGGTGGCGGCCTTTATCTCTTCGTCACACCGGACCAGAGCAGGCCCTGCGACGCTGCATCCAAGCTCTGGCGGATGGGCTACCGCTTCCACGGCCGTCAGAAAACCTACGCCATCGGCCCTTACGGGAACGGCAAGGATGGCACGTTCTCGCTTGCCGACGCGAGGCGCGAGCGCGACAAGGCCAAAGACCTGCTCAAGGAAGGCAAAGACCCGAGCACCGAGAAGCAGCTTGAAAAGCACAGGCAGGCGGCCGCCCGGCCGTTCGGGCAATGGGCCGACGAGTGGCTTGCAAAGAAGAAGGTGGAGAAAGTCAAACGCGGCAGGATCGTTGCGGTGCGCGACTCCAAGACCATCGAGGTGCTCGAGCTGCGTGTCGGCTACGTCAAGGCTCGCTTCGGCAAGCTGTGCAGACAGGACATCAAGCGTCCGGACGTGCTCGCTTTCATGCGTTCATATGAAGCTGAGGGAAAGCTGGAAACCCGCGACCGCGTGCGCAGCATCGGTAAGCAAATCTGCGACTATGCCGATGTCGAAGGCGACGGCTACAATCCATTCCGCAACCTGAATGGGCAGATGATAGCCAACATTTCGACGCCGCGTCCCGGCGTCACCGAACCACGTGACGTGACGCGCGTCTTCAAGCTCATCAGCGCACCGTGGACGAGAGCGAGATTTGGTGACGTTGTTGGCCTTGCCTTGCGCTTCGATGCGCTGACCATTCCCCGCCCCGGCATGGTCAATGAAATGGAGTGGAGCGAGGTCGATTGGGACGCCGAACGCTGGACTGTTCCAGCCACAAAGATGAAGACTGGTTGGGACCATGTCGTGCCTTTGTCACGGCAGGCACTCGCAATCCTGCGCAGCGCTCAGAAGCTGACCGGCCATCGCCGGTACGCGTTTTCCTGCTCGAGGGACTCTCCGCTATCGAACAACACGCTCAACAAGCGCCTGCGGCTGCTTGGCATTGACACCAAGACTGATCATTGTGCCCACGGATTCCGGACCACCTTCTCGACCCTGTCTCACCACGAAGAAATCAAGGACGCCAAGGCATGGGACGGCGATGTCGTCGAGTTGCAGCTCGCGCATCTCGATAATTCGACTGTGGAAGGGCTCTACAAGAAGCACGGACCGCTCGCGCTGATCGGCTCGCGAGCGAAGCTGATGCAGCATTGGGCTGATCGGATCGACCACTGGCTCCATCCCAAGAAGGTGATGCCGATCAAGGGAGGCGCGCGGGGTTGAGTCACCTATCATCAGGCTGGTTAAGGTTGTTGCCCAATTCAATCTGTGGCAAGCTCATGTGATAGTCGTCGACGCTTATGCAATCACCGATGGTAAGCAAACCATCAGATCAATTACCCATGGCTGCTTAGTTAGGCCCTGCAAGCCAACTTCTATGATTCGTTCCGTTTCTCCCCGAATAAAGCAAGCGATTGAGCCAGCAATCGGTCAATCGATCTCTCGAGCACGGTTTGCAATCTTGGTCCTCGCACCTTTGCCATTGGCCGAGGGAGCTATGAATATGAATTCGACGGCTGGAAACACCTCGTCATAGCTATCGAAAAACCTGGCGGACGTCGCGACATTGGCGCCGGCCGTGGCTGACTTCGGCATCATCGCCATGACAGAGTTTCGGATCAATGCTGCTCATCCTGATTCGATAACGATTGACGGCGGCAAGAACGACGAATTTGCCGGAAATCTGCATCATGTACGTGATAGCGGATTTAAATCCGAAAGTAAGTGAGCTAAGTTGCTACTGTTACGCGAACTCTTCTGGGCTTCAATATGAAGAGATTTCTGGGACTTTGCTACTCGCTCAATTCTTCTTTCTTTCCGGCGAGGCCATGGCGCAGGGCTTCCTGCTCCTTCATAATAAAAGAATGAACGCGGTTCAGAACTGTTTGTTTGGTCCGCCAATAGCGGGGCAATACAAGGGACGTTCACAAACCATGCTCAAGAGTTTGCGTGCCAAGGCATCCCTAAACCGATGACGCGGCGTTAAAGTGCTGACACTTGCGATAGTGTCGCCTCCATTCAGAAGCGATCCGCAATCAACCGATGACTACGTTCGCCGAGGGCCCGTGACCGACTATTGGTTCATCACAGTGATTTTGACGTTTTGATACCGAGCCATTCCAGGATGGGCAAGTTTTCGGGTGGCAGGAGAATCTCGATGCTTCGGGGAACGCCGGGCTGACGGCGAATGAAACCGTTTCGTTCGAGGGTGACGATCATCTGGCGGACTGAGGGCGGGCTGACGCGGAAATGGCGCTGAATGTCGGCTTCGGCGGGCGGCTGTCTGAACATGTACGAATAGGTATGGATGAAAGCGAGGTGTTGACCCTGTTTCTCGGTTAAGCGCGCGCCTGATTTTTGACTCATGGATCGATTCGTCCCGGCCTCCGACAAGGAGGCGAAGCATGAATGTACGTTATCGGTCGAATCGAGCCAACAGCCCACCCGGCACGAAGCTGACCAGCAGGGTCGCCTGGTCGCCGACCACTTCGATCGTATGCGGCACATCTCGGGGAAGAGCGGCGTAGGCGCCCGGCCCCACCTCGACGCGGGTGTCGCCGACCCGCGCGATTAGCTGTCCCTGCACCATGTAGACCAACTCGTCCTCGCGCGAGTGGGTGTGCAGCGGCGGCTCCTCCCCGGCGCGTACCGTCCACAGGACAGCGCCATAGTCACCTCCGGACTGGCGGCTCTCCACTTTCATCTCGACGCTCGACCCCCGCTCGAGGTCACCGTCTCGCCGCCGTGGGGCGGCGTGAGAACCGGTTGCTGGACTGACATTTGTAGCTCCTGGTCGTGTTGAACATGACGAGAATGACATCGCAACGCCCGCGAGTGAAATCACCTCTCGCCACAGAGTCGATAGAGGATCGTTATTGGCGGCGCGCCGCGTGATGCCGTAGCGAGGAATGCCACCTGCCTCCACAGAGACTGCTAAACCCGTTGCCGCCATTGGGCCAATCGAGGTTGCGCATGCCAGCGCGCGCCACCGTCCTCGACTCTGACGCAGCTCCTACGATGGACTTGTCGGCGCGACTTCGCGGACCGGATGCCGAACCAGTTTAAGAGAGCAAAGACATCGCGATTTTTTAAATTGGGCAGGACGCCTACAGAAACATTTCGACAATCCGAACTCAGATCTAGTTGTGGTGACTAAGCTGTAGTGAGCCCCGGCCGCGCCTTCAACGAAGCGTCGGACTGCCTGGAGGAGCGAGGACAACGTGGTCCATGTGATCGATGCACTCGCGGCCCGGAACGATTGCCGACGCCAAGGTTTCGTCCGTTGCGCCACAGCCAAGCCCCATTGCGGAAGTGGTCGGCATTAATGGGGAGCGCCCCTAAACCTTCGAATCGTTCCGTGACACCACTTAGATGACGCGACGACTAAACGTTCAATTGAGTTGCTGATCGCAATCGTCCTAGCATGCATGCGTTGGAAACGCGCATGGCCTCATGAAGTGCGATCGTGAAAAAGGGATGATCGACGAACAGCTGCGATAAAGCCGAGAGGAGACTATAATGCCCAACTGCTCCGAAAGTCTTAGATCCGGCAGTGCCGCGCGATGCGCAGTTTGTGATGGCAAGTTTGGTCTCGTCCGGCACTACTCGTGGCGAACACCTCTTTGTTCCAAGATGCGTCGATCGCTTCAGAGCTCGAAGGGAAAGTGACCGCAATTGGGTGGGTTGGCTCCAGATCACCTTCAACCAGCTGCCAGAGAACCGCGCGAGGGCCTCGTGATGGTCCAGATCTCACAACGAGGCAAGGCATATTAGAGACCGCATGGACTTGGCTCCGAGCAGCCCAAAGCATAACCGACTCAGCGATCGCAGGTCACCTTGCCGACGATTGCGAGCGGCGAGCTGACAAAGCTTCGAATGCTGATGCGGCCAAACATTTGTCCGATAGGCTGAGCGCACGACCCGGTGGGCAGATTCAAACATGATCCTCGAATTCTGTACCTTTGGAAGTTGAACCTGCGTTCCGGCTCAAGGGAGGCTGGAGGCATTCAACGTCGAGCGTGTGCGCGGCAGCTCGTTGGCTATCGGCCCGAGCCTCGTCGGTCAATCTGCATGGATGTCCCTCAGCGCGCGCGACGTCACAGTAAGTCTGTGCGCATTGCCACTAGTAATGGGAGGCCGAGTCGACCATCATGGGATGATGCACATGCCCCAACCTCTCCTAGGATTTTTGAAGTGCACAGATACTAGGCTAGGGCTCGCGCTGTTTCTTTGGGGCCTCTGCGGCGCGACAATGGCCATTGGACGCAAAATTTGGAGTCTCGACGCGGCTCTGCGTGTTCACCTCGCAGTGGCGCCGATTGTCGCCTTCCTTGTTTCGACCAGTGTTGTCGTCATTCTCGATGCCCGTGTGGTTGCTCCGCTGTTCGAGCGATGTTTAGAAGCTTTATTGGAACCTGGATACCCTTCGTCGCCATCTTCTTGAAAAGCTGGGCAGCCGGGATATTAGCGGCGGCATAGCAACGCACGGTCCGAGCCGCGCGGCTCATCGATATCCAACAGGAGAAGCGGCGGGTCTTCGCGAAGGCATGCCATGTGGCTGCTTTGGCTACGATCTAGATCAACACGACCGGACGCGTGCTAGCCCTCCGTACACGGCAGATCTGCGCCATCACCTCGCGCAAACCGCATCCCGCCTTTCGAGCATTCCGGACAATCAACATCATGACGCGGCTCGACCAATTGCAGCTTTCCAGTCAGGGCATTGATATGCTGGTAGTGCAACGGGCGATCAGCTCGTAGACCCAGGTAATCCATGAGAAAGTCATTCACGGCATGCCCTGCGGAGACCGCATTAAGACTGATCACGCTGGGGTTTGGCTCCTCAACGCCATAGGCCTGCGCCTTGCGTTCCGCATCCGTCTTGGCTTCTTTGGCGAGGAGATTGGGATCGATCAGCTGATTGCACCAAAGGCAACCCACACCGGGACGAAGAGGTCGAATAGCACTGAATGCATCGATGACTTGCCCCTGCTCATCGGCGCGGACTTTTGAGCCCAGCTGAACGGCTGGAATGAGATATTGATGGACCAACGCGTTCACGACCAGGCGCGCTCGCATCGAGTCCGCCGCAAGGAAGATATAGTCGCAGCCTTTGAGGCGGTCCGCGACTGAAGCTTTCGCCACATCCGCGTTGAAGTGCTCAATATGCGCGGATGGGTTGGCCTGCTGGATCAGGCGCCGTGCCAGCTGAACCTTGGGTGTCCGATTTTCAGCATCGGATTGCGATGCTCCGATCAACCGTGCGAGGTTGGACGCTTCGACCGCATCGTCGTCAACCAGCGTGAAATGGCCGACGCCTAGGCGCGCCAGATATTCCACAAGAAGGCTACCGATCCCGCCGAGGCCGACCACCGCAATGTGGGCGCGCGACAAGGTCTGCTGGCCTTCGCGTCCAAACATCCGAATTTGGCGATCATATTGATCGTCCATCGAACCCAGATTTCTCGAAAGGTGGGGAGCGAGGCGATCAATCTTCATACCAATGACGCTCGCTTGGTCGAGTTCGCGACGGCTACCATCTGGCATCCAAAGATCTGCCTGCATGGCCCGCTGGCCCAACACCAGAGCACCGACCGGCATGCCCTTGGCGATCTGCAACAAAGCGGGATAGCCGCGTTCATGAGATCGGAGATCGATATCGCTGAATCCGACCTGCCGATCGCTACCGTGATTATGAACGGCCAAATACACAAGCCGCTCGTCTCGCGCGCGCGTAATCAACCGATGAATGAACTGGGGCGTTAGAGCGCGGTGACCGATTTTGCCTGCGACATAGTCGATTCCGTCTTTAGCCAGATGCACTTCGCGAACAGTGAGGAGCGGGATCGTGTCGAGCTCGGACAGACCCGCAAGCAAGATGGCTCCGTGCTCATCTCTATCTTCCTGATAGAGATGATGCCAGAGTAACTCGTAGTCCGAACGGGCAATGTGGAGCCTGCACTTGGACATCACGATGATCTTTCCAAAAAATCCAGAACCTTGAGCACCTTGGCGCAAACTTTTTGCTTGCCGTTCTGGGCCATGCTGTTGCGGCGGGAAATCTGCAAAGCTGGCCTTCCTTCGAACGCGTATCCCGCGGTGACTGGCGGCGCAAAGCCCTGACCGTCCGCGCGCCGGACGTCCCCACCGATGAACATGGGATAGATGTCGGCATAAGGATATTGCGCGGGGATATGAAACCCCACCCATGTCTTGTTTGGGACGAACCGGTCGCTCAATGCGACCGGTTCGACCGTTAGGTAGACGCCCCCTTGCCCATCGTCCCGCGTGTTGAGGGTGGCAGCGGGAAACTGCTTCCTCAGATCTTCGATGGCGGCAGAAACTTCCGCTTTCATGGCAATTTCTGCCTAGGAGTTGTCGTCCGGCGCAATCGCCGTGAACCGAAGATGTTCGCGCAGATGGACGACATCGTTGTCGCCGACGATACGGCTGGTGCCGTTGGGCAGTTCCTCCTGCAGCACAAAGTTGGGCTGGATCGCCACGCCTTGAGCGATTGCAGCGGCCTTGATCTCGGTGCCGGTAGCCGAGTGGCCCTTGAGGCTTACCGGCTGTTCATTGACGGTGATGACGACGATGTGTTCGGGCTTGCGCGCCACAAAGACCATGTGATCGTGAAGCTCCACCCGCTCATCGTCTTCGATGCGGCGGTAGGTGCCGTCGTCGAGAACGAGATCCAGCAGATAGTGCTTGCCGATCTCGACGTCTTGTTCGATCGCGGCGACCTTTATCTGCTCGCCGGTCTCGTTCGGGCCCAGCAGCTTTACCGGGCGCTCGTTCACGGTCACCTTGACCAGGTGAAGATGGCGGGAACCTTCCGCTTCAAGGATATCAAGAGCCATAAGCTTTCTCCTTGCGATTTCGAAGCCGAATTGCTATTAAGCAATGGATAGCTAAACCGAAATAGAAAGTCAATTGCTAAATGGCAATTTCTGAAAACGCAAGAAATGCTAATGATACCAAGGGCTTCGATGGAGATGCCTTCTACCGGGCTCTGGAAACGACGGTTCAAGCCCGCGATGTCAGCTGGAAAGAGGTGTCAGAAGCAACAGGTGTCAGCGCTTCAACCCTGACGCGGATGGCGCAGGGACGGCGTCCCGATGCGGCCAGTCTGGCTGCGCTGTCCGCCTGGGCTGGACTTAACCCCTCGGATTTTGTCAACGCGCCATATCGCGCGAGCCAGCCGGAGCCGATGGTGCAAATTTCCAGCCTTTTGCGGGCTGATCCGGCCCTGGACGCTGAGGCCGCAGAGGCAGTGGAGGCAATCGTCCGCGCGGCCTACGAGCGGCTGAAAAAACCACTCAAGTAAGCCGCTCCATCAGCATTTTAGCTGCCATTGACGACTTTCAGCCGCCTGCAGACGCCTCTCCTCTACGACTTTGACGATGTCGGGAATCACGTTCTCGTCCATCTCCGTGAGGAACTCCTGCAGCAGATTGGCGTCGACGGGCGCAAGCCCCTGAAGCATTTCAGGTCTTTCATTGGTCTTGTCATCTGCATCGCCAGCCATCGTGATCTCCCTGAAGTCTAAAACGGGCTTTCCGTCCGTCGATAACTCTATTTCGTCTGGGTCGGTCGCAAGTTGCGGTCCATCCGTGTGAACCCTGCATGACCGATATTGGCAAGTTTCAAGCCACCCATTCCGGCAATGGTCTGGCCAATCTTCTTGCGGTCGAAAATCAGTGCACCCTCGCGGCCATGGAACAACCAGAGGGGCATTGGCTCGCGCAAGCTGGCCGTGGCGTCGATGACCGCCCGCGCCTCAATCCTTCCATTAGCCCACTGTTCATCCGTCGAAAACTCCACCACCCATATGAATTGGGCGTACGGCAAGGTCATGATGTACTGAAGGAGCTTCGGATCAAACTCCGAGGCATGTTCTCGCGCGAAATGGCGATAAGAAGAGCCCGTGGTGATGAAGTAGCGGATGATGATGTCGTTACTTGGCGGCAGATCAATAGCGGGGCCGAGCTTTAACAAGGCGGGAGCCAGCCGATCAACGGCGTCCGCCGGGTAGTAGATCTTCTCGGGAAGTGCCACGATAAAGGCGTCAATTGCCTCCGCCGCGTAGGGACTTCCGCTCGACCTCAGAATGGATAGGTACGGTAGATAGTTGTCATCGACAACAGCAAGGGTTTCGACTTCGTCCCAGGCATACCGAAGTCCGGGCTGACCTCTCACCGCTTGACGCCATTCATAGCCGACGAGCGCAACTGCATGGCGGCGCGAATGCATCGCGGCGAAGAGAGGGAAACCTGATTCCACATAAGCAATCAGTTGCCGATAGAACTGAGGATCCTGAGTCCCTGGTAGGGCCGTTCGCGCGATATGGATAGGGAACGTGCCTGCTTCTTGAAACACACGTTCTGCATGAGCGATCTGCAATCCTTTTGACGGCACCAAACCGCCCGGATTGTAGTCGTGCGCCATCATCGTGATCTCATGGACCAAATACTCTCGATGAACGTTGTAGCGCTCGCTGTAGTGGCGCAAGATCGACCAGCACGCAGCATGCGCGCACACTGAAATATCGACATGCTGATCCATTGACGGAAAGCCTTGGATCACAAGCTTGTAGCCGAGCAGGTGCACCTTATGGGCGGCGGTGATGATAAACCGGCCGGCGCCCTTGCGGATATCCGGAGAGAGCACACTCCGAGCGATCGTGGCGATGCCAGTCGGCCGCAATACCATATAACCGAAGTAATGATCGTTGAGTTCGCGATCGGGACAAACCAGCGCAGACGTTGCATCATCGAACGTCACGGTCTGGTCGAAGAAATGCAATCGCACGCAATCGCTGCGATAGTACTGCCCCTTCTTCGAATAGAAATTATAGTAGGTGCTACGATAATCCTTATCGATGTAGTTATATTCGATGAGGACGCCCTTCACCGCATCCGAGATCCCCAGACTCAACGTCTTGGCGACCTTGCCCGGGTTGTACTCGGAGGTGATGTGATTGGGCAACTGCGCGAGATCAGCGCTCGTCGCCAGTGAAATCCACTTATACATTAGAAGCCTGCGTGGTCAAAAGCGACGCGTGTGCATCGTGGAATTGCCATCGAAAATCCCTTGATCAAAAAACACGACGATTCCCTCGTATCGTCGGCAAGGCGGAGGTGTAAGCTACGAATTGACCTTGGTCAAATCTGACCGGTCGAGGTCGCCTGCCTCCCCAATGAACCAGCAATAACAGCAGACCGAATACGCTCGCACGCCGCACGTAAGCCACCGATGTAATCGCCTGGCTTTCACACGCCGCTTGTCTCCTGTACAAACATCCCGAACTAAACGTGCAATAATCCTTTCGCTTAACTACTGATTGCGAACAGGTTTCAGACCGGGCCCCGTATAGCGAGACAATTAGGGTTGCGGCGCGATGCCAACTGGAGCCTTGAGATACCCGCGCTTGTTGCCCGCGGGCGCACCTCGCGGCCCGGATGATGCAGGCCCAACGGTACGGGTCTGATTTAGGTTCTCCTGGATGCGCTTCCGAGTTCAGCTGAACTTGCAATTCCGCCCGATTGGCCCGTGCCCTTTCGGCCAATTCCGGCGAAGCAACGGCAGCATCGAGATCCTTGAGTTTGGCTTCGAGTGCCGTGACCTGACGGTGGGCCTCTTGATTGCTACGCCCGATGTCGCCCTCGCGTACGTATGGAATTTTTCGGGCCAGCGCCATCACCTTTCGTAGCACCGTTAACCGCTCGGCCAAGCTTTCCACCGCCCGCCAGGTTTGCATCGTCTCCATCCCGTGATTGGGGCGTACAAGTGCACAGTTACCATAATTCGTGATCCTGATGACAGCCGAAGAGGTCGAAACCTGGATGACCGCGCCGGCGGAAGAGACGATGAAGCTGCAGCGTCCCCTTCCGGGCGGCCGCGCTCCAGATTGTCGCCCGCGGGGTGAAGGAAGACCCTGGTCCAGCGGCATAGCGAAGCCCACCCACAGAGCCGATCGGCCCGCTTCAAGTCTCTCTCCCGGAGGTTGCATGAGGCAATCGAATTCAATACCGTACCGAGACGCGCCAGACAGGGAGATCGAATGTTCTATCTCATCAAGCTGCCCGAAGAGACATCGACGTCGCTCAGGGCCCGGCAGGTGTGTAGGCCTGCAGGTCCCTTCATGCATTTTATAAGTAAGCCTTTCCTCTTCGCTTAACGAACTCCGCGTTACCGCAGGGCATGAGCCATCTTCCGTCTTATGGCGAAAGAAGAAGCGTTTACGCATGTTAGCGACCAGGTGAACCGGCGTCCCGCAAATCGCGCATATGTGCCGTGGCTGCCCCTTCTTCATCGCCTCGCGCATAGCGACGCGCGCTTCAACCAGCTCGCCATACTGGTGTGCTGCTATGAACGTCGTTGCTCGCTGTACCTCGCCTGAAATGAGGTCGATAACCTCCTCGATTTCAGGGTCTTTTACTGGCGTCGCGAAGGCACGCGCCTCGATGGTGACATTATGGCCGGCAAAGGTCATTGGTGGGAATGCCCAGGCGGGGAGTTGAATGGGCGGCGATTTTGGCCGATTCGCTCGTAAACTGGTTCAGTTATCCCGCCGGACGAACCTACACTGATTCTGAAAATGGGGTTGGTTACGTTGGACGGCCAGCTTTGGCGGCGCTGGTAAAGAGGCTTTCAAGGGCGCCAAGAACCCATTGTAAACTGTGGGCGCGCTGCCTGATCTCGTCGACCGTTCTCGCCGGGAGAACCGCCCGCAAATGCTGATCGATGCCGTCGTCCTGTCGCCAATCGTCATAACGTCGGTTCTTGAAGGACAACACGTACAGCATGCCAGTTCGGCCATAGACGGCCTGGATACACCAGAAGATCGACCTGAGCCGCGGTGACACGAAAGGCGCTCCTTCTCTCCGCCGCCAAAATTCGCACCCTGCACCTTCTCGATCACCGTTTCTTGTACCCGATAAGCGCCAATGCTTTCAAAAAGCGGGTGAGTGTCTGCCCCAGAAAAATACCGGTTCAACTCCTCCGCGGTCAGAAGAGAATCGACGAATGTTAGATCGCTGAACGCGGACTTGAGGTCGAGGATGATTTGCCATAAGCGCTCGACGGCCTTGGTGGTCCGCTCATCCGCAGCCGAGTTGCTGGAGAAATTGATGGTGCCCGCATTCACCGTTTGCGCAGTCAGCCAGATTGATTATTGCTCCGCACCGAATTGTCGATAATTAGCAGCGCGCCATCGCTGGCCTGCTGGTCGGGTACTGCCGTTGCCCCTTTTTCGTGCTCGGCCTTCATTTTCACTAATCGGGCGACTGTGTACGCTTCCAGATCAGCGTCTACGACGGTATGGTGCGTGGGGCAGAGTAGGATCAGATTACCGAACCCATGCCTTTCCTCGTCGGTTTGGGTCGCGTCATAACGGGGCCCCTGCGGGCTGGCCGCAGCGATGTGGCAGATTTCGCCGAGAACTGTCTCCCCCGACGCTTTATGACCGGTGGGCGAACGCTCATGACCGATTTCCAAGAATCACGTCTGCCGAATATAACTGACCGGGCACAACCGAATAGACCTCGGCGCGTGAGTCTCTAGCGGCAGGCCCTTTGGCTGGATGTCGAGCTTGTTGAACCGCGCCATGTTGCGGTAGGTGGTCGGTCACGGATGGGAACGATAGAGCGGATATGCTTCTTTGCTTGAAAATCGAATTAACGGCGATTGGACGGAAATTTACTACGGTGACGTGCGCTGGTGAGGAGCGTCGCGCGCTACTCCGCCCGCGACAACAAACATATGGCGGCGGTCTCTGCGTCGCAAAAAATTTTCCAAATCCGGTCACGTCATCAGCGGGCCCTTACCCTCTGCAGACGAGGCGCTCAGTACGGATGAGTCTAAAAAATGAGTTCTGCTCAGATCATCGACGTCTGGAATGTGGCGACCTTTGATCCGACGCTGCGGCGGATGCTTGAGCATAATTCGGCGCTGATACGCGACTACCTGACTACATCACGTCGGCAGTTTCTTGAGCGGGAGGCGTCTGACCACCGGGGAGTACACCCGATCAACCCCTACGCCGGCGATCATCAGGATTTGGTCGAAGCGGTCGGCAGCGAAATGAACCGGCGCACAATAAGGGCCTGGCACTACACTCGTCTGGTGGATAACGAGGTCCGCAACATTCAGGAGACAGGCATCTATCCAGGAACGCTTGATACGCTGCGGCGCCGGCTGGAAGCCCAGGCACAAGCCGGACTGTTGTCGGCGGCAGACGTCGAAGCGCTACATGCGGCAAGCCCCTGCCACCATCCGGAACAGCAGCCAGGTCGGCTAGGCAAGTTCTGGCTGACGTCCGATCCGGTCCGGATCGATGACGGCGGCGTAAAGCCGCTGCTTGAGAATTGGGGTGGCGAGGCGACGTATTTCTGGCTCGAGGATGAAAGGCTGGAGAGGCTTGTCGCCGGCATGGGACGGCCTCGCATCCTTGAAGTTGGCGTTCCTGTCGAAAAAACCAACCAGTGGCTTTCTGCGGGGCGTGCGGTTGTTGGTACATTCGCTCGAACGCTTGGCTGTCGGCCAGATCACGGTGCCTTCGACCTGTACACGATGGAGCCGTTAGGGCCAGCCGCGATCCTTGCGGTCCATACTGCTGGCGAGTCGACCTTTAAGAGGGTCGGCAGAGGCTACCCAGCTGAATACAAGCCCATCCGCTGATCCATAGGCGCGCTGGTAGACCGTTTATGGCCGGCCATTGCGAAGCACGTATTTATGCTGCGCCATCGGATTTTCTGGCACCTCCGTCGCGGGGCAGCTTCGGCTGCCCCGCCCTAGCTCCCGCTGCGCCGTATTTCATCGAAGGGCTGTCGAATTCAACCTGACAGGTGCATAGTCGCCCGGTCACAATGCAGGCGACGGCGGCAAGCCCTCAGCCATGGAATTGCTCGAAAGTTCGCCCATTTCCGGAGACCGAGCGCATCCCGCAAGGCAGAGGAAGTCCACGAATGAGTTGGGTCAGCCTTCAGAGCGATATCATCGAACGCCGCGGTCGGGATGGCGCCCGCGTCATCTATGAGGATTACACATATTTCGCTGAACACGACAGGCGGCTGAGCCCCAAGGGCGAGGAGCTTGCCGAAATCGCCGAAGGCCTTGGCATGACGCGAGAAAAGCTGATCGCCATGCGGAAATGGATGCAGGAGACCACCAAACGGTTGGTGCGGGAAATGGCGACCGTCTACACATTAAACGAGCAGCTGGACATCGTTAAGGCGCAACACCTGCCCAAAAGTGAGGCCGCAGAATTGACCGGCGTCGTCGTGCCTGGCGAGCTTCTTGACCTCGATGACGTGTATGGCGGTCTGCTCGTCCGCCGGGGTTATATTTTCGTGTCAGATATGGCGCGTGAGCACGGCCTAAAAAAATACGGCCCTGTTGAGTTATTGAACGGTCTGATTGATGAGCAACTAGTAGTCTATCACAGTGATTTTGACTCTTTGGCGGTGGCTGGATAGGCGCGGCGGAGTTTGGCGCGGGCTTTGTTGGTTGTGAACATCCATTTGATGCGGGTTCGGGTTTTATTTCGCTGCCGTTGCCATGCTGCGATCTCGTTTCGCAGCCTTTTGGGGTCGTCGATGCGGCGGCCGAGACACTGGCGCTGAA
This sequence comes from Bradyrhizobium sp. CB82, assembly GCF_029714405.1. Taxonomy (NCBI): domain Bacteria; kingdom Pseudomonadati; phylum Pseudomonadota; class Alphaproteobacteria; order Hyphomicrobiales; family Nitrobacteraceae; genus Bradyrhizobium; species Bradyrhizobium sp. CB82. The sequence goes on along the minus strand of NZ_CP121650.1, from coordinate 1,468,826 downwards.
GCACGCTGATCTCGCACTCGACCATGTTGAGCCAACTGGCGTGCTTCGGAGTGTAGTGGAATTCGAGGCGGCACAGGATGCGTCGGGCCTCGGCGGGCGCGAAGGCCTCATACAGCGCCCCAGGCTTATGGATCGACAAATTGTCCTGCACGACACGGATGCAGGCGGCGTTGGGATAATGGATGTCGACGAGTTCACGCATGCAGTGCGCGTAGTCCACGGCGGCGCGGCGGTCGGTAACCTTCACGTTGCGCCAGCCACGATGCGGGTCGAAGGTAACGAAGAGATTGACGGTGCCGTTGCGGCGGTACTCGTAATCGTAGCGCTCGCGCTGTCCCGGCTCAGCTGGAATCGGCTGACGGACCTCGCCGATGAGCTGGACGGGGGTCTCGTCGAAGCAAACGAGCGGCCGGACGGGATCCGGCGCCTCGGCGTAGAGGTCGAGCACGTCCTCCATGCGGGCGACGTATTCGCCATCGACATGGGGGATGCACCACATGTCCCTGCGCCATGGCTTGAGGTCGTTCTCGGCCAGCCGGCGACGCACGGTCTCGCCCGACAAGCTGTCATGATCGGTGAGCTTGACCATCGTGTCGGCCAGCAGCGTCAGCGTCCAACGTTTGCGGCCGGCGGGCGGCTTGGCGCATGCCGTCGCCACCAGCAGGGCCTCCTCCTTTCCGGTCAGCTTGCGCTCTGCGCCCGGACGCGGCTCCTCGCTCAAGGCCCGCTCCAGATTGCCTTCCACGAAGCGGCGCTTGGTCCGGCCGACGCTGGACAGGCTGACCCGGACGGTTCGGACAATCTCCGCGTCGCAACTACCGGCATCGGCCGCCAGCAAAATCTGCGCCCGCTTGAGCTTGCGGGCGGCATGCTTGCCGCCGCCGAGCATCGCCGTCAGTTCGTCCCGCTCGGCTTGGCTCAATTCGACCCGATAACGTACATTCATGCTTCGCCTCCTTGTCGGAGGCCGGGACGAATCGATCCATGAGTCAAAAATCAGGCGCGCGCTTAACCGAGAAACAGGGTCACTACCTCGCTTTCATCCATACCTATTCGTACATGTTCGGACAGCCGCCCGCCGAAGCCGACATTCAGCGCCATTTCCGCGTCAGCCCGCCCTCAGTCCACCAGATGATCGTCACCCTCGAACGAAACGGTTTCATTCGCCGTCAGCCCGGTGTTCCCCGGAGCATCGAGATTCTTTTGCCACCCGAAAACTTGCCCATCCTCGAATGGCTCGGTATCAAAACGTCAAAATCACTGTGATGAACCACTAGCAGCTTAGTCTGCCACGGCCGCTCTAGGGCCGGCACACTTGGAGCTGTGGCGTGACCGGGTTGGCGCGGAACGTGTCCAGTGGGCCGCGTCGCAAGGTTCATTGCCGGTATTGTTCAGCGCAAGCGTGCCGCTTGCCCTCACGGCTGCTAATGACACGGCGGCAACCGCCGGAATGAAGCGAAAAGCCCCCCGGGCGCGTCCCAGACCAATCGAAGCGGTTCGTCCCTTTTATACGCCACAGCAACGCAGCAGCCATATCTGCGCACTTGATTTCTTTCTTGTTAGAGCAACTTACGATCTCATCGCCTCAGACCGATCGTGGTTCGGGACCTAGGCATGAGCGGCAAGGACGAAAAGGCTCCAATCGAGGGGTTAGGGTCGCCAAATAGTCGGAATATGCCGCCTGCCACGAAGCGCCGTCGTAAGAACCGTGGCATGCCGCCGCCGGCGACGTTCGATATCGAAACGCTGCCAGACAGCTCTAATTTGACGGCATTAGAGGCGGCCGCGGTTATCCGGCGCACGCCCGGAGCGCTGGAGCAGTGGCGCCGCAATCCGAACCACCCGCTGAAATGGCGCTACGTCGATGGCCGCCCGCTCTATCGTGTCGATGCCGTGCGCGACTATCTGGCTGGGTGCGATCAGTCCACTAAGCGCCCTCAGCCGCATAATGCTCGCGGAGACGGCCAAGTAGCTCGGCCTTGATGAGGTCGAGCGGATTGGTCCGCTGCAGACGCACGACTTTGCCGACCCGTTTCGCGCCGACCAACTCCGCGATGTAGTCATGCGCCGCTTCGAACGCCATCTTGCGGATGATCCACTGTTCATCGTGATTGTAGACCTGATCGATTCCGCTGGGCTTCTGGCCGACGCACAGCCGCTGGATTTCATTGTCGTAGCCGCAGCGCGACATGACGGTGCGCAAGCTGCGCCTTAAGTCATGCATGGTGAACTTGGCGACACGCGCTTCCTTGACCAGACGGTTGACCATCTTGGTGAACCCTGACATCTGGCCGCCGGTCTTCGGTGACGGGAAGACATAGTCGGACGTCGCTCGCTGGAAATGTTTGGCGGCTGCGACCACCTCGTCAACGAGGTGGGTGCGCGGCACGTCGTGGTGCAGGCCCATCTTGGTCCAGGCCGCGTCGAAGGTGATGCGGTCTTCCATGACGTGTTTCGACCACTCGATCATGGTGGGCTCGCTGCGGCGGGGGCCGCCGAGCAGGCACATGCGTGTCAGAAGCCCGAAGGCCCCGAGCTTGCCGGATGCATGCCAGACCTTGATGATTTCCTCATCGGTCAGCGCGCGGCCCTTCGTTCGGCGTCCGACCCTCTGCGCGCGGGTTTCTTTGGGCTCGCGATAGCCAGCGAGCACATTGTGGTCCACATAACCCTCGCTGACGCACCATTCGAGGAAGGTGTGCACGTGCTTGCGCAAGTCCTTAGCCGCGCCACGCTTGCCGGTCTTCGCAATCTTGTCGACCGCCGCCATGATCTGCCGCCGCGTCAGGTCCCCGACGCCGCTCTCGACGTGATCCTTGAGCCCGCGTCGCAGCGCCGACATTGCTGGCTTCCAGTTGACGACTTGACGTCCAGTCAAGGACGTCTGGTAGGGACCATCTTCAACGATGAGGATCGCCAGCGTGGTACGCTGCTTCTCGGCTGCCTGTTGCCGCCTCGCCTCGCGCTTCGTTTCGTTCGGGTCCATGCCCTTGACGACCTCGCCAGCGGCGATGGTGGCGGCCTTGCGCGCAGCCTTCTCATTATATTTGGGCCACGCACCGAGGGTCTTGCGCTGGGTCCCCCTCACCCCCGGCTTGGTGAAGAGGTAGACCCAGGTCCGACCACCGGTGGCGCGCATGCGCAGGGCGAGGCCGGGCAGCTTGTCGTCGTGGAGATAATGCTGGGCCTTGCCCGGCGGCAGCGTGGCGTTGCGGATCACCGCATCGGTGAGTGTCAGCTGATTGGCCGGCTCCGTCATGATCCCCTCGCCTTCTTTGTGCCCCGGTGTGCCCCGCGAGAACGGTCTCGCAGGAGGATCGACAGACCCCCAACAGAACCGGGTCTCAGACTCCCCCCATTTTGTGCCCCAAGGGAAATTTCGCAGGGGGCACAAAGGGGCACACAAAATGTAGTGGAGCGCGCCATGGCCTCCTATGGGCCAATATGGGCATAAGCCACTGCACTGAAGTGACTTTTACAATCGCCCGCAGGATCAGTACAGCGACCACGCGTTCCCTTACCGCCCGATGCTCGATGACCGAACTCACCTATGACGATGCTTGGCACTGCGTCCGCCAGCGCGGCTATGACACCTGCGAAATCTCCGCAGAAGTCACTCCAGTTACTTTGGGCGATAGCGTGGGCGAACTGGGATAGGCGCCAATCCCGCGTTCTCCATATCCGCGACTTCGAAATGCGGTTCATACGGAAAGAAAAGGCTCCGCGCTAAAGCGGGGCGTCGCACGCGCACGTCGCCCTATGCACGGACAGGCCTCACGCGTGACCCATGATGGCAAAGGCCTGTTCAAGGCACTGCCGTCCCCACTTCGCGTTGGCCGCTACCATTCTCTCGTTGTCGAGCTCGACGCCGCGTCCCGATCTCCGCTGATCGTGACAGCGCGTTCAGACGATGGCGAGATCATGGCTCTCGCACATCGTCATCAACCAACCTATGGCGTGCAATTTCATCCGGAATCGATACTCACCCAACATGGGCACGCGCTATCGACAAACTTCTTGCGTCTTGCGGAGGCGTCCGCGCATGACGATCAGAGACAAGTTGGGCGCGCCGCGCCATAAGGCCGCGCCGCCCAGAAGAAGGTTGCGTCTTGAAAGTCCATCTCTGTAGACCATCACATGTGCTCCTATGCGTTTCCTGACAGGTGGGGCAGCGTCGCCCCTTGTTGCGTCGGGCTCGGCGACCGCGACAATTCGCCATCATCGACTTTAGTACAATCGCATTAATCCGATCGATTGTGCCGCTTTGTCACTTAATGCGAGCCTTTGCTACCCGCCTCGCACGAAACGCGCCTTGTATTCGCGCAAGTCCAGACCGAGCCGATCACGATCGACTTCAGAATGTGCGAACGCGTACTGATCCTAGCCATTGGTATTTGCTCTAGCTCTTCAAGCGAATTCGCTATTTCTCCGACGCACTAGATATGGCAACTCACGCCTTGGTTTCGGCGCATGGGTACGGTCTGAGGCCAAGCGAGGGTGTATGCAAGACCTGCGCACTGCCCGATAGGAGTTGCAGATGCCGGACATCCTTGGACGAGGTGTACCCAGCGCCATAGAAGGCTACGGCAACGCGAAACCCTTCGCCGGCGCATGGCAGGCGCCGGGCCCCATATCGCGAGCCGCGACCGTCCTTCGTTGCCCGTCACGTGGAGTTTCAAAGACGCTGCCAAGTGTTAGGGCGACGCTCGACGCGTGTGAACTTCGCGATGGCGCGACCATCTCGTTCCATCATCATCTTCGCAACGGCGATCGTGTCCTGAATTTGGTACTTTCGGAAATTGCCGCGAAGGGTTTGAAAGACATCACGGTAGCTGCAAGCGCGCTGTTTCCCGTCCATGCTCCTCTGGTGAACCACATCCATCGCGAGGTCGTCAGTGGATTGGCCGCAAGTACCATCTATGGACCGCTTGCCGATGCGGTCTCGAGGGGCGAGCTTGCCAAGCCCGTGCTGATGTTCACGCATGGAGGTCGCGCGCGCTGCATCGAGTCCGGCGAACTTCACATTGACGTCGCATTCGTTGCTGCGCCGACCGCCGATGGATACGGGAATCTCAATGGTGTCAACGGCAGGGCTGCCTGCGGCCCGCTTGGCTATGCTGTTTCTGACGTTCAATACGCGGATCGAGTCGTTGCGATTACGGACAATCTGGTCCCGTATCCGGCAACACCGATTGAGATTTCGCAAGACTGTGTCGACTTCGTCGTCGCCGTCGATTCGATCGGCGATCCCGAGCAGATCGTCTCAGGGACTACTCGTCTGACGACAAACCCGCTTGGTTTGCAGATCGCGGAAACGGCAGCAAGGATAATCGACGCATCGGGATTGCTGGAGGAGGGCTTCTCGTTTCAGACGGGTGCCGGCGGAGTGTCGCTGGCCGCAGCGGCCTATCTTCGAGACATCATGATGCGTCGCAAGGTGAAGGGCAGCTTCGCTTCCGGAGGCATCACCGGCGGGATCGTCCAAATGTTCGACGCGGGCTTGTTTCGTGCGCTGCTCGATGTTCAGGCATTCGATCTCGAAGCTGTGGCATCCTACCGCCGTAGCCCGGCTCATCACGGGATGTCGGCTTCAATGTATGCCAACCCGCACAATCGCGGATGTGTCGTGAACCAGCTGGACGCAGTCATACTTGGCGCCGCCGAAGTCGACCTTGCGTTCAATGTCAACGTAACAACCGGAAATGAAGCCATGATCCTCGGAGGATCTGGTGGACATGCGGATACCGCTGCCGGATCCAAGCTCACATTGATAACCACGCAACTGACCGCCGGGCGCGTGCCGAAGATAGTGGATCGCGTCAAAACGTTGACGACACCGGGGGAGACGGTCGACGCCGTCGTCACGGAGTCCGGCGTCGCGGTCAATCCCCGGCGCACCGACCTGCTCGATCGCCTGAAATGCGCGAATGTGCCTCTGGTCTCCATCGAACGATTATGGGAGGAGGCAACACGCAAGGCTGGACCACCGAAGGCGGTTACCGTCGAAGACGATAAGATCGTCGCCGTGGTCGAATACAGGGATGGCACCGTCATCGACGTCGTAAGAGCCGTACCGACGATGTCAACGACGAAAACCTGGCGACGGGATGAAAGCCCCGACCGTGGTTAGGCTGGATCTCCGAGTGAACAATTTCCGTCGAACTTGTGCATTTATGCCTCCTCGAGGAGAGGACTGATTATGACGGCCCCCATTGTCGAAGATGACATCATTCGCAGCGTCGCGGACGCTCTCCAATACATTTGTTACTACCATCCGCCAGACTACATTCGTCACCTGAACTACGCCTATGAAACCGAAAGAAGCCCTGCTGCAAAGGACGCAATCGCTCAGATCTTGTAAATTCGCGTATGTCCGCTCTCGGCAAGCGGCCCCTCTGCCAAGATACGGGGCTGGTCAGTGCATTCGTCAAAGTCGGTATGAACGCGCCACCATCACCCGCGGCCACCACAAGTGATTGGACAAGTTCTCGTCCCTCTGGACGGCGAAAGCCGACCGCGAGCGAGCGTTTTCCCTTGTTGAGGCCGGTCCAGTACAGGCTCCGGCCTCGCGGCATCATCGGTTGACGCGTGTAATCGATACCGCCGCCGGGCATATCGACTCGGATCACATCTGCGCCGAACTGCGAAAGGGTCATACCGGCGAGAGGTGCGGCAATAAACGCCGAGCTCTCCACGACGTGAAGTCCCTGCAAGAGTTGGTAGTTCATCGTCGTCCTCCAGCGCTCGTCAAAACCGGCCACCCAAAACTGCCCGGCCCGGGAGTGACGCAATCTAGTCTCGCTCGATGACCCCAACAATCAGACTTATCTTGCCAATTATGCAGATTTGCCGATCAAACGGCCGAAGTTTCGATATCGCCGGAGTTTTGGCGTCTTCACGCGACAGCCACAGTAGCAGGCACACCGAGATAGAAACCGAAGCCCCGTGCCGTCCTCACACCCGTGCTGCGACGATGCGCGACGCCACAATCTCTCGTCCGATGCTGCCACTCACCGACTGACGGGAGCACATGATCATTCGGCCATCAGCTGTTCGATCGCGCGTCTGGTTTATCTACTGAGGTATTTGGAGGCACAGTGACGCTCGGGCGTTGGAGAATTCTGCGCTCGTAGTTGCCCGCGAGATCCAGGAGCCGCCGCTTGATGAAGGGATCGGCTTCCCGCGCAGTCTCCCTCGGCAAGCAACTCGTCATCCATCGGCTCGATTCTCCTGGACGGCTCGGCACCATGCCGATCACCGCGAACGCGCACCTAATGCGAGGACGTATTGCAAAGCACTATCGCAACGAGAACGATTTACTAATTGGTCGGGAGCGATTTCGCTGGCATCTTCTCGCCGTCTCTCCCGTGCATCCTCCCGGGTGCCACTGACTTGAGCCCGGCACACCTACGCCGGGCTTCTTTATTGCACTTAGGCGCGCGGCCAATTCAACCACGTCGACGTCACGTTGAACCGGCACGCGATGGCCTCTTTTAGCACGATAAGCAGGCCAGCGCCGCAATCAGGCCGCTTTCAAGAAATGCGTCTCCAAGGCTTGTCTGCCTAGCCCTTGCGCCACTTGCAACACCGGGACCAGCCGAAAGTACCGATGTGGTCAACGGCAAGAAGACGATCCTTTTCTCCGACCGTCTGGTACCACACGAACATTGCAGTATCCCTGGAACCCACTGTCCAAAGAGCTCGTGGTCCGAATCGCTCGCATCACGCATTGCTTGCGACCCGGACACGCTCCGGCGAAAATTCGGCTCTTATTCTGTTTCCGTCGCGATTGAGGCTGGGAACCCCGCCAAAGCACTTCGACTCGCCGCGGACCGAACTACCAGGCGCCAGGAGCTCGATATCGCCGCTATCGGTCGCCACGGTAATGTACTTGTTTTGCGGGTGGTCGATCAGATCCTTGAGTTCGGAAAAATGTCCGAACGCGATACGCGCTCGTGACAGGCGCGAGACGAACTCCTCAGAATCAAGCTCTGCGATTTGTTCGGCACACCACGCCTCGACCTGAGCTCGGTTCTCGACGCGAACCTTATTGCTCTCGAACCCCATAGCAAACGCTTGCGTCGGCGCTCCGAACACGTCGGCACATAAGGACTTCCATTCACGCTCGTTTTGCACCGATATCAGGACGTCCTTGCCATCGCGGCACGCGAACTTCCCGTACGGAACAATGGACGGATGCCTTAGCCCAAGTCGCAGTGGCGTGAACTGCCCGTATTTGTGCTGCAGAAAGGGAACGTTCATCCAATCGGCCATCGCGTGATAGAGGGAGACGTCGATCACACGGCCCTTGCCGGACCTCGAGCGCCCCAGCAAGCCTTCAAGGATTGCCTGATAGGCGGTCATGCCGGCCGCGATGTCGCAGACGGAAACGCCAACACGCGCGGGTTCATCGCCGATCCCATTGACCGCGCAAAGGCCAGTTTCTGCCTGAATCAGGAGGTCATAGGCCTTCTGCTCGCTTCTTGGCCCCTCGCGGCCATAGCCGCTGATATTGCAAACGACCAACCGTGGATTGAGCATCAGGAGTTCATCGGCACTGAAACCGAGCGATTCGATCACCCCGGGACCTAGATTTTGGATGAAAACATCGGCCCGCCTCAGCATGTTCTTGAGCAGCGCCTTATCTTCGGTCACTTTCAAGTCCAGAGCGATCGATTCCTTTCCGCGATTAAGCCAGACGAAGTAGGCGCTCTGGCCATTCACGAGCGCATCATATGTCCGGGCAAAGTCTCCCCCCGGCCGCTCGACCTTGATCACCCTCGCGCCGACGTCAGCGAGCTTGCCGGATGCATAGGGTGCGGCGACGGCATGCTCGACGGCAACAACAATGATGTTAGAGAGATCCGTCATTGTGCGTTGCCTCCATTGCTGTAGCTGAAGACTGTGGCCCAATTGCCTCCTCCGCAACGGCATTGTGCCGATGGGTGCCATTGACTTACCTTATCGAGAGTCTCGCGGCTTTCAGCCATTGGTTTTCGCAATATCAGTCGTCAACGATTCAGTGTTGCGGTCGCAGAAGCGGATGCTTAACGCTGCCCGAACCTCGCCACGACGCCTTTGGGTGGGACATCACGATGAGCGATCCATTTCTTGCCTTGTTCATTCCCGCCACGAGGCCCGAACGCTTCTACAAGGCGGCTTCTTCCGGCGCCGATGCGATCGTGATCGATCTCGAAGATGCAGTTGCGGCACATGATCGCGCCAGTGCCCGGAGAACATTGCGCGCCCTCCTGCCAACGCAGGCACTTCCCGGCGAGGTCATCATCCGCGTGAACGGACCTCGAACGGCGGATCACGATGAAGATGTTCGTCTCCTTGAGGATCTGCCGAGCTCGATCGGCATCATGCTCGCCAAAACGGAGCAATGCGAGGACGTCTCACGCCTCGCTGACCTGCTGCCGGGTCGCTTCACGATTGGTTTAGTTGAGACGGCTACAGGCATCGCCAACGCTCGCCATCTCGCACCTCTATGCACCCGAGTGGCGTTCGGATCGATCGACTATGCGAATTCGATCGGAGCCGTTCATTCGACGCGCGCCCTGCTGGCGGCCCGGTCGGAACTCGTATTTGCCTCGGCCCTTTCGCGTGCGGCCGCGCCTCTGGACGGTGTGACAACTTCGATAGGAGACGAGTCAGAAATTGAGTCCGATGCCTCCGTGGCGCGAGAGCTCGGCTTTCGGGGCAAATTGCTGATCCACCCGAAGCAAGTCGTGCCGGCGCTACGCGGCATGGCCCCTCCGGCAGCGGATCTTGAGCATGCCCGCGCGGTTCTCGCGGCAGGCCGCGGTGACGCCCACGGCGTCGACGGGACGATGGTGGATGCGCCGGTTGTCGAGGCCGCGAGACGCATTGCTGAGGACCACGATCGAATACATCGCCGGATCGACGCCGTTGCGTGCAGATCGCCCTCGACATCGTAGTTCATCCGCGAGCCCGCCCGTAAAGGACCGACCGGCGAACCAAAGAATGCGAGGAAAGATTGCGGCGACCTTCGCCGCCAGAGAGGAGCAGATATGGAGAAACAGATAGGTATTATCGGGATCGGCCTGATGGGCCACGGCATTGCCAAGAATCTTCTCCTCCGAGGCTGGAAGACCAGTTATCTAAGACACGCGGGCAACCAACCGACGGACGATCTCGATGCTAAGGGCGCGGTGGGGCGGCCTTCGGCGTCAGACCTCACGAGAACATCCGACGTTCTCATCCTATGCGTTACGGGCACTCCTCAAGTTGAGGATGTCCTGACGGGGAGCGGCGCCGTACTTGATGCGCTCCGCCCCGGTACAACTGTTATCGACTGCTCGACAGCAATTCCGAGCTCAACGATCAGGTTGGCCGAATTGGTCTCCGCAAAAGGCTGCCACTTTGTCGACGCTCCAATGACGCGCACTCCGAAGGAGGCCGAAGAGGGCCGGCTCAACCTCTTGGTTGGTGGGGACGCCGCTGTGGTCGAGTCCTTGCACCCTCTACTATCTTCATTCGCGGAAAACATCTTTTACGCCGGCGGCGTCGGGTCAGGGCACCAGCTCAAGCTGCTGCACAATTTTGTGTCTCTCGGCACCGTCACATTGATCACGGAAGCCGTGGCCTGCGCCGCTAAGGGCGGCGTCTCAATGGGCGCACTTGTGGACTGCTTGAGTCGCGGTGGCGGCGCCGGCGTCGCGCTCGATCGGCTCATTCCTTACATTCAAAAGGAACAAACAGAGCAACTTCGCTTCACCGTGGCAAATGCTTGCAAGGATTTTTCCTACTACAATCAGATGGCTGATGAACTCGGCGCTTCGCATTTGATCGCCGCTGGTATCTATCACACCCTCGATGGTTTGGTTCGCTGCGGCGAAGGAAACGCATACATGCCCCAGCAAGCCACATTGCTTCAGAAGCACGTTATAACATGATCGATGCCGAGGCTTTCAGCGCCTCGCCTGAAAGAAGGGACTTATCCGTCCCTTCTTCACCGCAATACTCCAGCATCCTCAGAGTGCCTTTTCCAGTTCGGGCAATGCCTCGAATAGATCGGCAACCAGGCCGAAGTCCGCCACCTGAAAAATGGGCGCATCCTGATCATTGTTGATCGCCGCGATAATCTTGGAGTCCTTCATGCCCGCGAGGTGCTGTATGGCGCCGGAAATGCCAACCGCAATGTAGAGTTCGGGTGCCACCACTTTGCCGGTTTGCCCAACCTGATAATCGTTCGACACGAAGCCCGCATCGACGGCCGCACGAGACGCGCCCACCGCGGCGTTCAATTTCCGCGCCACCGCTTCGAGCAGTTTGAAATTTTCGCCGGACTGCATGCCCCGTCCGCCCGAGATGACAACCTTGGCCGAAGTAAGTTCAGGTAGGTCCGATCGAGAAATGGTTTCGCCCACGTAGGAGGATAGGCCCGGATGAGCAACGGCCTCTTTACGCTCGACGACGGCGTTCCCGGTCTCGCTTGCCGGCGGAAAGGAGGCGATACGCACCGTGATCACTTTCTTCGCGTCGGTCGCTTGGACCGTCTGGATGGCGTTGCCCGCATAAATCAGTCGGACAAATATGTCGGCAGCCTTCACGTCCGACACTTCAGACACTTGCATCACATCGAGCATCGCGGCCACGCGCGGCATGTAGTTCTTGCCGTTGTTGGTGGCCGGCGCGACGATGTGATCGTAATCGGCGGCAAGCGCGACTATATTCGCCGCCATGGACTCAGCCAACGGACGCTCGAGCTCCGCAGCGTCGATATGCAGAACCCTCGCCACGCCGGTCAATTTTGCCGCATGCTCCGCCGCTGCTGCGGCCCGGTAACCCGCCACGAGTACGTGAATATCGCCACCCACCTTGGCGGCCGCGGACAGTGCCTTGTGAGTAGCTTCTTTCGGCGACGCGTTGTCATGTTCCGCGATGAGTAGAACGGTCATCGGATCGCACCCGTTTCCTTGAGCTTTGCTGCGAGCTCGCTCGCCGAACTTACCTTCACGCCTGCCTGCCGCCTTAACGGCTCCTCTATCTTGATCAGTTTGAGGCGCGGTTTAACATCTACCCCGTAGTCTGCCGGAGTCATTTCGTCGCATGGCTTCTTCTTTGCCTTCATGATGTTGGGCAGCGATGCATAGCGCGGCTCGTTGAGCCGGAGATCCGTCGTAACTATGGTCGGCATCCTGAGCCTGACGGTCTGCAGGCCGCCATCCGCCTCGCGCACGACGGTCAAAGTCGAATCCTCTATGTCGATCTTCGAGGCGAACGTACCTTGTGGCCAACCCAGCAACGCGGCAAGCATTTGGCCGGTTTGATTGCAGTCATCGTCAATGGCTTGCTTACCCAAAATCACGATGTCGGGTTTTTCGGCCGTAACCATTTCCTTGAGCACCTTGGCCACGCCGAGCGGCTCCACATAGTCCTCGTGCTTGACCAGAATGGCCCGGTCGGCCCCCATGGCCAGCGCCGTGCGTAGCGTCTCCTGGACCTGGGCAGGGCCCATCGAAACAACCACCACTTCGGTGGCCTTTCCGGCTTCCTTGAGGCGCACCGCCTCCTCCACGCCGATCTCATCGAAGGGGTTCATCGACATCTTCGCGTTGCCGATCTCCACGCCTGAACCGTCGAGCTTAACACGGATTACGACATTGAAATCGACGACGCGCTTCACCGCGACGAGAATCTTCATCGATCGAATTCTCCCGATCTTTTCTTGACAGTTTGGACTGAGATGTGCGCCAGAACGACTTTTCGATCGCCTGCTCTCGATGCACTTGGCGACAAGCCCGGTTTGGAGCAACGGCAGGCCAGCCGCACGTGGACGACGGCCTGCCCCCTTCAAGGTCCGAAGCGACTTGACCTAGACCTTAACGTAGCAAGGTCCGCGGGCAATGATGGGCCCGACCGTCTCCATGATCTCGTCGTAGTCGGGATTCATGGGAAGCGCCTGGAAGCCGGTGAACCCGAGATTCTTGGATACCTCTTCCCCCGAAAAATACGCACCCGCGACGAACCGACCGACGACGTCCATTTCCTCGACCGGGATAGCATTGACAAACGCGAGCGGATCGCGAGGCTTCTCCGCAGGCAGCTTGGAGACGATCTCGTAGAACCGTGGCGCGAGATCCGGGCGTGCCTTCAATGCGCGCGGCAGCAGCGTCTCCAGAACGCCGGCGGCCCTCGCGGAAGGCATGCCGAGTTCATTGTCCCCCGGGATCATGGCATCGCACAGCCACCCCAGCTGAGCGCGAACGTCTTCGTATGTAGTGGACATGAAAGGTGCTCCTCAGGCGACTTTCGATGAGACTTTCTGATCGCGACGGCTGTTCACGATCGCTTCGGCATTGCGCAGGGCGAGTGCGGCCACGGTTCCGGTTGGATTCACCGGCCCTGATGTCGGCATCACGCTGCCGTCCATCACAAACAAATTCGGGACATCGTGGGCGCGTCCGAATCCATCGACCACCGATGTCGCGGGGTCCGCCCCCATGCGAACCGACCCGAGAATGTGCCAGCCTGTTTCACGCGAGTCCGGCGCGATAACGGTCTCGTACGCCCCCGCCTCGCGCATCGAGATCGCGGCGTGCTCCTCGTGCCATTTGACCAGCTTCCGGGAATTGTCGTCGCACCGGTAGATGACCTTCGGCGCTGGAATTCCGTCCGCATCCTTCAAGGCCGGATCGATCACGACCCTGTTTTCGGGATTCGGCAGATCTTCGCCGATGATAGACCACATCGCGGAGCGACCGAACCGCTTGTAAACGGTCTTGTGGAATTCCGCGCCCCAGCCCGCGCGCTTACCCCACGGCCAGACGCCGATCGTCCCGAGCGGTCCGCCCGTACCCATGAGCTGCCACTTTGCGCCGCGTACGAACCCGACACCGGGCTGCGTCTCCGTGAATTGCTGCGAATAGGCTCTCTGTCCGGTCGGACCCTGCCAACTGTCGAAGTGATCATCAAACAGACCCATCACCATGCCGTGGGGGTGCATCATCAAGTGGCGTCCGACCATATCGGAGCTATTGGCGAGCCCTTTGGGGAACTTCGCACTATGCGAGTTCAACAGGATCCGCGGGCTGCCGATACCGTTGGCACTGACAATGACGATCCGCCCCGCCTGAAAATGCATCTTGCCGGTCTCGCGATCAATATAGGTGACGCCGGTCGCGAGACCCGATGCGTCAGTTTCGACCCGTGACACGCGCGCCCGCTGCACGAGCTTCACACCGAGCTTGATGTTGGTGGGCCAATGCGTCCGGTCGACAGACCCCTTCGCTCCGTCGAAACAGGCCGGAGCCATGCATGCACCGCGCCGCACGCACGGGTTCATGCCGTTGTGCTTCACCGTGGCAATGGCGTTCGTGCCAGGCCAAATATGCCACCCCAGACGCTTGTGAGCAGCGAATAGTTTTTTGTCGATCACGCCTATCGGCATGGGCGGGAGTGGTGGATCGAACGGCGGATAGGATGGATCTCCACCCACTCCCGACACGGACATCTGCTCCTCCGCCCGCGCATAGTACGGAGCCAGGTCATCATAGGTCAGCGGCCAGTCCGCACCGACCCCATCCAAGGTCTTCACGCGGAAATTGCTCGGCTGAAAGCGATGCCACGCCGCGGCGTAGATCACTGAACTTCCTCCAACGCCATTCCACATGAACGGCGCAACGTCGGACTCCTCGTCATTGATCGGATAGTCGGCCGCATTCATACGCCTGTTCGGGTACCAGCTGAACACCTGGTCCCTTTTGAGCTCGAATGTCGGCTCGTCGAAATTGATCGACGTGTAGTTCGGGTACTCGCCCTGCTCGAGGCAAACGACGGACAATCCCGCCTCCGCCAGCCGGCGAGCCGCTATCGCGCCACTCGGTCCGGAGCCCACGATAACGGCGTCCACAATGTCCTTCGTGCCTGTATTCACGGCATCCTCCTCGTTCCAAATCAACGCTTACGCGTCGACGGCATTTTTCAAACGGCTGTCCTGATAGCGGTGTGTCGCCCGCAAGTTCTTTTCATCGGGCCCTGCGCGTATTCGCCCCGATTCCCGCGCAGGGCCCTCCCAATCGGTTGCTCAACGCGATCCCGCAATACGCTTCTGGAGGGCGTCCAACAGGACTGCGGCAAGAATAATCGAGCCGGTCGCGAAGTCCTGCCAGAAGATGTCGATGCGAGCGAGATTGAGGAAGTTCCTGATCAGCGCTATGACCACGACACCGATGATCACCCGCAGGATATTGCCTTGGCCGCCGCTGAGGCTGACACCTCCGATCACGACGCCGGCAATCACTTCGAATTCCAATCCGCGGGCCGTGTCGGCCTGGATCGATCCGATACGCGCCAGCAGAACCATCCCGGCAAAGGACGCGCAAAGGCCGCAGATCATCAGACAAATGATCTTGATCCGATCCACGTTGATTCCCGACAGTGCAGCCACGTTTCGATTCGCGCCGATGGCGTATACCTTCTTACCGAAGGCCGTGTGATTGAGCAGGACGTAGCCGGCCAAAATCGTTAGGATCGCAATGATGAAGGGCATGGGGATACCCAAGGGCCGACCAAGTCCGATGATCCTGAACGCTTCCGGGACATTGGATACGACCTGCCCCTGGGTTGTCACGAATGCCAGGCTTCGGGCGATCATCATAGTTCCGAGCGTAGTTATGAACGACGGAATGCCGAACTTTGTCACGACAACGCCGGCGAAAAGACCGAAAAGCGGGCCCACCACAAGCGCAAGCGCAAACGTTGCCGTGATTCCGATCTCGGGCATCAGCTTGCCGGCAATGGATGCCGTCAGCGCCAGGACGGCACCCACGCTGATATCGAACTCGCCGTTTATCATCACGATGGTCATGCCTGCAGCCACGATAAGCGCGGCCGACATCTGAGCCATCAGGTTCTGAACGTTTGTCACGGACGCGAATCGCGGTGAGACGATCGACATCACCACGATCAGAACGAGCGGGACAGCCACGGACTGGATGAGACCGTAAGAGCGTCGAATGTTCTCCTGCAAGTTCGAACGCCCAGCCTCTAGCGTGTATGTGCTCATGCAGCTTTCCTCCCACTGACCGAAGTTTCGAGAATTCGATTGTGCTCCAACTGCGCGCCGGCAAACTCGCCGACGATGGTGCCTCGGAACATCACGATAGCCCGGTCACAGAGCTTCTCGATGTCCGGCATCTCGGTGCTGATTATGATGACTCCGACGCCTTCGGAGGCTATGCGTTCGATGATCTTTCTGATCTCGTCCTTGGAGCCGACGTCGATACCGACTGTCGGATCATCCAGAATGAAAATTTTGGGGCGCGTTTCCAGCCACTTCGCAATCAGCACCTTCTGCTGGTTTCCACCACTTAGGGTCCTAATCGGAACATGCGCGCTCGGCGTCTTAACGTTGAGCTCACGGACGCACCGTGTTCCCATTGCGTCAATCTTGCTCCTCGACAGCAAGCCCAGTGCATTGCGTAACTTGCCGATGATGGGAAGCCCAACATTCTCCGCGATGGTGAAATCCGGCAGAATCCCTTCGCGCAACCGGTCACCGGTCAACAGGGCAACCCCTTCCTTGATGGCCTTACCAGGATTCCAATTGCTCTTTGTGTCACCACGGACCGCGATCGTCCCCTTGGACGGCCGATATCCCTCGACGCCGAACAAGGTCTTTGCGAGCTCCGTGAGACCCGAGCCCGTTAAACCGGTGAAGCCCAGGATCTCCCCGCGATGAAGGTCGAACGAAACATCGTGCAGCATCCCGGATACACTCAGCCCCCGGACCGACAGAAGCACGTCATTGCTCGCGACTGCACCTCGCCTGCTCCTGGCGTCTACTTCGACCAGCTTACGTCCGAGCATATGCTGCACGACCTCCGGAATGGAGGTAGACTCCTTCTGCAGATTGGCGATGGTCTGGCCGTCGCGCAGTATCGTAATCGTGTCGCAGATCTGAAATACTTCGGACAGGTAATGGGAAACGAAGACAATTGCGACGCCTCTGCGAGACAGCTCAGTAATGAGCTTGAGAACGACGTCGACCTCGGTTGCGGTCAGCGAGGACGTGGGCTCATCCATCAGCAGGATGGTCGGCCTCCAAGTCATCGCCTTGATGATTTGCACCATCTTCTTCAGGTCGTTCGGCAGCCGGCTGACCTGCTGACGGGCGTCGACCTCGATTCCATAGTGGTCGAGAAGCTCCTGCGCTTTGGCGTTAAGGCTGCCGGCCGTAAGAACGCCGAGACGACCCGTCGGCTCATTGTTCAGGAAAATGTTCTCCGCGACGGTCATTCCTTCCACAAGATTGATGTCCTGGTGGATGGTCACAATGCCGCGCTTGAGGGCGTCGATCGCATTATGCGGGCTGTAATCTTTCCCGAGCAACTTGATGCTCTCGGCAGAATCTGCCTGGTACACGCCGGCGAGAATCTTGAGAAGGGTGCTCTTGCCTGCTCCGTTCTCCCCGACGAGTCCGACCACTTGCCCCTTTTCCAGCGTGAAGCTCGCGCTTCGAAGAGCCTTGATGCTGCCGAAGGTTTTCTTGACGTCTTTGCAGACGAGCGCCAGGTCACCCATTGTTTCCCCCGTCCGGAGTGTCCGGCATTCGCCGGACACTCCACGATCTGTTCGTGCTTCAATTGACCTTGGCGTCGAGGACCTGCGGTTCATTGACGAACTCGGCAGCGTTCGCCTTGGTCATCAGTTTCGGCGGCAACTCGACCAGCTTCTCCGGTTTTCCGCCGGTCAGGGCCGACAGCATCGAGCTCATGCCGACATAGCCCATCTCGAAGGGGTTCTGGACGATCGTGCCCGCGATCTTGCCTTCCTTGACGAGGCGGTAGGCCGTGGGGTCGGTATCAAAGTTGACGAGCTTCACGTCCAGGCGCTTCGCTGCCTCGAGCGTTGCCTCAGCACCAATCGTCGGCGCGTGGTTCTGGAAGAAGACACCGGCAATGTCCGGGATCTCGGTCAACGTATCTTCCATCGTGCGCCGGCCGTCCTCGAGCGAGAGCTTCATCACCTTGCGAGGGAGGACGGTCAGGCCGAGCTCCTTGGCGCGCTGCTCGAAGCCGCGATTGCGGTCGATGATGCACTGCACAGCCGGACCATGATCGAACACGATGACCTTGGCTCCCCTCGGCACCAGCGTGGCCATGCGATCCGCCGCCATGCGGCCGCCCATTTCGTTCGCCGTCACAACGTAGGTCACCCAGTCGCCCGAGTTCAGGCCGATGTCGGTGACGACAACCGGAATCTTGTTCTTGTTGTAGATATTCTTGACCGGATCGGCGAGAACGACCGAGTCACCGGGGAAGATCAGCAGACCGTCGATGTTCTGTGTATAGAGGTCTTCGAGATCGCCGACCTGCTTGGTGGTATCGGTGTCGCCGCCGTTGGTCACCAACAGCTCAACTTTCACGCCCTTCTTTTCCCATTCGCCCATCGCCTTCCGGGCGCCCGCGATCTGTGTGCGAAGGAAGGTATTCGTGCCCCAGAACTGGGAATATCCGAGCTTGAACTTCTTGTCCGCGGCCATCGCCCTGCCAATGAACGGCGATGCCAGAACGGACGCTCCGAGCAGTGTCGAAAACTTCAATACGTCACGCTTGCTAACAGTCATTCCCACCTCCCTATGCAAAGGAATATTTTTCTCCGAGCCAACGTCGGCTCGTCCGGCCGGTCTGTTCTGGCAGCGGCGGCGCCATACCTCATGGCAATGACGCCAGCTGCCTATCTCAAAGCCGACAGGTCTGGAGCATGGCGATTGGATCCCCCGATCGGCAATTATCCCTACGCTCTGGCACCGATTAGAATTTGATATCGCTGGCACCGACCGCTGGCAGGCGGCCATAGCCAGTACCAATTGCCATCAGAATGAATGCAGTCTAGCTGCCTGCACACCACCTGGGATTACGTCGCATCCTCACACTAACCTTTGGGAGGACTAGCTCATGCAGGCAAAAGGGAATGGTATGAAGGATTGCGTCGTACTCGTGACGGGAGCTGCCGGGGGCGTCGGCATCGAAGTCGTCCGTCAACTCGCCGAGAACGATGCCAAGATCATCGCGACGGACATTGCCGATCAGGTCCATGACCTGAATAGGCAATTCTCCGGCGCCCGGATAACGACGGTCACCGGCGACGTCTCGAAGAACGTCGATGTCGAGAAGATCTTCAGTGCTGGCGAGGACAAGTTTGGCGCTGTTCAAGCCCTCATCAGCAATGCCGGCTACATGATTGCCAAGGCGCTGCACGAAACCAGCGAGCAAGACTGGGATGCTGTCCTCGCGGGAAACGCGAAATCCTTTTTCCTGACTGCGAAGCGCGCTCTTCCAAACATGATCGCCGCCAAGAAGGGATCGATTACGGCGACCGGCTCCATCTCCAGCGTCGTCGGACTACCCTCTCAGGCCGCTTACTGCGCTTCGAAAGGCGCCGTTCTGCAGTTCGTCCGGCAACTAGCCGTTGAGTATGCCGGGTCGGGCGTCCGCGTCAACGCCGTCGGTCCGGGCGCGATCAATACGCCGTTCCTCACGCGATATCTGAATGGCCTTCCCGACCCGAAGGCTGGCGCGGATGCCGTGAAAGCCGCGCATCCGATGAAGCGTTGGGCCGAACCTGACGAAGTCGCGAAAGCCTTGGTTTTCCTGGCAAGTGACGACGCCGCCTTTATCACCGGCCACATTCTCATGGTTGATGGCGGATACGTTGCCGGTTGACCCATAGTTAGAACCGTTCCGATTGGAGAGACGTCATGTCCGTCAGCGCCATTATCGACCCCCATCATCACCTTTGGGATCTCGAAAAGTATTCCTATCCCTGGCTTTGCCAAACCGGCGAGCCTGTGGCTCCGATCGCAGGTAGCCTCCGGTCCATCATGAAATCCTACTCACTCGCGGACTATCGCGAGGATTCCAAACGATGGAATATCGTGAAAGACGTCCATCTCGACGCGCTCTCGGCCGACATTCTCGCCGAGACATGTTGGCTTCAGGACATGAAGAACAAGACAGGCTTCCCGACTGCCATCGTTGCGCACGCCGATCTCGAGGCCGACAATGTCGATATCGTTCTTGCAAGCCACGCGAAAAGCAAGGCGGTCCGGGGGATTCGCCAGATCCTCAACTGGCATCAGGATCCTCGCTACAGCTTCATCGAACGTTCGGACCTGCTGCGAGACCCGAAGTGGTTAAAGGGTTTTGGCCTGCTGAAGAAGTATGACTTCTCTTTCGATCTTCAGCTCTATCCTCACCAGATGATGGACGCAGCCCGCGTCGCCCGTGACCACGAGGACACGACCATCATCCTGAACCATACCGGAATGCCTCTTCAGCGGGATGCGGAAGGCATTCAGACATGGCAAGACGGCATGCGGGCACTGGCGTCCGTTCCAAGCGTCCATGCCAAGATCTCAGGCCTCGGAATGGTCGACCCGGACTGGACGGTTGCAAGCATTCGGCCGTTCGTCCTCAAGACGATCGACTATTTTGGGGCCGATCGGTGCATGTTCGCAAGCAACTTCCCAGTCGACAAGATCTACGCCAGCTTCGACCGAATCTATGAGGCTTTCTTCGAAATCGTGAAGGACTTATCCGATACCGACAAGAAGAAGCTCTTTCACGATAACGCGCTGCGGGTCTATCGACTTTGACATCGAGGCCGCGAGCATCGGCGGACTGCCGCGACAATAAGAATCTGCGGTAGTCCATGAGGCGGACTACGACCGGAGCGACCCCATCCCCCTTTGCGGGGGGTGGGAAACCTCAGCTAGAAATCCGGCCGCGGTCCCATGCCCCGGCCAACGAACAGCGCGAGGGTATTACGACTAGGCCGGCGTCGCTACCGCGGTAGCGCACTCGACAAGGATCCTCACGAGCTCGTCGCGGTGATGGTTGGCCGGGGCGTCTTGCCGGACGCAAATTCGCAGGTTTCGCTGCGCCCACGGCTCCGCCAGAGGCAACATCGCCAGTCGCTTCTCATCTTCCTTCTCAATAGCCGAGCGGGGCACAACGCTGACGCCAGCCCCTGATGAGACAAGATGAGCAACGGCCCGGTAGCCGGGAACCTGCACGCGGATATCGAGCGTGGCGCCAAGAGCCGCAGCATGGCTCAGTAGGAAGGTGTTGATCGCCGCGCCACGTTGCAGATTAACGAATGGCTCGCGAAGACATTCCTCGAAACGAACCGGCCTGCCTTTATTGATCGGGCTACTCAGCGGCACGAGCACCACCAGCTCGTCATCACGATACGGAAAGAAAGCTAGTTCCTTATGGTTGGCCTGAAGCGCGACGATCCCGACATCGGCGCGCCGGTCTGCGACCGCCGCCAGTATGTCGTGGCTGTTCTTCTCTTCGAGTGCGATCCGCACCGATGGATGATGCTGGAAGAAGATTGCAAGATCATCGGGGAGAAATGAATTAACTGCATTGGTATTCGCGAACAGTGTGATCCTCCCGGGCATACCCGCAGAGAATGGGAGCATATCGGCGTGCATCTGCTCAAGCAGCTCGAATGACTTGCGAGCATAGTCAGCCAGAACTGTACCGGCAGGCGTGGGGCTGACACCCTCGCGATTTCGTTCAAGAAGGGGGGTACCGAGAGCGTCTTCGAGCTGCCTGATGCGTTGGCTGACAGAGGATGGTGCCAGATTACACCGCTGAGCACCGCGCGATAGGTTTCCTTCGTCGAGAACCGCGAGAAACACTCTCAAATCGACCAGATCGTAACGCATCTTCCGCCGTAAGCTCGTGCCCGCGTTCGGCTCTGACGAACGCTTCATTCGGAACATACCGCTTTTGGCTCGTCTGGAAAATGGCCTAGCTTGGATTCACACCTAGAAGAAATTCCAATGACCGTCAGTTGCCAATTGCCGTACCGGCTTCGGACGAGGTGCCTATAGTTCGGCGCAAAATCAGCATCGGGAGGTTAACGCCGTGAACGCGAAATACGCGAAACGTATTGGTTTTCTCACGAAGCGCGAAGACATGACGAAAGAGCAGTTCGTCCAGCATTGGCGAACCGCTCACGCGGACCTTTGCAAGAAGATCCCGGGGCTCAAGCGCTACGCGATCAACTTTATTGACCGCGATGTCTATCCCAATGCGGCCTACGACGGCTTTTCCGAGCTCTGGTTCGAGAGCAAGGAGGCCCATGACGCGTCCCTTTCGAGCCCCGAAGGCAAGACATTGTTGGCCGATCTTCCCAACTTCACCTCTACGATATGCGGAGTCGTCGCCTACGAGGAACGCTTCATCTGGCCGGCCGACGACGGGCTAGGCACTGAAGCGCGGTCGAACTCGGGCCGCTAATTCAGAGGGTGGCGCAATGGACGAGCGCCAACTTAAGTGCTTCCTGGTTATCTCAGAGTCGGGTTCGGTGACCGGAGCCGCCGAACGCTTGGATATTGCCCAACCGTCGTTGAGTCAGATGCTTCTCCGGCTCGAGGAGGAATTGGGCTCGAAGCTCTTTCAGCGAACGTCACGCGGGGTCGTGCTTACCGAGGCCGGACAAGTCTTCCGCGAGCACGCGCGCAACATCATTTCGGACATCGAGCGCGCTCGGGATGAGATCAAGGCGGAGGATAGCTATGTCCGATCGGAGGTCACGATTGGCTTGCCGAGCTCTTTTGCCACATTGATTGGCGCTCCCCTCATTGCTGCAGCTGCACAGGAGACACCGCGCGTGCAGTTGAGACTAATCGAGGCGATGTCAGGACATATCCGCGAGTGGCTGACCAAGGGCGACCTCGACGTTGGCGTTCTCTACGGGATTCAGGACAGCCGGCATCTGTTGCTGGAACAAATCGCTGTCGAAGAGCTTTTTCTGGTCGGTCCTCCGAACGCCTTCAAGCATTGCGACCGTCACGGTTTTGCTGAGGACGCCGTCGATCTCAGCTCAGTCGACACCTTTCCCCTCATTGTGCCGACAGGGCAACACGGCCTTCGGCGCTTCGTCGACGAGCGCGCACGCTCGTCCCAGCTGAAACTCAACATCCAACACGAGATCAATTCCCTCACCGTCATCAAGCACCTGGTTCAGAGCGGCCATGGCTATACCCTGCTCGCGCACGCGGCCATCTCCGAAGAACTAAAACGAGGCGAGTTGTCCGCTGCCCGGATCGTAAAACCCGTCTTTCGACGCGGGATATTCCTGGCCCGCAATCCGTCGCAATTCGTGACGCGCGCGTCGGTCAAAGCTTCCGAGACCCTGACAAACATCGCATGGGATCTCATTGGCCGGGGCGATTGGCTCGCCACGCGCGTCAAGCGTTCCAGGATCAGCCGTCCGGACGACAGCTTCATGAGATCGTCTCCGAGACTCGTTCAGGTGAACAAGGAATTCTCCCTAGCGCAGGCCGCGAAGTAGTCGTGAACGCGCGTCGGATAGGCGCCGAGGTACGATATCGAATCGCGACGGGCGTCACGTAGGTGGGGCCCTTCGCCGACGGACCGATAGGCTCTCGCTGTCGCCTCGATGGCTCGGGCGAGTGTCTCGCGGGAGCCATCTTGTTTGGGCCAATACTGACAATTTCGGATCGAATACCGTCCGACGCGATCAAATGGTCTGCGCCATACGATCGCGCCCCATAGGGCAACATAATGGCAGGTAGATCGTAGACGCCATTGAGACCGCTCTCCTGCCCGTGCTTTTAGATCGTGGCGGCAACAGACAGGAGTTGACATCATGTCGAAGCACTTCATTGGTGGCAAATGGGTCGGCGCATCCAATGGCGAGACGACCGATATGATCGATCCCAGCACAGGGAAGGGCTACGGCAAGATCGCGGCGGGCACCGTTGAGGATGTCAATCTGGCCGTCAAGGCGGCCCGCAGCGCCTTCGAAACCGGCGCATGGGGCAAGTTGACCGCGGCCGAACGGGGCCGCATTCTGATCGCCATTTCGCAGCGCATCCTCGAAAAGAAGGAGGAGCTTGCCGCCATCGAAGCGCGGGACACCGGAAAGCCAATGACGGTGGCGAGAAACGACATCAACGCGGTTGCACGATATTTTGAGTACTATGGTGGCGCAACGGACAAGGTCTATGGACACACGATTCCGTACCTCAACGATCATTTCGTTGCCGTCGTGCGCGAGCCGAAAGGTGTGACCGGTCACATCCTTCCTTGGAACTACCCCGCCCAGATGTTCGGCCGGACACTTGCTCCTTCGCTAGCCGTCGGCAACGCAACGGTGCTCAAACCGGCCGAGGCCGCATCCGCCTCCATTCTACGCCTTGCCGAGCTCGCGACGGAGAGCGGCCTTCCCGACGGCGCGATCAACATCGTGACAGGATTTGGAAGCAAAGCGGGCGTAGCGCTTACGACGCATCCCGGTGTGAACTTCGTCTCGTTCACGGGCTCACCCGAGGTCGGCCAGCAGATCCAGAAACTGGCTGCGGACAACTACATCAATTGCACGCTCGAACTTGGCGGCAAGTCGCCCCAGCTCGTGTTCGAGGATGCCGACTTCGAGGCGGCTACCAAAACCATCTGCGCCGCCATCATCCAGAATAGTGGCCAAACCTGCTCGGCCGGAAGCCGTGTCCTTGTTCAAAGGCGCATCTTCGACGACTTCATCGCGAGACTTAGCGAGCGATTCAAGGCCGTCCGGGTCGGTAGCCCGGAGATGGATCTCGACTGCGGTCCGATCATCACCGCCGGACAAAGGAAAACCGTCCTTGGTTTCATCGATCGCGCCACCGCCAGCGGTCTCCCCCTCCTCGCCGAAGGCCAGATTGCAGAGGGCGTCGACCCGGGTGGGTTCTTCGTCAGGCCTGCGCTGTTCGGCCCCGTGCCGACGGACCACGAGCTCGCGCAACAGGAGGTGTTCGGTCCCGTGCTGGCCGCCATTCCGTTCGACGACGAAGATGACGCCGTACGCATCGCCAACGGAACTGAATTCGGCCTTGTGGCAGCGGTCTGGACGAGGGATGGCGGCCGACAAATGCATCTTGCAAAGCGGCTGCGCTCCGGCCAGGTGTTCGTGAACTGCTACGGGGCGGGCGCGGGCATCGAGTTGCCCTTCGGAGGCACTGGCAAAAGCGGTCATGGACGGGAAAAGGGTCTTGTGGCGATGGACGACTATTCGAACCTCAAGACAGTCGTGATCAAGCACGCTTAATCGCTAACCGGGCGGCTCTGATATCCGATAGCTCGGAGCCGCAAAGAAGACGAGGAACAATCATGTCGGCGACAATGCGGGCTATACAAGCGCACCAATTCGAGATCTCGGGCCTCAAATTGACCGAAGTCCCTATTCCAGCGCCTGGAAAAGGAGAGGTGTTGGTCAGGGTGGAGGCAGCGACGTTGAACTATCGCGACTTGGCCGTACTGGGCGGTGACTATATCAAGGGCCTCCCGTTACCCTATGTCCCCGCCTCCGACGCGTGCGGCACCGTGGCGGAGATCGGACCGGGCGTCAGCCGGTTCAAGAAGGGAGATCGAATTATCCCGATCTACACCCAGGGTTGGCATGACGGCAAACCTACTCCGGAGCAACGCGCGAAGCGCACCCTTGGCGCGCCTCTGGCCGGCGTTCTTCAGGATTACATCGTCATCCCGGAAGAGGACGCGGTCACGCCTCCGTCGCACTTGACCGACGTGGAAGCAGCCACGCTTCCCATCGCTGGTCTTACAGCATGGTCAGCTTTGAACGAAGCAAACATCAAATCCGGTGACGACGTTCTCCTCCAGGGAACCGGCGGTGTTTCGCTCTTCGCACTTCAGTTTGCTAAGCTGGCGGGGGCCAGAGTTACCATTCTGTCGTCATCCGACGAAAAGCTGGCGCGGGCGAAAGCGCTTGGCGCCGACTTTGGCGTCAACTATCGCGCCAGTCCGGAATGGGATGTCGAAGTAAAACGGCTCACCGACGGACGAGGTGCAGACATCGTGGTCGAGACCATTGGATCATCGTTGGGCAAGTCGTTGAGCGCAGTTGCTTTTGGCGGAACGATCAGTGTCGTGGGGTTTGTCGCCGGCTATTCAACGGAATTGAACATCCGACAACTGATCGGCCCAATGGTGAACGTTAAAGGGATCGCGGTTGGTCCAAGGCGGGGTTTCGTCGACATGAATCGCGCGATCGAGGTGGCTGGCATCAAGCCGGTTGTCGATAAGACTTTTGATCTGTCCGAGGCTGCAGACGCCTTCAACTACATGAAAAGTGGCGCACACTTCGGAAAGATCGCCATTGCAATGTAGTTTGCCATGACATCGGTCGTCACGAAGCTCTCGCGACGCCATCTATCCAGTACGGAAACATAGTGACGGGCACGACGGCGTCAGTTGTCGTGCCCGTCTTCCTTTCCGTCCAACGCCTTTAGCAAGAGGAAGTGCGCAAGTTCAACAAAATCCTGGTCGCAAATCGAAGCGAGATCGCAATTCGCGTCATGCGCGCGGCGACCGAGTTGAGCAAGACGACGGTTGCGATCTATGCCGAAGAAGACAAGCTTTCCTTGCATCGGTTCAAGGCCGACGAGGCTTATCTGATCGGCCGGGGAATGTCGCCCGTAGGCGCCTATCTCTCGATCCCCGAGATCATCCGCGTTGCGCGATCGTCGGGTGCGGACGCGATCCACCCCGGCTATGGACTTCTCTCTGAGAGTCCCGAGCTCGTGGAGGCGTGCGAGGCTGCCGGCATCGCCTTCATCGGGCCAACGGCCGCAACGATGCGTCTTCTCGGCGACAAGGCCTCCGCTCGTCGCGTTGCGATCGAAGCCGGCGTACCCGTCGTGCCCGCAACCGGTGTCTTAGGCGACGATTTCGACGCTATCCGCAAGGAGGCTTCCGACATCGGATATCCGCTGATGCTGAAGGCGTCCTGGGGCGGCGGCGGCCGGGGAATGCGCACAATCCACAACCCGGAGGAAGTTCAGTCCAAAGTTCTCGAAGGCCGCCGCGAAGCCGAAGCCGCCTTCGGAAACGCGAGGGATACCTGGAAAAGCTTATCGAGCGGGCGCGCCATGTCGAGGTCCAGATCCTTGGCGACAGCGATGGCAACATCTTTCATCTGTATGAGCGTGACTGCAGCGTTCAGCGTCGGAACCAAAAAGTAATCGAGCGCGCCCCTGCACCCTATCTCTCGGCGGAACAACGTTCCGAAGTCTGCGAGCTTGCGAAGCGCATATGCCTGCACGTCGGTTATCGATGTGCCGGGACGGTCGAATTTCTAATGGACGTCGACTCCGGGAGATTCTACTTCATCGAGTTAATTTTCAACAGAATTTTTCCAACTGGGTCAAAACCCAATCATTGGGGATCAATAGCTTACAGCAAGAAATCCAACCATCCCTAATGAGGACGCCGACCTGGGTAGCGCTAGATGCTGCTTTCCCGCACGCGCTCCAGCTTCTGGAGACAACGCGCAGCACGAACTACCGCAGGCATTGCCTCATCCGGGAAATTCGTCTTCCAGTCGGTGACGCCGACCTCGCCGACATACATATCGCCTCTGGAGTCGAGCGCTATGCCGTGCGGCGAGGAATTTTCCGGTCTCGATGCCGGGGCCGTTCTCGCCGCCGAGGCGGGCGATGCGGTTGCCTTTGGCATCCACGATCGACAGTCGCGGCCCGA
Organism: Bradyrhizobium sp. CB82; assembly: GCF_029714405.1. Classification (NCBI taxonomy): domain Bacteria; kingdom Pseudomonadati; phylum Pseudomonadota; class Alphaproteobacteria; order Hyphomicrobiales; family Nitrobacteraceae; genus Bradyrhizobium; species Bradyrhizobium sp. CB82. Next base: position 1,441,281 of record NZ_CP121650.1, on the reverse strand, counting down.
GATTGGGCACCTTGCGATTGACCGGCATTCCGGGCCCGAGTTCGCCGATGGCGAAGGTCGGCTGCTTGCCGCCGCAACAGCACAGTGCGCAGGGACGATGCAGATTGTTCCAGTGTGTCTCGTATCTGCCATTTCCGTCGAACACCTGCACGCGATGGTTCTCGCGATCGGCGACGTAAACCCAGCCGTCCGCATCGGCCGCGATGTTGTGCACGATGTTGAACTGGCCGGGATCGGTGCCCGGCTCGCCCCAGCTCCTGATAAGCTTGCCCTCGGGGGTAAACTTGTGGACGCGCGCATTGCCGTAGCCGTCCGAGACGTAGATGTCGCCCTTCGGCGACAGCGCGGTGTGCGTGCAGCGATGGAAGGGCTCACCGCTCATAAAGGCTGCGGGCTTTTGCGGCACACCGATGGTCAGCAGCACATTGCCGTCAGTGGTGCATTTGCGCACGGTGTGATCGCCGTCATCGGTGCAATAGAGATTGTCGTCGGCGTCGATGTGCAGCCCGTGCGCGCGGCTGAACAGCCCCTCGCCCCAGCTGCGCAGGAAATTCCCTTCGCGGTCGAACACCACCATCGGGTGTTCGCCGCGGTTGAAGACGTAGATGCGGTCGCGGCTGTCGACCGCGACGGAGGCGACATCGGTGAGTTGCCACCCGTCCGGCAGCTTCGCCCAATTGTCGACGACGCGATAGCGATGCTCGCCCGATCCGAGAATGGCTGTCATAGGATCTCCTTTCGTCCGTCACGCCAAAGCGACGGATCCGCATTGATCGCAAAATGTCACGCTTTTCGGAATCCAGGAGCCACGTGCAGAGACTATGGGGCAGGTTGCCCCACCGCCCGGTCAGGAAAAGGTGCAACCCTTGGATTCGAGCACCTTGCCGATGCCGGAGAGTTCGAGAATGTCGCCACCGGCCTTGAGTGCTTTCATCACGCTGGCCTCCTTGTCCTCGCGCGCGGCGGATTTGGCGCAAACGTCAGCGATGTTCTCCTTGGGAACGATGACCACACCATCATCATCGGCGCTGATGATATCGCCGGGACGTACGGCGATGCCGCCGATGACGATCGGTTGATTGATGGTGCCGAGGGTTTCCTTGACGGTCCCTTTCATGCACAGTCCGAGGGAGAACACCTGGTAGCCGGTGTTGCGGATCGCCGGGCCGTCGCGCACGCCGGCATCAGTGACGAGGCCCGCAAGGCCCTTGGCGACGCAGGCCGTCGCAAGCACCTCGCCGAAACCGCCCTGCTCCGGATGGTCACCTGCGCTCACGATCAGGATGTCGCCCGGCTTGGCCAGCGAGATCGCGGTAATGAGCATCATGTTGTCGCCGGGATGGCAGCTCACGGTGAACGCCGGTCCGCAGGCCCGCATGCCCGGATAGATTGGCTTGATCCGCGACGTCAACGCGCCCGTTCGCCCCTGCGCCTCATGCAGGGTGGATGGAGGATATTGCTTGATCCGCTCCACGAGGTCGGTGGCCGGCCGATCGAACGTTCTGATGACGTGAACCATGGTCCCTCCCAACAGTCCGCAAAAAGGGAGTCCGCAAACGGGTCCGCAATCTGCGCTATTCCCCATTAGTCCACCGCCCGACCTTCGAGAATTTCAGATTTTAGGATTGCCGCATCGCATTTCGTTATAGCTCCTCGTCCGAGCCATTCGAAGACGCGGTCGAGATCGCTGTGGCGGAGTTCGGATCCGCCGCGAAATCGAAAGGCCCCCAGTCCTTTGCGATGATCTCCAGCAATATCTTGTAGACGGCGAATGCCGCGTCGGACAAGGCGACATTGTCCGAGATGCACAGCGACATCTGTTGCGAGGCTGACGGCGCGTTGATCCGCCGAATGCAGAGTTTATCCAGGTTCGGCAATTCCTTTGCGATGGACATGGGCAGCACGGCTGCCCCCATTCCGGCCGCGATCGCCGAAGACAGAGTCGATTGCGAATGGATCTCGGCGACGATGCGCGGGCGAAGTCCAGCCTCGGCGCAGACCCGCTCGACCGTCTGCCGCAGGAAGGACTCCCGATAGGGAAGAAGCAGGTCAAATTGCGCAACCTCTTCGGCCGAAACCTCCTTCGATGGCTCCTGGTTCGCATACAGGCTACGCGGTGCGACAAGATAGAAATACTCGCGCATCAGCGGCTTGTAATCGAGGCCGGTCACCGGACGATCGCCATAGAGGACGGCGATGTCCATACTGCCCTTCAGCATCATTTCGCTGAGCATGACCCCGGAGCTATCGTAGATGTGCAGCACGATTCCGGGATAGCGTTCCCGGACCTGCGTCAGCAGCGGGGTCGCAAGCAAGGCCGCCGAGCTGAGTGGCGCAAGACCAATCGTCACGTTGCCCGTCAGCCCCGACCGGTTCTCCAGTATCGTGCGCCGCGCCTCCTCGATCTGACGCTGGATCGATTTCGCATAGCGGTAGAGAATCCGGCCCGCCTCGGTCGGCATGACGCCCCTTGCGCTGCGGTCCAGCAGCTTGCGCTTGAAGTCGACCTCCAGGCTCGCGATCTGCTGACTCAGCGCCGGCTGAGCAATATTGAGCATTTTCGCCGCGCGCGACATGCTTCCGAGATCGACGACTTTGACGAACGCCTCTAAGCGACGAGTATCCAATACGAGGTTCCCAGCAACGAGGTTACGACCGCAGCGATACGCTGGAGCTATAGGACTAGAACGAAATGTTCTTACCACCAGGAACCTGCCGGGCCTATAGGTAAGGCTCCACGAGGGAGCCACAGCCCATGGGATTTTCGGACTATCGAACGGCATTGGTGACAGGCGCCTCTTCAGGCATCGGCGAGGCGACGGTTCGCCGCCTGAAGGCTGAAGGGCTCGATGTCTATGCGGTGGCGCGCGATGCCGAGCGGCTCAAGACCCTGTCTGCGGCGACCGGCTGCCGCCCCTGCGCCCTCGATATCAGCAACCTCGACGCTCTGACTGCGCTGGCGCACACGGCTGAATTCGACGTTCTCATCAACAATGCCGGCCAGTCCCGGCGGGGAAATATCCTGGACACCACGCCTGAGGACGTCGATGCCCTGATCGACGTCAATTTGCGCGCCGTGCTGCATCTCACACGCCTGGTCGTGCCCGGCATGGCCAAGCGCGACCGTGGCCACATCGTCAATATTTCGTCGATTGCCGGCCATTATGCCTTCGCCGGCGGCAACACCGTCTACCACGCGACGAAGGCCGGCATCCATTCGCTCTCTCAGCAGTTGCGCGTCGACCTCTATGGCACGCGCGTCCGAGTAACCGAGATTTCGCCGGCGCGCGTCGAGACCGAGGTTTTCGGACGGCTCTTGGGCGACCTTGCCGAAGCCAAGCGCCGTTTCTTCGACGACTATGATGCGCTGCAACCGGACGACATCGCCAATTCGATCGCCTTTGCGGTCGGCTCGCCGGCGCGCATGAATGTCGCGTTCATGGAGGTGCTGCCGACCCAACAAGTCGTCGGCGGTCTCAACTTTGCGCAAAGACAGCGCCAGACCGCGACCTGACAGCCGAGGGGCCCTACGCCGGGAACGATCGCCGTGGATCTCGCTAGAATCGAACAACTCGTCGACCTCGTCTCGCGATCGCACATCGCGGAGCTGGAGTTCACGGAGGACGGGACCCGCGTTCGAATTGTGAAGAACTCCACGCCCCGGGCGGAGGCCGCCGGACCACCTTCGGTCATGCAGGATTTCCGCGAAGTTCGTGTCAACGGCCACGAGATCGGCCCGCCAGCGGTAGCTAACTCAGACGAAATCGTCGTGCCTGCACCAATGCACGGTGTGTTCTATCGGGCAGCGGCACCGGGCGAACCGCCACTCGTTGAGGTCGGCTCCACTATCGAGGTAGGTCAGAAGATATGCATCGTCGAGGCGATGAAGACGTTCATTGACATCTCCGCTGAGACATCGGGCGTCGTCCTTGCCGTTCTCGCCGAGGATGGGCACGAGATCGAAGCGGGACAGCCGCTGTTTCGGATCCGACTCGCAGGCCCCTCCTGATGTTCGACAAGGTTTTGATTGCCAATCGCGGCGAGATCGCGCTTCGCATCCAGCGCGCCTGCCGGACGATGAGCCTCAAGACCGTCGTCATCCATTCGGAAGCGGACCGAGATGCGCGATACGTCGCGCTCGCGGATCAAGCGCTCTGCATCGGACCAGCCGCGGCCAGCAGCACCTATCTCAATCCGGCGGCGATCTTGCTCGCAGCGGAGGTCAGCGGCGCGCAGGCCATTCACCCGGGTTACGGATTCTTGTCGGAAAGCGCGGAATTCGCTGCCGGGGTCGCGCAGGCCGGCCTCACCTTCATCGGCCCGCCGGCGGATTGCATCTGCACCATGGGCGACAAGGTCGCCGCCAAGCGTGCGATGCGGGCGGCGGGTGTGCCTTGCGTGCCCGGCCCGGACAGCGCGTTGCCTGAGGATGCCTCTGATGTCCGCGCCATCGCGCGGGAGATCGGATATCCTGTGATCATCAAGGCCGCTGGCGGGGGCGGCGGCCGGGGCATGCGCATCGTGCGCACTGAGAAAGAACTCGATGACGCGCTAGCGATGACACGCGCTGAAGCGAGCAAGGCCTTCAAGAATGCCGCGGTCTACATCGAAAAATTTCTCGAAAGGCCGCGCCACATCGAGATTCAGGTCCTGTGCGATCAGCACGATAATCATCTCTGGCTCGGCGATCGCGATTGCTCGCTCCAGCGCAGGAACCAAAAGGTTGTCGAGGAGGCGCCGGCGCCCGGCATCGACCGCGCCTTGGTCGAGCGCGTCGGCGCAAGCTGTATCGAGGCCTGTCGCCGCATCGGCTATCGCGGCGCGGGCACGTTCGAGTTCCTCTATGAGGACGGACAGTTCTTCTTCATCGAAATGAACACGCGCGTGCAGGTGGAGCATCCGGTCACGGAGATGACGACCGGGATCGACATCGTCAAGGAGCAGATCCGTGTCGCGCGCGGCGAACCGTTGCGGATCTCCCAAGGAGACATCACGCGGACAGGCTACGCGGTTGAATTTCGCATCAATGCCGAGGATCCAGCCACTTTCGCGCCTTCGCCCGGCACGGTGACGCGCTGGGATGTGCCCGGCGGCATCGGCATCCGCGTCGATACGCACATCGTCGCTGGCGCCAATGTGCCACGCCACTATGACTCACTGATCGGCAAGCTCATCGCCCATGGCGCCACGCGCGATGAAGCGCTGGCGCGTGCGCGCGTGGCATTGTCCGAGCTGCGCGTAGAGGGCATTCGGACCAACGTGCCGCTGCATCAGGCCATCCTGTCGGACCCGACATTCTGCCGAGGTGGTTACGACATTCATCATCTCGAGCATTGGATGGCTGAGCGGAGGGCCGCGGAATGACGGATCCGGAGCGGCCGCGGATCAGCCTGCTCGGCACCACCGCGCTTCTGTTCGAAGCGCCCGGGACATTCGACCTGCCGCATCAGCAGCGCATCTGGGCGCTTGCCGCAATTGCATCGAAATGGCCAGGAATCCGCGAAGCGATCCCCGGCATCACCAATCTCATGCTGACTTTTGAAACTCCTCCCCGCGAGATCGACTCCCTGATCGCCGCGCTCAACGACGGATGGGACGAGGCGCAGGAGCTGGCGATCGAAGGCCGGGAGATCAGGCTGCCGGTTACCTATGGCGGCGAGATCGGACTGTGCCTCAAGGACGTTGCCGATTACACCGGCCTGTCCATCGACGATGTGGTGTCGATCCACGCCGCGCCGCTCTACACCGTGTTCGCGCTCGGCAGTCATCCCGGCTATTGCTATCTCGGCGGCATGGACCCCCGCATCACCATGCCGCGGCGGCAGACGCCGCTGCAACGGTCCGCGGGCGGCTCGGTCTCGATCGGCGGATCGCAGACCGGCGTATCGGCTTCGCCAGGGCCCAGTGGCTGGCATGCCATCGGACATACGAACTGGACGTTCTTCGATCCGTCGTGGCCGACTGCGGCCGCGCTGGCACCCGGCGACACCATCCGCTTCGAGATCGAACGGGTGATCCGTTGATCGAGATCCTGTCAGCGATCGGCCCCGCCAGCGTGCAGGACCTCGGCCGCCTCGACCAATATCGGTTTGGCGTCGGCACGTCGGGCGCCATGGACGATGTCGCGTTGCGCGCCGGTAACATCCTGCTTGGCAATGAGGAGAACGCCGCCTGCGTCGAGATCCCCATGACGCCTTTCAAGCTCCGCTTTCATGGGGATGTCGCCTTCGCACTCACCGGCGCGGACGTCGAGGCCGAGATCGGCGGGCGAACGATACCGCCGTGGTGGCGCTTGCAGGCGGGCGGCGGAGACATTCTCACGCTCAAGGCAATGTCGCGCGGCGCAAGATGCTACCTGACCGTCAGCGGCGGCATCGACGTTCCCATGGTGCTGGGATCGCGAAGCACCCAGTTCCGCGGCGAATTCGGAGGTTTTCACGGGCGCCCTCTGCAAGCCGGCGACATGCTGCCTTGCACAGCGCCCAGCCTGACGAAGCGCATCGGAGAGCTTGGGGTCGAGCCAGCCGACCTCGCGCTTGCCCGGAACGCGTCGGAAGGTGACATCGTGGTCAGAGTGGTGGTCGCCGCCGAATACGATGGATTCGACAGCGCTACGCAGGACCTGTTCTGGCGCAGCAGCTGGAAGATCACGCCGCAGAGCAACCGCTACGGCTATCGCCTGCAAGGTCCCGCCGTGAAGCCGGTCGCCCCGATCGAGAAGCGCTCGCACGGAATCGTGCCGGGCGTCATCCAGATTCCGCCAAACGGGCAGCCGATCATCCAGATGCGGGACGCGCAAACATCAGGCGGCTATCCCAAGATCGCGACCGTGATCAGGGCCGATCTCTGGCGCGTCGGACAGGCGCGGCTTGGTGCCAAGCTGCGGTTCGAGCAGACCGCCTACGCGGATGCCGTTGCGGCCGAGTCTGATATTTCGACCTACCTCGATCGTCTCAGGACCAACGTTCGACTTTCCGCGGAGCTTGGCCGATGCAGCTAGATGCAACCCATATCGAACGCCTGGCAAGGCTGCTGGAAACTTCGGGCCTCGCATCGATCGAGATCGAGAACGAGACGCAGTCGTTGAAGCTCGTCGTGGAGAGCGGCGCATCGTCGCAAGTCGCCGCAGCGGTCTCCAGCCCCGATGCAGATAATCACGTCCTCGCAATGGCTGACGTCGCGGGACATTTCCTTGCGGCACATCCCTGGCGAGCCGCACCGTTTGTCGAGCCCGGCCAACGGGTTGAGGCCGGCGCAATCGTCGGCCTCATCAAGGTCGGTCTGATCCATGCGCCGGTTCTGTCGCCGTCGCCCGGTATCCTCGATGCCGTCCTCGCGAAGACAGGCGCGCTGATCGGCTATGGGACGCCAATCGCGCGGATTCGTCCCGACAATCTCCGCGCCTAGTTGACCAGCGCACTGGCCGGCGCGATCTCGCCACCCCCATGCTCGATCACGCGCCGCACCGTGCCCGCAAGGCTCACCGATCCGGGCGTATCGCTGTGAATGAGAATCGAGCGCGCCTCGACCTTGATCGTCTTGCCTTCGATCGTCCTGACCGTGCCGCTATCGAGGAACCTCTGCACCCGCTCGGCCACAACCTGCGGCGAGGTGATGACAGAATTGGGGAGCTTGCGGGAGACGAGATGAGCGTTCTCGTCATAGGCGCGATCCGCCAGGAAGAGCGTCAGCACGCGCAGGCCGACCTTGCGTGCGGCACGAACGATCTCGGCGTCGGGCTGCGAGAACACGATGAAATCGCGATCGATGTTCGCGATCGCGCGGGCGACGACGTCGGCCATGTCAGGATCGGCATTCACCATGTTGCCCATCGCGGCGTGGAAGCTGACATGAGTCACGCGGTGGCCGGCATTGGCTGCGATCGCCTGGAGCGCGCCGATCTGGTAGACCATGTGCTTCTCCAGCTCGGCGGCATCCATCTGGATCACGCGACGACCGAATCCGAGCAGATCCGGCAGGCCCGGATGGGCGCCGACCTCGACGCCCTTCACCTTGGCCATCCGAACCATGCGATCCATAATAATGGGATCGCCGGCGTGGAAGCCGCACGCAACATTGGCCGAGGAGATGATGGACATGAGCGCTTCGTCGTCACAGATGCGATAGTTGCCAAAGCCCTCGCCCATGTCCGAATTGATGCCGACTTTCATGATTGCACCATCCTTCTTGATTGTTGCTGTTCAGAGCGCTCGATAGAGATCGGCCGTTGCACGCACCTTGTCGATGTAGGCGTTGAGGGGCGCCATGGCTGCAACGGCGTCCTCATAGCTGACTTCGCGGAAGGCGATGAACGATCCCGGCCGCGCCTGACCGAGACGCCAGAGATCGGCTTGAACCACGGCCGCGATCTTTGGATAGCCGCCGGCCGTATTGGCATCGCTCATCTGGATGATCGGCTCACCCGACGGCGGCACTTGCACCACGCCGGCGACAACGCCGTGCGAGCGCATCTCGACCGGCTCGGCCAAGGTCAGTTGCCCGCCCGTGAGCCGATATCCGCCGCGATCGCTCTGCGCGCTGATCTTCCAGCGCGTGGACCAGAACGTGGCCTGCATCTCCTTCGAAAACAGATCGTGCTCGCCTGCCCGCATGAGGCGCAAGCGGAGTACGCGATCCTCTGACGGTTCGATCTCCGCGATCGTCAGCTCGGGCGGCTCAGTGCCGAAATCACAGCGCGCGCCGTCCTCTCGCTGCGCTCCGACCGGGACGATATCGCCAGCCTGCAAGGCGCGCCCATCCAGCCCGCCGAAAGCGGCGCGAAGGTGCGTGCTGCGCGAGCCCAGTACGCGGGGAACGTCGATCCCTCCGGCGAGAGTCAGATAGGCGCGCGCGCCGCGCCGGGGCGGACCGATCATGAGGACGTCTCCCGCTCTTGCCCGCGTGCACCACCAGGGCGGCACGGACCGGTCGCCCAGCTTCGCATCACAATCGGCTCCGGTTAGCGCAAACGCGCTGTCTGCGCCAAAGCGCAGCCGGAACGGAAATGTCTGCACCTCGATGCCAGCGGCGTCCCTCTCGTTGCCGAGCAGCGCGTTGCCGGTCTCTATGGCGACGGGGTCCATCGCACCTGACGTGCTCACGCCGAAGCGGCGCGCGCCGCGGCGGCCCAGATCTTGGATCGTGTTGAAGGCGTGACTGGTCAGGATCTCGATCATAGTTCGATCCGATCGATCATGAACCTCACTCGATCGCCAGGCATCATCAGCGACGGCTGCTCGCTCAGGGGATCGAACATCGGGATCTCGGCCCAGCCGATTGCGTTCCACCCGTTCGGGCTCGTGAGCACGGCAACGCCGGTCTGCATCCCGCCGATCGTCACCGAACCCGCGCGCATGTTGAGCGAGGGCACCGTCTTGCGCGGCATGAAGATTCTGGGATCGAGGCCATGGAGATAGCCGAAGCCCGGCGAGCTCGCGATTGCGCAGACTGTATATTCGCCCGCGCTGTGGATCGTGATGACCTCGTGTGCCGACAGCCCCGAACGCGCTACGACCGCCGGCAAATCGAAGCCGATCTCGCCGCCATAGATGACGGGAATCTCGATCAGCTTGCCGTCGGAATTGCGCGGGCTGAGGCGATGCCACAACTCGATGATCGAAGCCGCCAGCGCACCAATATCCTCGGGCGGCCGCTCGAATGTCAGCATGACACTGGTCACTCCGACGACGGCTTCCTCGACATTGGGCCAGGACGACACGACGTCGGCAAGCGACCAAATGCGCCCCTGCTGAACGAGGTCGAACTCCCCCGGCGCCTCCACCAGCATGGCCAGCGTGCCGATCAGGCTGATCTTGGGATCCTTCTCGAGCACGCCGACGAAGGGAGAAGCAGGACGGTTGATCGACAAATAACGCTCCGGATCGACGCGCAGCGGCGCAGTCACGCTACCAATCTAGATGCTGCGCTTGAGGCGAACCAACACGTTGTCGCTCTGCGGGTATAGCGGATATCGATTGCTCGCCCGGATATCTTGACAGACTGGACAGCGCGCGGCCGCAAGCGCGCGCAGCGCCCGGTGCGATGATATGCGGCCGCGCACCCGATTTCTAATTCCGAGCGATGACGTGATTGCTCGGCGCGTTCCAGCGCGCAACGACCTGCTGCCCCACGGCATAGCGATGACCGGATTGCTGCGTTTGGTTCTGCTCGAAGACGATGAGCTGCTGACCGCTCGCCGTTCTCAGGTAGTAATGGCTGACGAAGCCGCGATAGACGACCTGATCGATGCGTGCAGCCACGCTGTTGGGGCGATCCACCGTTCCGTCCTCCTCCACGATGATTGCTTCCGGCCGAATCGAGACCATGATGTCGTCGACGGAAGCTGGCACCTGATCGACCTGAAGCCGCAAGTCCTGCGATACCTCAATGATCGCGCCGTTCCCGTTCCGTTGCTCGACTTTACCCTCGAACAGATTCGACGCGCCGATGAACTGCGCGACGAATTTCGAGGCCGGACGCTGATATATCTCGGTGGCCGAGCCGACCTGCTCGAGCTTGCCGTCGCGCATCACGACGATCTTGTCGGCCATGGTCAGGGCTTCGTCCTGATCGTGCGTGACCATGATGGTGGTGAGGCCCAACCTGCGTTGCAGGGCGCGCAGCTCGACCTGCATGCTCTCGCGAAGGCCCTTGTCGAGCGCGCCCAGGGGCTCGTCGAGCAGCAGCATTGCGGGTTCGATCACGATGGCCCGGCCGAGCGCCACGCGCTGCTGCTGGCCGCCCGAGAGCTGGGCCGGATACCGCTTCCCGAAGCTCGACAATTGGACGAGATTGAGCGCGGCGGCGACCTTCTGAGCAGCCTCAGCCTTGCCGACCCCCCGCATCTCGAGGCCGAACGCGATGTTCTCCTCGATCGTCATGTGCGGGAACAGCGCGTAGTTCTGGAACAGCATCCCGATGTTGCGACGATGCACCGGAAGGCCGGTCACTTTTGCGTTGTTGACAAAGACATCGCCGGATGTCGGACGGATCAATCCGGCGATCATGCGCAGGCATGTCGTCTTTCCGCATCCGCTCGGACCAAGCAGGGCCACCATATGGCCCGGCTCGATCGCGAGGGAGACGTTGTCGACCGCGACCATGCGGCCGTACTCCTTGCTGAGGCGCTCGAGCCTGACTTCTGAAGACTTCATGACGACCCTCAGCTCGTGAACACCTCGTTATACTTCTCCAGCCAGGGACCCCGACGCGGGACAATGAAGTTCCAGTCCGGCGTGAACAGCCCGAGATCGGTCGCCTTCGTGTCGGGATAGGCAAGGAACTTCGCCGTCTCCGGCTTGAAGTCGATGCCGCTGACCGACGGCGCGCTCAGCGTCTGCTCGGAGAGCATCTTGGCGACCGTCGGGTCGAGGATGCGGTTGATGAAGGCCGCTCCCAGCTCCGGCTCCGGTGCATTCTTGACGATTGTCATGCTGTTGATGCCGGTGAAGGCGCCTTCCTTCGGGAAGGTCATGTCGATTGGCAGTCCCTTGGCGGTGTGCGGATAAATTGCCTTCGAATATTCGATGCCGCCGATCGTCGCCTGACCTTGCGCGACCTGGAGGACCTGCGCCTCGCTATCGTAGATCGTCAGCACGTTCGGCTTGAGCGTCGCCAGCTTGTCCCAGCCCTGGTCGACCAAATATTGCGCTTCCTTGAACGGCTTGCCCGTGACGAGCGAGGCTGCGACGATGAGCATCAGCACGCTCTGGGTATTCTTTGGCGTGTTCAAAAGGATCTGCTTGCGATACTTCGCGTCGAAGATTTCCTCGTAGCTCTTGAGCGGCTTGGTCACCTGCGGGTTGATGAACATCGCCGCGCTGGAGATCGAGAATCCGACACCGAATCCGTCCTCGAAGATGTATCGCGGATAAACTTTCGCGAGGTTGGGGATCTTGTCGGCGTCGAGCTTTCCGATCAGGCCCTCCTGCTTGGCCTGGGGGATGCCGACATCATCCATCATCATGACGCTGAATCGCGGCGTATCGCGGGTTGCGCGTAGCGCGGCAATGTTGGAGAGCGTGGCGCCTTCGGTCGTGAAGACGCGGCATTTGAACTCGGCCTCGAATTTCGGAATGACTTCCTTCTGGATCAGCCTGCCGAGGGCGGAGTTGTAGACGCCAACGTGGAGCTGCTTGGCGTCCTGCGACCAGGCGTGATTGATGATCGTCGGGAAAGCAAGGGTGGATGCACCGGCCTTGATGAGAGTCCTACGCGTCAGTCTCATGGTCCAATCTCCATCTACGAAAGCAACTCAGGCGGCCAGCGCGCGGCGGAGGCCTACTAGTTTTTCCAAAATCAAGACGCCGACCATCGCCATCAGGATGATGATCGTCGACATCGCCGGTACCGAGGGATCGAAAACGTTGACGAGCTGCCGCATCAAGACGAGCGGCACCGGCGAATATTCGGAGTTCGCCAGCCACATCGTGACCGGGTAATTGTCGAACGACACCATGAAGGCGAACAGTCCGCCGGCGGCGACGCCGGAGGCGATCTGCGGCAGCGTCACCCGCCAGAAGGTCCGCAACCGGTTCGCACCGAGCGTGCGTGCGGCATCCTCAAGATTCTCGTCGACCAGTTGCAGGCTGGTGATTACGGTCCGGATGACGTAGGGCGAGGTCACGACGATATGCCCGATCAGGAGGTTCAGCCGGGCATCCGTCGAGCCGAGCCTGGTGAGAACCTGGAGCAGCGCGAGACCCGTCACGAGCGCGGGGAAGATCAACGGCGAGAGCAGGAAGCCCTTGATGGCGGCCACCCCGAAGAAGTTTCCGCGCACCAGCGCAAAGGCCGCAGGCACGCCGAAGAGCAGCGATCCCGCGGTCGTGCCGAGCGCGAGGAGGATGCTCAGCCGCATGGCTTCGAGAAAGTCCCGATCGCCGAGGACCTTGACGTACCATTTCAGCGTGAAGCCCTGCGGCGGGAAGGTAACGAAGTAGGAATCGGAAACCGAAGCCGCCATCACGAGCAGCAGGGGCGCCATGATGAAGATCATCATCGCCGTCGTGATCGTGTAGAGGATATAGGCGCCGACGCCGGAAAATTGCTCGTCCATCAGTCCGACCTCCGAAGACGACGCCCCTCGAGCAACCACATCGAGAAGCCGTTGACGGCGAACACGACGCCGACCAGCACCACGGCGATCGCGGCACCGAACGGCCAGTCGTACACGACGAAGATCTGCTGCTCGATCAGATTGCCCAGCATGAGTGCCGAGGCGCCGCCCAGGATGGCGGGAATGACAAACGAGCCGGCCGTCAGCGAGAACACCAGCGTGAAGCCCGCCACGAAACCAGGCATGCTCAAGGGCAGCGTGATCCGCAGGAAAACCTTCCACCAGGGCGCGCCGAGAACGCGCGCCGCGTCCTCCAGATTGCGATCGATCTTGCCGAGCGCCGAGGCCAGCGGCAGCACCATCATCGGGAAGAAGACGTGCAGCGACCCGATGACTACGGCTTTCTCGGTATAGAGGATCGAAACCGGTCCATCGACGATATGAAGCGTCATCATGATCCAGTTCAGCATTCCCTTCGGGCCGTTCGCCAGGATGAGCTGCCATCCGTATCCGCGCACGACCACGCTGACGACGAGCGGCGCGATGACGATGAGCGTGATGATCCGCGTGACGAGAGGCCTGCTCTTCACCATCACCAGGGCGACCGGATAGGCCAGCACGGTCGCGAGCGCCGACGTGATCAGGCTGATCCGGAGCGTCGTCCAGAACACCCGCGCATAGAGGTCGACATTGACGAGCCTTGCATAGTGCGCGATCGTGAACGGACGTCCGATGATCCCCTGGCTGTTTTGGGTTTGTATGCTCGAGAACAGCAGCGCGATTGCGGGATAAAAGAAGAAATAGGCCAGGAAGAGCAGCAGCGGGAGCGCCAGGAGTCCCGCGGGCAAGTGGAGGCTCCACCGCGACCCCCGTCGGGTCTCTGGGTGGACACTCACCACCACCGCTCCGTCGCTGGTCATTACTGGCCGTCCTCGACTGCGCGATCCCAAGACCTGCCCCTCTTTAGGCGAAGGTTAATCTTCGCCTCCTGACTGGGCCATGATTGTCTTCGTTTAGGGGCATTGCAAACGGTTATGACAATGGCTGCGGCATCCTGCCCAAGGGCGGACCACCAAGCCGCCTCTTCTGGCGCCTTCCCTCAGCGCAAGCCTTCACAGAAATTGCCGATGCGCCGGCAGCCCTCCTTCAGGGTCTCCGTGTCGGTCGCGTAAGAGATCCGGAAATACGGGCTCATTCCGTAAGCTCCGCCGTGAACAGCGGCGACGTGCTGCTCCTCGAGCAGGGCCGAGATGAAGTCGGCGTCGGTCTCGAGCCGACGCCCACCCGTTGAAGTCTTGCCGATGCAGCCGGCGATGTTCGGGAACACGTAGAACGCGCCCTCCGGCTTGTGGCAGGTGATCCCGGGGATTCGATTGAGCAGCGAAACCACGAGGTCGCGCCGATCGCGATAGATGTTGGCGCGCTCCTTCAGGTAACCTTGCGGGCCGTCCAGAACCGCCACGGCGGCTGCCTGGCTCAGCGTGCAGATTCCGCCGGTCGCCTGACCATGGACGTTGGTCATAGCGGCAATCAGTTCCTTCGGACCGCCGCAATAGCCGACCCGCCAGCCCGTCATGGCGTAGGCCTTGGAAGCGCCGTTGACGGTGACGACACGCTCCTTCAATCTCGGCTCGACCTCGGCGATGGTGCAGAATTCGAAGCCGTCATAGGTGAGGTGTTCATAGATATCGTCGGTCAGGATCCAGACGTCAGGGTATTTCAGCATGACGTCCGCGATCGCGCGCATCTCGGCGCGCGAGCAGGCCGCGCCGGTCGGGTTGTTCGGGAAGTTCAGGATCAGCCACTTGGTTCTCGGCGTGATCGCTGCCTCGAGGTCTGCCGGTCGCAATTTGAACTGGTTGTTTTCCGGGCAAGGCACGGACACGGGCTTCGCCTCAGCCAAGAGAACTATGTCCGCGTAGGTGATCCAGCCGGGGGCTGGAATGACCACCTCGTCGCTGGGATTGCACGTGGCGAACAGCGCGTTGAAGATGATCTGCTTACCGCCATTGGCGATCAGGATCTCATCGAGGGCATAGTCGAGATTGTTCTCGCGCTTGAACTTACGCTGCACTGCGGTTCGGAGCGCCACCGTGCCCGGCATCGCCGGATATTTCGTGTCCCCCGCCAGTGCCGCCTTGTGGGCAGCCTCGATCGCATGCTCCGGCGTCGGAAAATCGGGCTCGCCGGACGACAGGCTGACGATCTTGACACCGGCATCGCGGAGTTCTCGCGCCTTGTCTGTCATGGCCGCCGAGGCGGACACCTTTACAGTCTTCAGGCGGTTCGCAAGTTCAGGCATTGTCAGCTCCGTCGTCAATCATTGTCAGTTGCGCGGCCTCAGACCGACGCGCAAATCGCAGGTCGCCGATGACCTGGAGCGTCGGAACGACCTCGAGTGTGGCGACATTCATGCGGATCGGCGTTCCCACCGCGAACGCGATCGCGTCCGCGATATCTTCAGGTTGGAGGGTCTCGAATGCGCCAACGAAACGGGTGTCCCCTTCACCGCCCTCGTCTGGATCGCCGAAAATGGCGGTCGCAACCCGCCCCGGCGATACCTCGGTGACGCGAACGCGGGTGCCGTAAAGATCGACGCGCAATTGCTTCGTCAGCGAATGGATGCCGGCCTTGGTCGCGTGGTAGGCGACCGAGGAATTGAACGTCGTCGCGTTCTCGCCGAACGCATAGTGGCCGGCGATGGAGGAGACGTTCACGACGTGGCCACGGTCACGCTTTGCCATTTCCGGCACGATCAAGCGCGTGAGATGGACAACCGCTCGCAGATTTACGTCCACGAGTGTATCGACGTCCTCAGCGGCGGTGTTGAGAATACTCCCGCGCCGGGACTGGCCCGCATTATTGACGAGAACGTCGAATGCAGCCGCTTTTGCGAGCTCTGTCAGCGCGCGCGTATCGTTCAGGTCGACCACACAGGCGCGGCAGCCCGTCTGCGCGGACAAGCGTGTCAGCCGTTCGGAGTTACGCCCGATCGCGTAAACCTCGAGTCCCTCGTCGCTCAGACGGCGGACCGTCGCGGCCCCGATGCCCGAGGACGCACCCGTTACCAATGCCGTTCGATAGTCTGCAAATCCCATCCGCATGGCTCTCTTGCGATCAAGCGGAGCGGCGGAACACTACGTTCACATCGGCAAGTGCGGATAGAATGGATTCGGTCTGCCCTCATAAGCATGGCCGATAGCTCTGCGGTGCGCCGAGTCTCCCATAAGCGCGACCGATAGCGGCAGAGTGAATTGCTCTTACTCGCTTCTCGGCCAGCGCCGTAAATTTGTCCGAGCCGCCTTTGGCTCACGCGCGAGAGACAAACGACCATGCTGGAGGTCAACAATCGGATCGTCATGGTCTCAGGCGCCTCGCGTGGCATCGGACGCGCCGTCGTCGATCGCCTCCTGGCATCCGGGTTCCGTGTGTCGGCGGGTGTTCGCAACCCCGGCAACCTTCAAGAGAGCGACCGGTTGATGACGCACCGCTATGACGCCGGCGATGCCGCAAGCCCCGTGTCATGGGTCAAGGCCACGCTCGCGCGATGGGGTGGCGTCGACGCCATCGTCAACGCCGCTGGCATCAACCCGAGGGTCCGCGTGTCCGATGAGGGCGAGGAAGAACTAGAAGAGATGTGGCGGATCAACGTCAAAGGTCCGCTGCGCGTCGTCCGGGCGGCGCTGCCGCATCTTGCCGTCTGTGGCCATGGGCGCGTCGTCAATCTCGGTTCATTGTCCGGCAAGCGCGTGGGCAGCAACATCGGCTATGCCATGACCAAGTTCGCCGTGGTCGCGCTGACGCACGGCATCCGCCGCGAGGGTCGCGCAGCGGGAATCCGGGCCACTGTCGTATGCCCCGGCTACGTCGCCACCGACATGACACTGAACGATGACGAAATTCCTCGTCATGAGATGAGCCAACCCGGTGATATCGCGCGGCTGGTCGAGACCGTTCTCATGCTGCCGAACAACGCCTCGGTCTCCGAATTGTTGGTTCACTGCCAATTTGAACCGATGCTGTAGGGCGCGGCGACGGCTCACTTGAACGCTGGCAGTTAGACGCTTCGCAAAGACCCTCTTGGTTGTTTGTTCACCCAAAACGCCAACATCTCTTCGTAGGTCCAAATCGGGGAGGCCCTCGTCAGGATGATCTCGGCCGCCCGAGATCGAACGCACCCGCGAAATCGGCCTACGCATAGCGATCGGCGCCCGCCGCATCGACGTCGTTGAGTTCAAGTCCGTCGCGATCTTTTGCGGCCTGGACGTGCTGCTCTCCCTTATCGCCGCAATGAGCGACGGCCCGGATCTGGCAGCCTTCTTCTGAAGGGCCACCGCTCCGCAAACTAGGAAGCGTTCGCCCGCGCGCGTTCACGCGCCTCGCGCCGGCGCTCGCGACGTTCACGCCGACGTCTTGCCCGCTCGGCCGGCTGCGGCAGCGGAGGCACTGGCGCATCGACCTTTTCCGCCGGCGCCGCCTCAATCGCCTGGTCAGCGCGCGTGCGCGCCTCCATCGTTTCCAGGACGAGGCGCCCCTTGGCGGTGATCTTCCAGCCGCCGTCTTCGCGCGTGACGAGGCCTTGCGAGAAGATGTCGAGGTCCGGCACGCGGGCAGCCAACCGCTTGGTGCGGTCGGCCCAGTCCCGACCGCTGGTCGCCAGGATCGCCATGTCGCGCTTGAGCTCGGCCATGAGGGCGAAGCCGTCGGGATAAGCCACCAGGATTTTCAGCACCGTGACCTGGAAATTCACCCCCGCCTCCTCGGCCAGTCAGCGCCACATGGTCGGCGCTTGCGAGAGAGCCTGGCGCCCGACCTGCTTGAGCTGATCAGGAGATGTGTCGCCTCTGGTCGCGGCTTCCAGGATTTTCGAAGCCACGTGGGTACGGGCGCCGGTCTCGGTCCGGGAAACGTTTTCGCAGACCTCGTCCAGGACCGCGCGCAAAAGCGCGGTGGTAGCAGGATCGAACATGGGGGACCCCCAAAAGAAAGAACTATCGTACCTCAATCGCTACGGCGTCGAATTCAAGCGTATTAGAACTTCTCGAACTCTACATCCCGGCTCGGACTTGGCAATAGTTCATGAATGCGTCATGTCGAGAACGGCCTCATGGACGGTCCGCTGCGCCGCAATGACCTGCGAAGGAACCTTCTGGACCGCCGCACAGCAGAGAAGCCGCAGCGGGCTCGTCCATCCACTTCCGGGCAGTGGCAGTCGTAGTCATGCAGCGGGGCGTCGCGAATGGTGACATACTCCCGGGCGTTGCTCGGGACACGGAACTCACGGGCAATGAGCCGCAGCAACGTCCCGACCCTCCAGGCCGTGCGTCATGTCGCAATCTCGCCGCGGGCAGACCTCGGGACTGAATTTCAGATCTTCGATGCCGACACCGCGGGCGACGCTACGGGCTGAGTATCTCGGAAGCTGCGATTGTTTTCATCGGATCGCGGTTGCCAGCGCCGCACATAGAGCTGGCGGCATCACCAAGAGTCCGAGCCACAGAAAACACCAGGCGCTGATCTCGACCTTCTCCCTGCGCAGCGCGACCAGCCAGAGAATGGTCGCGAGCGAGCCCGTCACCGACAGGTTCGGGCCGAGATCGACGCCGATCAACATCGCACCGAGCACTTGCGGGGAAAGGTGATCGCCCCCCACCACCGATCCCGCGATCAGACCGACTGGCAGATTGTTGGCGATGTTGTCGGCGAGAGCCGTGATGATACCAGCCGACCAGGCGGCCGTCGGCGCTGATCGGGCTGCCGCGGCCCGAAGCAGGTCGCTCAATTGCGCAATCGCGCCAGTGCGCGTGAGAGCCTCCACCATCACGAACAGGCCAGCCACCAGCGGCAGCACGCTCCAGGAAATGCCGTTCATCACCGGCCACGGCGCTTGCCTACTGATGAGCAAGACGACACCTGTGGTGACCACGCCGCAAACGAAGGTTGGCAGTCCGAGTGGCATATCGAGCGCGGAGGCTCCGATCAGAACAATTCCGACGGCCACGATGCCGCAGGCGGTCAACTGGCCGCCGGGGCTGAGCTTTGGTTGCGGCACGCGGTGCTCGATCGTTTCGGCCTTCAACGCGCGATGCTGGATCACACGCAGCACGAGATAAGTGACGACGATGGATGCCAGCGACGGCAAGGCGAACTGGCGCAACCATTCGCTGAGGTGCGGCATGCGTGCGCCGTTGGCGGGATTGGAGATTGGAAGCACGAAGCTCGCGGCATTGGCGATGAAGGCGCAGACAAGCAGAAAAGGCAGCGGTTTTGCGCCGGCCGCGCGGGTGGCCGCGTAGACTGCAGGCGTCAGGACGATCGCGGTGGCGTCATTGGACAAGAGAACGGTGACGAGCGTTCCAACGAGTTAGACCAAAAGGAACAGCCGCCGTGGGGAGCCTCGCGCATGTTCGACGGCAAAGGCCGCAAGAAAATCGAAGAACCCCTCCTGCCGCGCGAGCTCCGCGATCAGCATCATGCCGATCAGGAACAGGTAGACATCGAGACCCTTTCGCATGCCATCGAGCGCGGCCCCGAAAGGAAGAATGCCGAACAGTACCAGCGCTGCCGCGCCAGCGAGCGCCCAGATCGCTTCCGGCAAGCGGAAGGGTCTGACGATGACGCCTGCGGTGGCCAAAACAATGATACCTGCAGTCAGCATACGACACCTCGGACTATTCCGCGGCGACGCTCGGCATTGGCGGCGCGATCGTCTCGCGATCGCGTCGGCTCCCGCCGGTTTCGCTGCGTGTTTCGGGTAGCGCCAGGAAGCAGACCGCAGCTCCTATGCCCGCAACGGCGCCGAGCGTCAGAAATGCTGCGCTGTAGCCGACCTCGAGTACGACCAATCCCGCGAGCGTCGTCGAAAGTGCGGCCCCGAGACTCTGCGCGGTGATGATCACGCCTTGGGCCACGTTGAAGCGGCCGGTATTGCGCATGAGATCGGCGACAATCACCGGAAAGATCGCGCCGAAAAGGCCGGCGCCGACGCCGTCCAGGAGCTGCACGCCGACCAGCCAGGCCGTGTTGTCGGAGAACGTGTAAAGCGTGCCGCGGATGGGTAGGACGAGGAGCGCGGCGAGGAAGAATCGCTTGTGTCCCCAATCATCGGCTTTGGCGCCGACCAGCATCGCCATCGGCGCCATCACCACCTGCGCCGCGACGATACAGGCCGACATCAGGCTTGTGCCGAGGTGCTTGTCCTGAAGCGCGAGCTTCTGGCCGAGCAACGGCAGCATCGCCGCGTTCGAGAGGTGAAAGAGCGTGACGCAGGCCGCAAAGATCAGGAGCGGACGGCACGTCAGAAGGACGCTGAGACCTGAAGGACGATCTCGATGCAGGTGATGCGCGGTTTCGTGCAGGCCCCGCGCCACATCGTGGTCGATCGCGCTCTCCGGGATCGCCAGCAGGCTGGCGATGCTGGCGATCGACATGGCCCCCAACAGAAAGAAGACGACGGTCGGGCCGAACGCGTACGCCGCAAGGCCGGCGATCGCAGCGGCTCCGGCGTTGCCGGCGTGGTTGAAAGTCTCGTTGCGCCCAATCCGTTTCGTGAAGGCGCGCGGACCGACCACGCCGAGCGATACAGCCGCAATCGCCGGCGGGAAGATGACGCCCGCCGAATGCGCGATGCCTTGCGAGATTGCAACCGGCCAAAAGGTCGGAAACAGCGGCAGCAGGAGCGAAGCCATCGTCACAAGAGATGCCGCGGCGACCATCACATGCCGCTTGGCCCTCGTCGCGTCGACCAGCGCACCGGCAGGGGTTTGGGCGAGAATGCCGACAAGAGCCGCGATCGACATCACCAGCCCGATCTGGGCCTCATTCCATCTCCGTTCGGTCAGAAGATAGATCGCAAGATAGGGTCCGAGCCCGTCCCGGACGTCCGCAAGGAAGAAATTGGCGGCATCGATCGCACGGTTGGCACGCTGCTTCTGGTCGTCTGTTTCAGACATGACAAACCTCGGGTCGATGCCGCCTCACTCGACGGCGGCTTGCGCGGCTACGCGTGCGCCTCATTCGGGTGTTTTGGCTTCGAATGATCGTGCTTGGGCTTCGGCTTGTGGACCGGCCGGAGACTGCCAGGCTCGCTGCCGATCGCCTTCACTTCGATGGCGCGGCCGTGCCTGGTCTCGATGCCGTCGCCGGTCGCAGCGACCGTTGCGTTCGGCGCGAGTAATCCGGCGACCTCCTTCGCTTCCTTGGGGCCGATGCGCAGGATCGTGCCATCGGTTAGAAGCGCTCCGCGGAGTTCACCCTTCGGACCGAACAGCGAGAGGTGCACCCTGCCCTTCGCTTCCATCTTGCGATGGTCGGCTTTGGGGTGTTTCCGGTCGTGCTCCGGGCCGCGGTCAACGATCTGGCGAGCGTTCTCCGTTGTTACCGCTACCGCCGAGATCAAGTGCGCGCCGCGCGGTCGGACGCCACGCACTCCGACCTTGGTGCCGATTTTCACCTCGCGCGTCATTTCATCCCCCAAGTGCGGTGGCGTATGAACGAGGATCGGCATCTCGGCCTGATCCCTCATCACGAAGCCGTCGACCTCGCCATGCGTGTTGATGATGAAGCGTTCCATCGTGCCCGCGATTTCCAGCAGGCTTTCGGGGTCAATCCAGTGCATCTTGTTCTCCTATTTCCTTTGCAGAACGAGATCTTGGCCTCAGCCTCGCGGCGGGGGTGGCGGAGCGAAGCCAGGCTGAGGCGGCTGTGGAGGCGGAGGGCCGAACCGGTCGGGGCCACCCTTTGGTCCGCGCGGCGGACGCGGCCCGGCGAGTTCGGTCATCTGTTCCGACGAGCTTCCGAGCGCGCGCACGTCAATCACCCTGCCGAGCGCGCTATCGAGGACGTCGCCGCGGACCGCGATTGTCTGGCCCGGACGGAGCCAGTCGGCGAGGCGCTCGGCTTCCGGCGGCGGAAGGCGGAGCACGGTGCCGTCTTCAAGCAGCGCACCGTTGATCTCCCCGCGCTTGCCGTGCAGGGTCGAGGCGATCCTCCCGTTGAACGATTGCTCATAGCCGGCGCGGTCCGGAGGACCGTTATCGACCACGCTCTTGCCGCTTGCGACATTGGTGATGGACGAGGCATCGATCAGCGGGATGGCGCGTGCGCGCAAGCCCCGGATCGAGACCGCGTCACCGGGCCGGACCGCAAATACGATCTGGCCGGTGAGATGTGGCGGAAGCTTCACCTCGGTGCCGTCGCTCAGGATCAAGCCGTCGACGTCGCCTCGCGGAGTCAGCGTGTACTGCCTGACCGCTCCTCGCGTTTCCGGAAGCTGCGGGGAATCCCACATCGCTCCAGTCTGCGCCTGGGCCGGGCTGGTGAGGATTGCCGTCGTGGTGAGAAGCGCACAAGTCAATGCGCCTATCCATGGGATCTTCATCGGAACACTCCTTCAAATTCGCGACCAAGGTCGCTGAGACCCAAGACACAGCAACGGCCGTGCCAGGCGCGATGTCTTTGATTTCGAAGGAGTTTGTTTGGGAGCCGCAGGTCTAGTTGTCGTGTTTCCCGACGCTTGGCGTCGGCTTTTCTGACGGCTCGCTATCAGCGATCCCGTATCGCTGCATCTTGGTATAGAGGAGCTGGCGATTGATGTTGAGACGGCGAGCGGCTTCCGTCCTATTGCCGCCGCATGCCGCGAGCGCTTTCCGGATCATCGCCTCTTCAAGCTTCGCCACCGCTGACGGCAGGTCATCTTCGACTGCAGGAATGTCCGAAGAAGGCTCCGGTCCACTGCCGACGGCGATATTGTCCGCATCGATGATGCCGCCTCTCGTCAGCACGCAGGCGCGCTCGATGGCGTTGCGAAGCTCCCGAACATTCCCGGGCCAACGGTAGGCAATGAGCTTCTCGATTGCCGCCGGCGATAGCTGCTTGCCCTGCTTTTCGGGCGAAGCGGCCAGTGCAAGAAAGTGCTCGGCGAGGAGCATGATGTCCGATGGACGCTCGCGCAAAGGCGGAATTGCGATTGGCACGACATTGAGGCGGAAGAAGAGATCTTCGCGGAATTGCCCGCTTGTGACGAGCTTCGTCAGGTCGCGGTGCGTGGCCGCCACCATGCGCGCCGAGACCCGTACCGGCCTGCCGCCGACCGGCGTCACGATCCGCTCCTGCAGCGCGCGCAGGATCTTGGCCTGCATGGCAAGCGGCATGTCGCCGATCTCGTCCAGAAACAGCGTGCCATTCTCGGCCTCGCGGAAGGCGCCGGCGCGATCGCTGGTCGCTCCCGTGAACGATCCCTTCACGTGACCGAATAGTTCGCTTTCGAGTAGCTCGGCAGGAATGGCGGCACAGTTCACAGCAATGAACGGACAATCCTTGCGCCGGCTGTGAACGTGCAAGGCGCGCGCGACCAGCTCCTTGCCCGTACCGGTTTCGCCGAGAATGAGGACGGTCGCGTCGTTGTCAGCGGCTAGGCCGATCGCCTTCTGGACTCGCCGCATGCCCTCGCTCGAACCGATCAACGCATCCGGACGGCTTTGAGTGACGGCAGTTCGCGCCAGTGTCCTGGGTGGCAGCCGATCCAGCAATGCCTTCAGCTCCTCCCGTCCGATCGGCTTGGTCAAATGGTCGAAGGCGCCCAGCCGCATCGCTTCGATCGTGTTCTCCGCGCTCGCAAAGGCCGTCAGCACCACGACCGGCGGGGGATGCTGCTGCGAGCGAATGCGCCGGAGCACGTCGATGCCGTCGAGACCGCCGGGCATCCGCAGGTCCAGCAGCACTGCATCGATTTCGCCCGACAGGGCTGCAAGGCCCTCCCTGCCGGACGATGCCAAGCGAGGCGCATGGCCGAGATCGGTCAGGGTTTCGGCCAGACTCTCTCGCAATGCCGAGTCGTCGTCGACGATCAGGACGGTCGCCATGGCACCTCGATCTCGAAGCTGGCGCCCGGATTGTCCGCCGCAAGGCGAGCCTCTCCGCGATGGGCACGGGCAATTTCGCGCACGATCGCAAGCCCAAGCCCCGTCCCGTCGGGCCGTGCGGTGACGAACGGCTCGAACAGGTGGCTTCGGACTTCTTCGGTGACGCCCGGACCGGTATCGCTCACGCGCAAGAGCAAGTAGTCTCCTTCATGAAGCGCCTCGACGGTAACACATCCACCGCCCGGCGTAGCCTGAATGGCATTGAGGATCAGATTGTCGAGGGCCCGCTGCATCTGATCGCGATCGAAACGCGGCGGTGGACCGGATTTGTCGTCGGTTCCGGTATTCAGCGACAGTCCCTTTGCAACGGCGAGTTCCCGGTGGTCCTCGATGATGTTTTCAAGGAAGGGCGCGAGCTCGACGTCCGCAAGCTTAGGCTCGCCGGTCTGGGTCATGGCGAGCAAATCGCGCAGCAGCGCATCCAGCCGGCCGACCTGCTGCAGGATCGCTTCGAGCGCCTTTGACCTCCTCGTCTCGTCGGGCGTCGCCAATGCGTTCTCCGCCTTCAGCCGCATCGCGGCGATCGGGTTGCGGATCTCATGGGCAAGGCCAGCCGACAGCCGTCCGACGGCAGCGAGCCGCTCGGCGGCCGTTGCTCGCTGGCGCTCCCGCGCGAGTCGTTCTCCTGTAACCTTCAGGGCGTCCACCAGCCGGTCGAGCTCCTCCTCGCCCGTTCTGGGGAGAGTCGGAAGATCGGCGGCACCGCTTGTGCCCTTACCGAGAGCTCCCTCGATCATTGCGATCCTGCGCGACCACGACACAAGCACATGGGCGAGCCAGGCTGCCGAACCGAAGATCGTCAGTGCAAGCACTGCAAGGCCCGCCAGCAACTGGTTGTAGGCGGGCCCTTCGGCCGTAAAGGTCCTGGTCATCGTCCAGGCCGTTAGGCCCGGCAGAGGTCCGCGCAGGGGACAGGCCTGCACGGTCAGAACCTGGGACCGTCCAGCCTGCCGAATGACCGCAGGGCGGCCCGAGCGCAGCGCCTCCGCGTTGACCTCACGGATCGTGTTCTCCTCGGCTGCGGGAACGTCGGTCTTCGGTCCCGTGCCCTCATAGGACGGAAACGCATAGGCAAGCGAGCCTGAGTCGGCCTGCCAGATTCCGCCCTCGACACCAGCCGCACTGGACAGCGCCGACTGCACGACCGTGGCCAGGTCGCGTTTCAGGCGCTCGTCGATGGAGGCGCCGCCCAAACCGGTCGTGAAAAATTGGTAGCGATCAGCGATGTCGCGGCAGGCGCGCGCCACCAATTCCTCGGACCGCGCCACCCGCGCGTTCGAGGTCTGCCGGAAGGATTCGAAGAGAAGATATCCCGTGGTCGCTCCCGAGACGACCAACATCAGCCACAGCGCTAGGAGTCGGGATCGTAAGGACCGCCCACGGCGCTGCATGTTCTTGGCTGACATGGGGTTCGGAGCGGCGGTCATGATATGGTCCGTGCAGCAGACCGCCTCGACTCGATGCGATTTCCACTCCGCGGTCAAGTCCGCGGACGGGAAGGCCATTGACTTTCGGAGACGGCGAGTTGGTCTGATCTGTCGCTGCGAAAGGGGCGAGCGGCACCAATCTCGCGCCTTGTCCTCCTTCTAGCAGATCCATTCGGGACGCCGCCTGCGATGGCGGCCTCTTCGGGCGCGTGCACCGAGCTTGATTGAAGGAAGTCACTTAAGCTTACGCAGCCTGTAGCGGCGAACGAATAGCGAAGCGCAAGGGCGGCGACGCGAGGCACACTCTGAAGGAAACCCGTGACACTCCTGCGGTCCGACGGACCAGAACCCGCCTCGACCCGTCGTGTGCGACACAGACCCAATGTTGTTTGCTCTATGACAAAGATAGCAACGGCACGACAGGCGATCAGTCTGCCACGATGCAAGCCGGGAGGACGGGGTGCGGAACCTACGAGGGCTACGTTGGCGCGGCCGCAAGGCGGCCAAGTTCGACCGAAGATTTTTCGAGACCATCTTTGTAGAATTGCTGAGGGAAATGAACGCCGAAAGCGAGCAAAGCCTACGCTCATCGCAGAGGATTGCCGCTCATCGTTCGCTCAGGTCGGATGGGGCTCATACTCGCATCGATTGGTCTCAGGGCGCTGCGCTTCAAACTCGGACTCGTGACATGAGATCAGGCTGCGCCGACGAGTCAGTTCGTCACAGCCTGCACCCTACGCCCGGCCCTTAATCTCATAATGACCCGGCACGCACTTGTAGCGTTCGATTCGCCAATTCGAATGATAGAGTGGATGTTCGCCCATCCAGTGCGCAAGTGGCGCCTGAGCCCCCTTCATGCATTCCCAAAACGTAAGGTCGGGCGTCATGCTGCTGTCAGTCACGATTTCCTCGACGCAGTTGCTCCCAGCGAGGCCACTAAGATGGCAAAGGACTGCAACGACGGTCACGAACATGCACTCCGTCCTTTTCGGTTTCGCCGGGCCTGCTACGTGCACGATTGCCGCGTCCTCGCCCTTCAATAGCGGGGCCGATCTTACTGAAGACTGTCGACGCGTCATCATACTTTGGTCTTGATCGTACTTTGGTCCTGATGCCAATCCGTAGTCGCCCGGACTAGAGATCGTTGCGCTGGATCAATTCAGACTGGTCCTGCCCGGACAGAGTACCGGCTCTATCTGCATTGGAGACGCGTATGGCTGGAAATGGCTTGGTACCGATGGCGGACCGACGTGCGGATCATCGCAGTGCGCCTCACAGAATCGTCTATCTGATCGTCGACAACGTACTGGGACGACCCGGCCGCGCGCGCCGGAAGCTCGAGGTCGAACGAACCGATCTCGAAACCATCATCGCCAATCTTGTCGGCGGACACTTCAATGATCCGGTCCGCATTGTTGCCTTCGACCCCAAGGCCCGTTGGTCGAAGAACATCTCGAGAGAGCTCGCGGAGGAAATCCAGATGCGTTGCGACATCGACGCCATGCCGGTGCCGGAGCACATCCAGGACTTCGTCAGAAGCCACCGGGCCGCCCCTGCATCGATTGCTCATTGATCTGGACGAGGGAGTGCCACGACGGCGCCTCGCGCGATCCGCCTCGGGACATGCGCCCGGCATTCCCGTAAACGGATCATCCCACAAGGATTGAGCGCGATGGACATCACCTGCCACGTGGCATTGCCTTTTGTCATGGCGAACGATGGAGTCCCGCCCGGCGAGGCGGTGGAGTGCCTGAGCGACAACGCCGCCGTCATGCGCGCCGAAGCGCTATCGCGGAAGCCAGGCTGCGCGGACGCCTTCGAGGACCGGAGACTCGCATAGCGGGGACTTCGGGGATGCCAGGGTCATCCGGAAGTTTGGCGAGGTGCCGGACTGTCTGAGCGCACCGTGACCGTTACGATCGCGCACCGCGTCGGCTTCGCAAGCTCGCTCTAAATCCAACGCCGTTCGCGGCGTTGACATCAGAACGGAATTGGTCGGCTGATTCGCATTTGAAGCAGCGCCACTTCGGCGCTTGCCATTATTGTAAATGAGCGCCGAACTTTGACCCCT
Organism: Bradyrhizobium sp. CB82; assembly: GCF_029714405.1. Lineage (NCBI taxonomy): Bacteria > Pseudomonadati > Pseudomonadota > Alphaproteobacteria > Hyphomicrobiales > Nitrobacteraceae > Bradyrhizobium > Bradyrhizobium sp. CB82. The sequence goes on along the minus strand of NZ_CP121650.1, from coordinate 1,413,804 downwards.
CTATCGGCCTCCAACCTTGTCCCCCCACGCGAGATGAACTTTCCGGTGACAATTCAAACGTCTCGGCAGTACTTGCTGGGGCTGACCTTCGGCGCAGATAAAGGGGGCAAACAGCGCGCCGAATTACAGCACGATCACCTTAGAGGCAAAGCGCTGCCCGCTACGGCGCATTTGGGGGCGCATAGGCGCGCTTTGCTCGGTTTTGGAGCTCGACCGAGTGGCCGACTGATAGCAATTTTCACAAGAATTGTCTTTTTCGCATTGTTTTTCAGGAAATATGATAGAAATTCGATCGGAGTGTGATTCTACGAACAAAATTCACGGATCGCTTTGAGATCATTTTTCAGGAACTTTACGCATGAGCGTACAATTTTCAGGTCAAGTGAGCGTTTTTCACGACCGGCGGCTACCCGAAACGGCTGTTCCGGCGGGCTACGCCGCTCTAATCCACGCCTACAAGCTGCCCGTCCCGGTTCCCCGGACTCTTTCGGCGATCGGCACCAAGCACCGTCTCATCGAACAGGACGGCTGGCGCATCTATACGCCGCGCCATGCCCCTGAGGCGTCGCTTGAGGGACACCTGACGTTTGCCTTCAAATACGAGGGCCTGGATCTCGCGCTTCTGAAGCGGCTCTTCCTCGCCGTCACGGACGCAGACATTGCAGAGCTCGTACGGCAGAAGCCGACCGGCCTCTATACGCGCCGGATCTGGTTCTTGTACGAGTGGCTGCTTGGCCGCGAGCTGGCGCTGCCCGCCGCGGATAAGGTCTCGTATGTGGATGCTGTCGACACCGACATCCAGTTCGCGGGCGCGGGGCAGAACTCGGCTCGGCATCGCGTGCGCAACAACCTTCCCGGAGTGCCGGAATTTTGTCCGCTCGTTTTCAGGACTCCTGCGCTGAACGAATTCATCGCGCAGGACTGGAAGGAGCGCGCGCGTGCCATCGTCAACCAGGTGCCCAAGGACCTGCTCGCCCGCACCGCGGCCTTCCTTCTGCTGAAGGACTCGAAGTCCAGCTATGTCATCGAGGGAGAAAGCCCGCCGCAGGACCGGGTCCAGCGATGGGGCCGCGCCATCGGCGAAGCAGGCCGCGCGCCGCTTGACGAACAGGAATTTCTTCGCCTACAGGCCATCGTGATCGGGGACGAGCGCTTCGTGAGGCTCGGCTTCCGCAAGGACGGCGGCTTCGTCGGCGAGCACGACCGCGATACGCAGCGCCCTATTCCGGACCACATCAGCGCGCGGCATGAAGACATCGCTTCGCTGATGGCGGGACTGATCGCGTTCGACCATAGCGCGGAGAATGACCTCGATCCTGTTATCGCGGCGGCGGTGCTTGCGTTCGGGTTCGTGTACATCCACCCATTCGAGGATGGCAACGGGCGCATTCATCGCTATCTGATGCATCACGTTCTCGCGCGTCGCGGCTTCAACCCGGCCGGCGTGCATTTTCCCGTGTCCTCGGCCATCCTCGATCGGATCGCCGAGTACAGAACCGTGCTGGAGAGCTATTCGAGCAGGCTACTTCCCTGCATCCAGTGGGAGGCGACGCCGAGCAGCAACGTCAAGGTTCTCAACGATACGGCCGATTTTTACCGGTTTTTCGATGCGACGCCGCACGCGGAGTTTCTATATGCCTGCGTGCGTCAGACGATCGAATGGGATCTTCCGAACGAAACCAGCTTCCTGCGCAGCTTCGACACGTTCCGCGCTGGAATCGAGAACATGGTCGACATGCCTGAGCGCACGCTCAACAACCTGCTCGGCTTCCTCAGGCAAAATCAAGGCAAGCTTTCGAAGAGAGCGAGAGAGAACGAGTTCGCTCAGTTGACGCCGGAAGAAGTTGAAAGGATTGAGGAGCTCTACAACACGGCTTTCTCGGAGCAAGCTCAATGAGCCGATGTCGTTGTTGATGGACAATGAGGATGCGCCAATTGGGTCAGGCACGTTGATGGCGGCGCAAGCGCGGCGGTTCGTTTCCGCCGGTTGGACTACGTCCTCTTCAGAAAGTGCACCCCTGAGAGTACCCGCTGCTGGAACCGCAGAAGCAGAAATCGAAAGCGTCGATCAATTGCTCCATCTCCTCGCCGACATTCGACGTCACGGCATCAGCATTTCCGTAGACAGTGCCGGCGGAGATGCGAAGATTGAGATCAAGAGCGAGCGCGACGCAAGAGGTGATTATCGGGCAGCAATCCCAGCCGCGAAAATGCTTATATCTTGGTAGGGTCATATCTGCCACCACTGCATGAGCCGATGGAACACCGTTTTACCCGCCAAGAACTCTACAATCGAATCTGGTCAACGCCGATGACGCGAGTGGCTTCGGACCTAGGCATCACAACAGGCCGGTTGGCTTCCTTGCTTCGTCGCACCGACATCCCCACGCCTCCGTCCGGCTACTGGATCAAAAAAGGAGCTTGGCAAAGTCGTCACTCAGCCGGCCCTGCCTCCGGCTCCACCAGATTGACCCGACCCTCTGGTGTTGGACACGGATGTGGAGACCACGCGCACACCACGACCCGAAACTGTAGCGCGCAAAACCGTACCAGCAACCCAAGCGCTTTCCGAACTGGAGGCAACATCCGCACCGGCCGCTCCCTCGCCCGCAGCCACACCCGCGCCTCGCCCCTCTCAGCCAACGACCCTCACGCGAAAAGAACTCTACGCTGTGCGGTGAAAAGGTCTCCGAAAAAAGCATAAGCAGGTTCGCCGTCCACTAACTGCAGATGAGCCGCGCTGGCGGATAGCGAGTGACAAGGGCTGGAAACAGGAGCTCGCGCCGACGGGCCGCCTTGTCTTCGAAATCAGGACCTATCTGCCCGCCGGGCTGAAACGCCAATGGCTCGAGACGGATAAGCTGCCGCTCGAAAATATGATCAGGGACGGAGTTCATGTTGGCTTCCGTCAAGCCGTTATTGATTAGATGGCGCGCCCGGAGCGATTCGAGTGCCCGATACTTAGATTCGTAGTCTGCGGGACTGCCATGCGGGGACCCGCAATAGCCACCCCGCGACTTTAGGTACGAAGCCTCAGATCGAGCGCTGCTTTCAGCTCATCGAGAGTGACCTCGGGAATCGATTTGTGGATCCTTGCGATCGTTGGCTTTTCCCCGTCTCTCAGGATTGCGACGATGGTTTCCACATCGGGACATCCTGGCTCTCGACAGGTCAACTCGCTCACCGAGATCGTCACGTCATCCGACAAGCCCAACAGCTTCTGGGTTTGCAGCTTTAATTGCTGAACTGCCTGAGGATAACCGGCCTTCTGGACCCGCCGCCCCATAGGTAAGGCAATCTTTTGCATGCTCTTGACGTCCGAATGGATTTGGAGGGCTGGCGCGGCCTCAGCATGGCAACGGAGTGAGTCCAGTGCCATGCTCCGACTTCAAACATGATCCTTCAGTGACTTGAGCCCAGGCACTGCTCAAAGCCTGCCTTCAAGACGTCCTCGGGCAACTCGCGCCCGATGAAGACAAGACGGCTTGTTCGGAGCTCATCGGGCTTCCAGGGGCGTTGATGGTCTCCTTCGAGCAACATGTGCACGCCCTGAATAACAAAGCGGTCGGGATCGTCTTGGAATTGGATGATTCCCTTCAGCCGTAAAATATCGGTCCCGAACTGACGAACGGTCTCCTGCATCCAGGGGAAAAATTTGTCGGGAATAAGAGGTGTCTGTGACGTCAATGACAGGCTCTTGACGTGGCTGTCATGCTCATGGTCGTGAGCTTCAGTGAGAAAGCCGGGCTCGAACTCAAGAACCCTGTTGAGATCGAACGCGTTGCGATCCAGAACTTTCTCGAGGTCGAGCGCGCAGCGCTCCGTGCGATGGATTACGGTATAAGGATTGATTGAACGAATTCTCGCCTCAACGAGCTTGAGGTCCGCCTCCGAGACCAGATCGGTCTTGTTGAGCAAGACAACATCGGCGAACGCGATCTGCTCCTGCGCCTCGCGCGCCTGGTCGATCTCTCCAAGGAGGTGTTTTGCGTCGATAACGGTGACGATGGCATCCAGTTTCGTGTTGCGACGCACATCGTCATCGACAAGAAAGGTTTGCGCCACAGGCGCCGGATCGGCAAGCCCGGTGGTCTCCACGATGATCCCGTCGAACTTGCCGCGCCGCTTCATCAGCCCTTCGAGGATCCTGATGAGATCACCTCTCACTGTGCAGCAGATGCACCCGTTGTTCATCTCGAATATTTCTTCGTCGGCATTGACGATCAGATCGTTGTCGATTCCGACCTCGCCGAACTCATTCACAATCACCGCGTAGCGCTTGCCGTGGGTCTCGGTCAGAATCCGGTTCAGCAAAGTCGTCTTCCCCGCGCCCAAATACCCGGTGAGGACGGTGACCGGTGTTTGTGAAATCACATTGTTCATGCTTGGTCCTTTTCAAGGTTTGGGGTTCGGTAGATCGTGGATCACGGCGGGGGGTTCGAACTGGGCGGTGGCGCGCTCGTGAAAAATCAGCAAGAGCCCAGTGACAAGCGCCACGCCGAGAAGGCTCAAGCCAGCGGCAGTGAGCACCAATTCCGCCTTTGCGCGCGCTGGAATGCCTGTGATCGCCGTGAACAGATTCTTGACCGTCGATTCATCGATGCCGTGCGTGATGACGACCATTCGCGTGCGACGATCGTCCGAGGGCCAGGCCGGCAGCCGGTACTGTTGGGTCGCATGCTGAACGCCGTGCACGACGAGGGGACGCTCGGGATCGTCCTCGAGTCCAACAAGGCCCTTAAGGCGGAGCAGTTGTGGGCCGGTCACGGCCTTCAGAAGATCAATAAATAGGGCAAGATTTCGTGCCGATACAGGGCGGCTTTCGAGCAACGCCAGACTTTGGATGCCAGCCGCCGCGTGGCGGCTTGAGCCTGCGGCATTGTCGTGAGCTTGCCCTTGCTGGGCCAATGCCTGCTCTAAGGCCAACCACCCCTCAACATCGCCCCCCTGTTCGGAGGGAACGTAGCGACGCGGTGCAAAGACCGCGGCGAGATCGAAGTCGTCCCCGTGACGGTCCACGACGGCTGCAGCAGCATTGATCTGCCGGATCCTCGTCAGCAGGCCGGACCGATCCGGAGCCGCGGCAGCTTCTGCGCAAACATCCGTCTTGGTGAGCACGACAATGTCCGCAAACGCCACCTGCTTCATGCATTCGAAGTGCCGCTCCATCGATTTCTCGATCGTGGTCACGTCGATGGCGCAGACGACGCCGGACAATCGAAAGCATCTTGCGACGACGTGATCCCGATATCCGACCGCCGGAAGACCGCCGGGTGTGAGCTGATTGATGATGGGAGCGGGGTCGGCCAAGCCCGTCGTCTCGACGATCACGCGCTTGAACGGCGGGACGGCCTTGCTTTCCACGGCGTCGTAAAGTTCGAACAGGGAAGACCTGATGTCACTGGCAGCCGTGCAGCAGAGGCAGCCTGTCGTTGTCACCATCAGCTCGCGCTTGTTCACGCGAACGAGGTCATGATCGATGGAGATATCGCCGAACTCGTTGATGATGACAGCGGTGTCCGCAAACGCCTCGCTCGCCAGGAGCTCGTTGAGCAGTGTGGATTTCCCGGCGCCGAGAAAGCCCGTGAGGATCGTCACCGGAATCGGTTGATCTATTTTCATTGGCGGGTTGGGCACTCAATTGGCGGTAGGACCCGGCTGGCGCTCGGACGAGGTGATGCTAAACCGCTTGACTGTAATGTTATAACATTGCATTTGTCCAGGCAACGTTTGCATAGGCCTTGGTCACGATGGATTGTCTCGCCGCACATTGGCGGGGTTCTGGTCGCAGCCGCGCACGGTCAGGCCAAAATCAGCGTGCGCTTTCGATGAAGAGCCGAGCGCTCTTTGCGATCCTGCTGTCTGTTGCCGTCACGTCGGCGCAGGCCGCACTGGCACAGGATAAGGGCACGCTGGATCCCAAACCGCTGCCGCCACTGACCAATCCCAACGATCCGCATCTCGGCGCCAAGGAACTTTTTGGACGAAAGACATTGCCGGCACCATTGGCGGTTCGCTCCATGGGCTTCTATGCCAAGGGCTGCCTTGCCGGCGCGCAGGCGTTGCCGATCAACGACAAGACATGGCAGGTGATGCGATTGTCGCGCAACCGCAACTGGGCCCATCCGGACATGATCGCGCTGTTGGAGCGACTGTCCGACAAGGTGCACGAGGTCGCGGGCTGGCCGGGATTGCTGGTTGGAGATCTCTCACAGCCGCGCGGCGGTCCGATGCTCACCGGACATGCCAGTCATCAGGTTGGGCTCGACGCCGATATCTGGCTGACGCCGATGCCGGACCGGGAGCTGTCCCGTGAAGAGCGTGAGGAGATGTCGGGGGTCATGATGGTGCGCCCGGATCGTCTCGATGTCGATCCGAAAGTCTGGACCCCGAGCCACCTCCTCGTCATCCGCGCCGCAGCGCAGGAGCCCGCCGTCGAACGCATCTTCGTCAATGCTGCGATAAAAAAGGCCTTGTGCCGTGAAGCCAAAGGCGACAGGACTTGGCTCTCAAAGGTGCGCCCGATGTACGGGCACGATTATCATTTTCATGTTCGGATCAAATGCCCGTCGGGCAGCAGCGAATGTCAGCCGCAACCGCCGCCATCGGAAAATGAGGGCTGCAGCGCAAGCGACCTCGCCTACTGGTTCAGCGAGCCGGTACTGCATCCAAAGTTACCGACAACTCCAGTGACGCCAAGCCGGGGGATCACACTTGCGGAACTCCCGGCCGCTTGCCGGCAGATATTGGTCGCGCCGTAGAGCGGACAAGCGAAGCGATCTAACGCACGGCTTCGCCGGTGCAGTTCGCGCACTCTCCCTCCAATTCGACAATCGGGTGTAAAGGCTTGAAGCCGGTCGTCTTCGCCACGCCTCGCAAGCCCCGCGCGACCAGGTCCGAGGCCGCTTCCTGAACCGCGCCGCATTGGCTGCAGACCATAAAGACCACCATCTCGCCGCTCCCATGAAGATGATCGCAAGCGAAATAGGCTGACTGAGAAGCCAGCCGGTGCACACACCCAGCTTCCTGCAGGAATTCAAGCGCGCGGTAGATCTGAACCGCCTGCACTTTGCGTGCATCGCTCAACTTCTCGGCGATCTCGTAGGCGGCCATCGGTTTTCCGGACGCCGCAAGCAACGCCAGCACGCGCTGACGCATCGCGGTGAACGGAATTCGCTTCGATGTCGCGTAGGCGCGCGCACGGCTCTGCAGGGCATCGGCATCGATGGCATGATGATTGTGCGCATCTGCATCCACGTTACTCGCCCTCTGATCCGGATCACGAACCATTCAGATCGCCTTGACGACAAGGTGTGTAATATTATAACAGGCGCCATGTGATAATATTACACCCCGGAGCGTCCATGACCAAGCCCCAAGTCGCGGAAAACCCCAGCTTCCTCGTCAATCGCGCGCCAGTAGTCGGCGAGGCTTTGACCGCGGGCGTCGTCGTTCTCGGAATCGACTTCAGGTCCAGGCGGCGCGAGCGGGTTTACGACGCAGACAAGATCTGGTCGGGGGAACACAGCATTCTGGACTACACCGAAATCTAGAGCCCTCGCGGAATCGATCCTGTAGCGCGCGCAAAGCCACTCCCCGACTGTTGCGATATCCGGAGCGTCCATGACCAAGTCCCAAATCGGGGGAGACCGTCGTCTCCCCGTCACGGTTCTGTCCGGCTTTCTCGGTGCTGGGAAGACCACGCTGCTCAATCACCTCCTCAACAACCGGGATGGCATGAAGGTCGCCGTCATCGTCAACGACATGAGCGAGGTGAACATCGATGCCGAACTGGTGAGGCAGGATGGCAGCCTTTCGCGCACCGACGAGAAGCTGGTGGAAATGTCGAACGGCTGCATCTGCTGCACACTGCGCGACGACCTCCTTAAAGAGGTGCGGCGGCTCGCCGACGACGGGCGCTTTGATTACCTCGTGATCGAATCGACCGGGATTAGCGAACCGCTGCCGGTGGCGACCACCTTCGACTTTCGGGATGAGGATGGCGGATCGCTTGCGGATGTCGCGCGGCTCGACACCATGGTCACCGTTGTCGACGCGGTGAACCTGCTGAAGGATTACTCCAGTCCAGATTTCCTGCGCGATCGCGGAGAGGTCGCGGGCGAAGGCGACGACCGCGCCCTCGTCGACCTTCTGGTCGAGCAGATCGAATTCGCCGACGTCGTCGTCCTCAATAAGGCCGGATCCGCCTCGCTCGAACAACGTGAGTTGGCGCGCAAAATCATTGCCTCGCTCAACGCTGAGGCTCGAATCATCGATGCCGACTATGGACGCGTCCCGCTCGGCGCCGTCCTCAACACCGATCTGTTCGATTTCGATCGTGTGCAGACCCACCCGCTCTGGTTCAAGGAGCTGAACGGCTTCAAGGACCATGTGCCAGAGACGGCGGAATACGGTATCCGCTCGTTTGTCTATCGGGCGCGGCGCCCCTTCGCGCCGATGGCCTTCAATGCCTTCGTGAACAAATCCTGGCCCGGCGTCGTTCGGGCCAAAGGCTTCTTCTGGCTGGCGACACGACCGAACTTCGTCGGCGAGCTCGCGCAGGCCGGCGCGCTCGTGCGCACTTCCAAGCGCGGTCTGTGGTGGTCCGCGGTGCCGCGCGAGCGCTGGCCGGACAATCCGGAATGGCACGAAAGCATGAAGCCCTATCTTGATCGCGTATGGGGTGACCGGCGCCAGGAGATCGTGTTCATCGGCCTCGCCGACCAGATGGACGAAAGGGCAATCCGTGCCGAACTCGATGCCGCGCTGACCGGTATGGTCGACGCCTTCACGCCTGACGCCTGGCGTCACCTCCCTGATCCCTTTCCCCGCTGGGACAAGCAGGCGGCGTGAGGGACGACAGCTATCGCATGCGTTGGTATCGAAAACATATCGGGCATGGTGCGTGGCTTGCGCTTGTCGCGCTGGCCATCAACTTCACGCTCGCCTTCGGTCATGTCCACGTCTCGGACGGACGCGGCGCAGAGCACCCGCTGATCCTCGCTGTTGCAATGGGCGACAGCGGTCCAGGTCAGAACCATCCTGCGGATCACCACGACGAGGATCTTTGCCCGATCTGCATGGCCGTTGCCATCATGGGCAGCACGCTAGCGTCGACACCACCGGCGACGCCGCCGGTCGAGTTGACTGAGGTGAGGATCGATCGGCCGCTCGATCAATTGCTCTCCGCACCGCAGTCGCCGCGCGCCAGCTTTCAATCGCGCGCCCCTCCGATCTCCTGACGACGTCGCTCTTCAATCCGTCTCTAGCGCCGTGCGATGAGGCGCCCCGCAGGCCAACGAGCCGAAGCTCGTTCCGGGCTGCAGGTGCCCTCGCATCATGGAAAGTGCTTTGTCAGGAATCCTCATCAGATGAACAGTCCCACTTCGCTGCGTGCCATTCGCTACTTGCTCCTGTCGGCGTCGTCGCTGACGCTCGCGGCCATTTGGAGCGCACCCGCATTGGCCCAGAACGACAACACATCGCCGCCCGGTACATCGCAGCCCACCGCCTCTCCAACAGCATCGCCTTCGCCGACACCACAGGCGACGGCGACGCCTGTCCCAGCGCAAACGCCGCAATCAACGTCCGCCGCGCAGGCGCAGCCTCCAGGTACCAACGTTCTGCCGGAAACCCGTGTGATCGCGCCGACTGAGCGCCGTCGGCCGCGCACGCCCCGGCCAAGGCAGGTCATGCGCAACCCGGCGCCGCCACCGGCCGCGCCGACGCAGGCGCAGGTTGTGACCGAGCAAAACCAAAAGCTGGATGCGGCGCGACAGAACACCATTCTGCCGCCAATCGGGGCCACCTCATACCAATTGAGCCACCAGGCGATCGAAGCCTTGCCGCAGGGCAATAACGCCTCGCTCGACAAGGTGCTATTGCAGTTCCCGGGCGTAGCCCAGGACTCGGCGGCGAGCGGCGAACTGCACGTGCGCAACGAGCACGCTAACCTGGCGATCCGCATCAACGGCGTCATGCTCCCGGACGGCATGGCCGGTGGCTTCGGGCAATTCCTCGATTCCGGCATTATCGGCAGCATGGCGCTGCTTTACGGCGCCCTGCCGGCGCAATATGGCCTGCGCACCGCCGGAGTGCTGGACATCCAGACCAAGGCGGATGCCTTCAACAATTCCGGCACGGTCAGCGTCTACGGCGGCAGTCAATCGACCATCACCCCATGGGCGGAATACGGCGGCGCGGTCGGACAAACCCAATATTACGTGTCGGGCCGCTATTTCGGCAATCAGCTCGGCATCGAGAATCCGACACCCGAGAAGCAAGCCATTCACGACCGCACGCCGCAGGAAAAGGGCTTTCTCTATCTCTCCACCGTCACTGATCCGGAGAGCCGCCTGACGCTGATCAGCGGCGTGTCAAACTCGCTGTTTCAGATCCCCAACAATCCGGGACAGCCATCCAGCTTTGCGACCCCGACCGTCTCCAGTTTTGAGTCCTCAAATCTCAACGAGCGGCAGCAGGAAATCAGCCAGTTCAATGTGCTCGCCTACCAACATTCACACGAGGATATCGATTACCAGATCTCCTATTTTAACCGCTACAACCAGCTCCACTTCATGCCCGACCCGATCGGCGATCTCGTCATCAACGGAATTGCTTCGGACGTCTACCGTCAGAGCTACGTCAACGGCTTCCAGGAGGATACCGCCTGGCGCGTGGCCGATGCGCACACGCTGAGATTTGGATTTATGGTCAGTGCCGAGCAATCTTTGGTGACCGGCATCAATACCACGTTCCTGAGCGATCCCACTGGCGTCAATCCGCAGGCGCTCGATCCGATCACGGGCAACCCGCTTCCGCCCGTCACCATTTACGACTCCAGCTCGAAGCTAGGCTGGCTGTTCGGCAGCTACTTGCAGGACGAGTGGCGGATCACCAACCAGTTGACCCTGAACGCTGGATTGCGTTTCGACCAGATGTGGCAATATGTCGACGCCAACCAGTTCAGTCCGCGCGTTAGCCTGACCTGGAAGCCCTATGACGGCACCACGTTCCACGCGGGCTACGCGCGAACCTTCACGCCGCCTCCGCAGGTCGTCGCTGCGCCTGCCAACATGGCGCTCTACCAGAACACTGTGGCTGCCCCCGCCGTAACACGGAACGATCCGGTGCTGCCGGAACGGGCTCACGTCTTCGATGTCGGCGTGGTCCAGAAGATCTACCCGATCCCGGGTCTCGAGTTCGGTCTCGACGGCTATTACAAGATCGCGACCGATCTTCTGGATGACGGTCAGTTCGGCCAGGCCTATGTGCTCGATGGGTTCAACTATGCAAAGGCAAACAATCTCGGCGTTGAGCTCAAGCTGAACTATACCAACGGCAATTTGCAGATGTACGGCAACCTCGCCTGGGCACGGCAGCTCGCCACCCAGGTCGTCTCGAATCAGTATCTCTTCGATCCGGACGAATTGGCCTATGTCGCTAGCCACTACATCTACAGTGACCACACCCAAATCCTAACCGCATCGGCCGGCGCGGCCTACTTGTGGAACGGCACGCGCTTCTCCGCCAATATGATCTATGGCAGCGGACTTCGATCGGGCTTTGCCAACACAGATCACGTGCCGTCCTACACGCAGGTCAACATGGGACTATCGCGCGATTTCTTCCTTGTCGCGCCGAACAAGCCGACCACACTGCGCTTCGATGTCGTAAACGTGTTCGACAAAATTTATGAGATCAGGGACGGCAGTGGCATCGGCGTGTTTGCACCGCAATTCGGGCCGCGGCGCGGCTTCTATTTCGGCCTTTCGCAAAAGATTTGAAATCTGGGGATCGATCGGTGGGGCCAATCACTGACCAACGAGAGAACGTGATGAAGCATATCGGCAAGAAACCGTGGTGCGGCACCTGGCGCCGGCCGATCTCCGGCGTCCTCGGCCTGTTGGCGATGACTGCGGTGTCGCCGGGCGTGGCATTGGCGCAAATTCCAAATCCGCTGTTGCCACACAATCTGTCGCCATGGGGGATGTTCCTCAACGCCGACATCGTGGTGAAGGCGGTGTTGATCGGGCTGGCCTTCGCCTCGCTCGTGACCTGGACGGTCTGGCTTGCCAAGACTATCGAGCTGCGCCTCGCGAGCAACCGCGCGCGGCGCCGGATCGGGATGCTGGAGCAAGGCGGCAGTCTGCGCGATGCGGTCCGCGAGTGCGAGGACGACCGCGACGCCATCGCGCAGTTGATCCTCTCGACGGCGCGCGAGGCGGAACTGTCCGGCGGTATCGTCGATGACGGCTTCAAGGAGCGCGTCGCGCTGCGGCTGGAGCGCGTGGAAGCGGCGATGACGCGGCAGATCTCGCGCGGCGTCGGCATCCTTGCCACCATCGGCGCCACCGCGCCCTTCGTCGGCCTGTTCGGCACGGTGTGGGGCATCATGAACTCCTTTATCGGGATCTCCGAGTCGCACACGACCAATCTTGCCGTCGTGGCGCCGGGCATCGCTGAGGCCTTGCTGGCTACCGCGCTCGGACTCGTTGCGGCCATTCCGGCCGTGGTGATCTACAATCACCTCGCCCGGGTGATCGCAGGGTATCGCGCCTTGCTCGGCGACGCCTCGGCGCAACTGCTGCTCTTAATCAGCCGCGGCCAGCGCACCCGGACCGTGCCGCTGCCGCACGCGGCGGAGTGACGGTCATGGCGATGCGTCTCGGCTCGCGCGCCAGTGGCGACGATCTCGAAATCCAACACGAGATCAACGTTACCCCCTTCATCGACGTCATCCTGGTGCTGCTGATCATCTTCATGGTGGCGGCGCCGCTTGCGACCGTCGACATCGGCGTCAATCTGCCGGCAAGTACGGCGCCGGAACAGCCGCGGCCCGACACGCCGGTTTTCGTCACCATCAAATCGGACCAGAGCCTCGCCATCGGCGACACCATTGTCGCGCGTGAGGCGCTTGCCGGAGCGCTCGATACGGCGACCAACAGTCACAAGGATGAAACCATCTTCATCCGCGCCGACAAGGCGGTGAGCTATGGCGAGCTGATGGAGGTGATGAACGCCATGCGCGATGCCGGGTATCTGAAGCTCGCCTTGGTCGGGCTGGAAACCCCTGCAACCAAGCCATGAACGCGCACACGCTGCATCTGCCGGAGCGGCCAGGCCTTGCGCGCTGGAGCATCGCCGGCGTGACGATCCTGCTCGCGCATGCGGCGCTCGTGGCGGGCATTTTGTTCTGGTACGCTCACCGGCCGGCGCCTGAACCCAACATCATCCCCGCCATCAGCGTGACGCTCGCGCCGGTCGACGCCAGCTCGCCCGAAATCCAGGACCAGGACATCGCAGTCGGGCCGGCCATCCAACAGGCCGAGGAGATGCCGAAGGAGCCGCCCAAGCAGGAGCAGCCGGTCGAACAGGTGAAACAGCCGCCACCGCCGCAGCGGCAGGCCGAGGTCACCCTGCCGCAGGAAACGCCGAAGCAGGTCGAGCAGCCGAAGCCGGAGCCTCAGCCGCCCGCGCCGGAAACCCGCGCGCCGCCGAAAACCGAACATACCGGAGAGTTCACCCAGGCCAGCGCTAACGCCTACAACGCGCTGGTGTTCGGTCACCTGCAACGATTCAAGCGCTATCCCGCCGCGGCGCATGGCGCATCCGGCACGGTCACGGTACGGTTTGAGTTGAATCGAGCCGGCGAAGTGATTGACAGCGCGGTGGCAAAGTCCTCCGGCAATGCGGTGCTCGACGGTGAGGCACTCGATCTCCTCCGGCGCGCCAGCCCCTTCCCGGCGTTTCCGGCCGCCAAGCCAGGACGCGCGACACCTACCTCGCACCGGTCAGCTTCGCCCGCTGACAATGCACCAGCTTGTCTCTCGACCGAAACAATAGCGCTCTATTGCAGCTGTATGGCGGTAGCATGCGGTTTCGACGGCCAATTTTACTGCGGTGAGAGAACAGCTCAGTCACGATCCTAATTTCGAACGATCTCCACCGGACCATGGTCATCGCAGTGATCACCGTGGGGATGGTGCAGATGCCCGGCGACGAGATAGTCGACATGATCGCCATGCGGGACCGCGTCATGGCCGCAGCCGGGTCCGTGGACGTGAGCAGCATAATGTCCGGAGCAAGTGATTGGCGCGCGTGCAACGATCGGGGCTGTTGTCGCTCACCTCGATCCGCCGCGATGGTTGTAATTCCCGGTTCAGTTGGGAAGGCGTGACTCAATAGAACCAATTTGGGATTGCCTGAGTGCCGGCCATCCTGTGGACGACCCGCGCACCGTTGCCGGCCATCTTTCAGCGTTGCCCGCAGCGGGGCCTGTAGCTCAATGGTTAGAGCCGGCCGCTCATAACGGTCTGGTTCCTGGTTCGAATCCAGGCGGGCCCACCAGCAGCAGCAGCAGCGGCAGCAGCGGCCGCCGCCTTTTCCTCCTTCTTCTTCTTCCTTCTTCTTCTTCCTCCTCCTTTTCCTCCCTCCTCTCTCTCTCTCTCTCTCTCTCTCTCTCTCTCTTCTCCCCAAAGGCTTGTCCGGTCGGTGCGGGCCCGAAGATGGTGTCTGGACATCGCGGGTCTCGGCGACGGGCGCCGCGAGCCTCTCTCGCAGCCTGTAACCCGTCACGACAAAACCCGCGCGACGCTCTTACTCTCAGTCTCTAAGTGAGAGATGCGAAATCTGGGACGCGGCGCGCCTTATGGGAATTGGCCTTGAGCTGGCTAGGGCGCGGGCAAGGCCAGGCGTGCGCCAACGGCGCATCGCCTCAATGGAAAATGGCACCCGGAGAGCGTGAGCATAGCGACCCCAAGGGGCACGCGGGTCCGAGTGCAGCGACGAGACCGGCTCAATAGCGGCACCCGGGAACAGGGCAGTGATAGCGATCGCCGCAGGCGAGCCCGAGTGCCCCCGGCGAGGAGCTCCGTAGTCTTTGCGCGAGGGATCGAAAGCCGGATGGCCGAGACGCAAGGCGGCTCGGTTCATATGTGGACGGCCCCCGACTTGCAAGGATTGGCTCTGGCAGCATGCTCGGATCGCTTGCGCTCATATGTCCGGCCTGTTTTCGGGTCTTGCGACCACCGGCCAAGATGGGCTTCGCGGACAGTGAGATCCAAACACGAGAGCGGCATTTTCTGCCGGTAAACCGAGCGGAGCATTTCACTGACCGGCTCGCGCCGAACGTACCACCTCTTCCTGTCCTGCAAGTTCCGCCCTCAGCGTCAAACCTGCCGGTCTGGCGCCAAGCTGTGCATTTCGTTCAGGTCAATGTCGGCGTCGGCATGACGCTGCTTGCAGGTCGATACCGCTCACCGCTGACCATCAGTTTCCAGGCAATCCGCGCCAGCTTGTTTGCCAACGCTATGACCACCAGCTTCGGCGGCTTGCGGGCGATGATGTCTTTCAGCCAGGGCCAGGAGCGAGTTTCCCGTCGGCGCATATCTGCGATCACAGCCGTCGCGCCAGCCACCAAAACGGTTCGCAACATGCCGTCACCCGCGCGTGCAATCACGCCGAGCCTATTCTTTCCGGCCGTCGAATGATTCTTTGGGGTCAGGCCGAGCCAGGCGGCAAAGTTTCTTGCCGACTTGAACCCGCGTGCATCGACGACCTTGATTGACAGCAGCGTCGCACCGATCGGACCGACGCCCGGGATGGCCGCCAGCCGTCGGCTCATCTCGTTACTCCGGTGGAGCTGCATGAGCTTCTTGTCGAGCTTGGCGATCTGGCCATCGACGCGCTCCAGTTCTGCTGCCAAAGCGTCCACCAACTCCTTCGCCAAGTCCGGGACTGTTACGTCGGCCTGAATGTCGATGAGCAATTGTTGAAGCCGCGAAAGCCCCTTGGGCGCGGTAAAGCCGAATTCCGCGGCATAGCCACGGATCGAATTGGCGAGCTGGGTCCGCCTGCCGATGAACTGGTTGCGCACACGCGCCAACATCTGCGCGCCCTGCTGCTCGGGACTCTTGATAGGCACAAAGTTCTTGCGCAGTTTCGGCCGACTTGCCGCCTCGCAAATTGCCTCGGCGTCCGCAGCGTCGGATTTCCCGCGCTGCACGTACGGTTTGACATATTGCGGCGGAATCATCGCAACCTCGTGACCGAGCGATTGCAGTTCGCGCGCCCAATAGTGCGATGCCCCGCAAGCCTCCAGCGCGACAAGTGCAGGCGGCAAACGACTAAAGAAATCCAAAACCTGCCCACGCCTCAACTTACGCCGTAGAATCGGCTGCTCCGTCTCGTCAACGCCATGCAGCTGAAACACACTCTTCGACGTATCCAAACCGATGCGAACAATCGTTTCCACGGACGGCTCCTTCGTTTGAGGTCAGCGACGAACTCTTCTCGCCACGCAGTGTGGCGGAAGGGGGCCGTCCACCCCAACACGAGAGCCCGATGCAGCGGAAGCCGCACGCGCGCCAAGAGGAGCCGCCAAGATCTGAGCAGGAGGACCTAGATTTCCTCGCGTATCCGTTTGCGTGTCATAGATCCTGATCTGAAGCATGGGAAGGCGCTCCAGTTCCCCTCAACCAGCCCCCGAAGCGGTCTCTGGCTGCAAATTCGGCTTGAGTGGACTGTCGTGGGCGAGAGGCGCGATGAGCGAGCGAGCGCGAAGAGCTAGGGCGCTGGTACTGCAGAGCCTTTACCAACTAGAGGCCCCGCCCTCTGGAGCAAAGGGCGGGGCCTGCTCCCTGCCGCCCCAGAGGGAGCCGCGCCGTTGCAGCCGGCGCGCTACCATGCAACGCTCGATTTTCCGCCGCCTTATGTTCCGGCGAGCCGCTTAGAAACTCACGGATGTTCCGATTTTCGGTCCTGGCCTTGCTTCATTACATTGCGCAGTACAATTTCAGAGAGCTGCACGACCAGTTGCTTGAGACACGCAATCTCCTGCTTGTAGCTTTCGATCTCGCGGCCGTCGGTCACAACAGAAACTTCATGGCGATTGTCGCTTTCTGTCATCCTACATGCAGAACCTTTTCTTCGAGAGGAACAAATGGATCTTCGTACCGCCGCCACGCGCGCTTTGTCGTGTCGCTTGCCCCCTGGATTGAACACCTATCCTTCACCGACAGCACGTATTATTATTCTACCGAATCTGCCTCTATGCACTCAGGAGAGCTAGTCCCATTTGGGATAGAGCTCGTTGCTGGTGTGTGCGCTTTTTCAACGCTTCGAGCTGATCTAGCGCGTTGTCGGGATCGAGTTCTCCGCGTTGACTTCACTCGCCTGGGCAATGTCATGCAGCGGATATTACTTGGCCCGCTTGGTAACATCGAAGCTCAGATTGATTCTTGGAAGGTTCCAGCTCGATAACTCGTTCTTCGTCGGCCAGCTCACTCAATCGGAAACGAACACTGCTCGCTCGATAATGTCGAGCTATCGGACTTTTTGATCGCAAGCTGCGCGGTCGTGGTTGGACCATTGGATCCATCGAGATAAAAGCTGATACGTGAGCTGGAGAGAGCAACCATTCGGTCTTACCCAGAGACCTCAATCTCTGAACCTGAAGGCTACAGATGAACCTCTGCTGATCACTGATGATTCTGTTCGATGACGCGCCCCTCAAAGGAAGGCTTCAGAGCGACTCTTGCGCGCGCCGGTCGGCACCGACGAGGGGCAAACGCCACCTGGCGCGCCGAGGTGCGTACGCTTTCGGGCTCGTTGTCCTACTTTGGAGCAGCAGATTTGGAGCTGGTCGGACGAGCGCTGCTGGGCAGTTCTCCGACTGCAAGTTTCCTGGCGACCGGCGCCGCGCGCAGCCGCGCAACAGGGACACGGCCAATTTTCGGCTGCAGCTCGAGCAAGTCAATGAACACGTCAGCCTGGCGGCGCAGTTCATCGGCAATCATTGGCGGCTGTGTCGCCAGCGAAGAGACCACCGTAACGCGGACACCTCGCCGCTGTACGGCTGCCACGAGCGAACGGAAATTACCATCGCGTGAAAACAGCACGACCTGATCGAGCTGCCCGGCGAGCTCCATCATATCGACGGCGAGATCGATATCCATGCTGTATTTGACTCTACGCCGTCCATTCGGATCGACGTACTCCTTGGTCGGCTTTGTGATGACCTTGAACCCATTGTAGTTAAGCCAATCGATCATCGGGCGCAGCGACGAAAATTCCTGATCCTGTTCAATTGTCCTTGTGTAATAGAAAGCCCGCAATAGCTGGCCCTGACTCTCGAACTCTCGCAGCAAGCGCTTGTGATCGATATCGAAGCCGAGCGCCCTTGAGGTTGCGGACAAATTCAGGCCGTCGATATACAGAGCAACCCTATTAACCGGATTATCTGCCATCAGCGAATCTCCAATGAGCGAACTCGATATCGCCCTCAACTGCCGAATGGCGGCGACGATCGCTCGCTGTACTATCGGTCGCGAGCAGGTGTTGGGACGACCCAGGCGACGCCCTGGGAGCTTGAAATGAACTGTCTGCCGCCTCGCTCGCAAAGATTCGCGAAACAGACGCAGCTCACGCTAGTCACATGACCCGGGTCATACTGCCTGGCGAGATCTCTTGCCTCGGCAGCCGCTCAACCCAATTCTCAAGGCACCTCCCCAAACGCGGAAATTGCCGGCTCCGGGCCTGCACCCACATCTATTTCTAACTCTGAAATGACAACGCAACAGTCCCGTTTGGGATATTCCGCTTAATTCCCAGCGGTCGTATAGCAGCTGGACGAACTCTGGTCGGATTGCAACCCGCGGAACAGGTTCTTTGATCACATGGAAGAACATCGATCTTCCTACAGACGTCGAGTTCTCAAATCGGGAGCTATTGAGTTCTCAGGTGGCAGCCTGCCTTGCCTGATCCGCAACATTTCCCAAACCGGCGCGGCTTTCGAGGTCATGAGCCCTCTCTGGTTTCCGGACACTTTCGCGCTAGTTATTCAGAGTGAACATCTTCGCCGGCTTTGCCGGATTGTCTGGCGAAAAGAGAGACGGATCGGCGTCACGTTTATTAATTCCCACCCCTCATAAAAGCGCCTGTTCCGTGTGCGACGGAGTCAAGGGAGCATCCCCAGATAACCGGCAGCGACTTCTGGCCAGTAGAAAGCCAGGGCGATCGACAGAACCAGGCCTGCTGTGCTGAATAATACAATGAGCGTCAGCGCCTCAGTGTCGACGCTCGGCTTAACCGGGCTTCCGTCGGCCTGCGCACGCTTAACCATTACGTCATTCGTGTCACTCATCGTCGTTCGGGGCGAACGCTCCTTCCCGTCAAGCAGCTTGTTCATGGCGCCCCAAGACAGTCGGCCGAAACGGCCGCTCCAAGGAGAATAATCGATTGGCGGAATAGATCGGAACAGCCATCAGCTCCGCAGATATAGATCGTGGTCTGCATGTGTGTGCTTCATATTGTGGTCTGAGAATGATGCATCTTTTATCGCAGCCGCGACAACAGCGAAACCAACTCGCCCTGGCGTCTGGTCGCGGTGCGAAGAAATATGGCCTTGAGATGATTTCTTGCTGTTCCTGGAGAGATGCTCATCTCGCGGGCGATTTCCTCCAGCGATTTTCCCTTTGCCAACAACGATGCGAGTTGTGCTTGAACGGGAGTCAAGCCGAAGACTTCCATGAGAGACGCCTGTGAAATGACGGGCATTTCATCCAGGTCCGTCAGGAGAAGAACAACGCTCACGTCACAAGGCAGGCTGCTGGATCCAGAACTTCGCAGGATAGCTTCCATCACAATCGGCCGCCGACTGGCACGATTAACTGCGAGATGTGAAATTGAGGGCACTTGCTTGTCGGAGATCAACCGGGCGCGATCCAGCAGCGCTTCCAGCTTCATTCGCGATTGACAGTCTGCCACATAGATCCGCCGACCTCGCACGGAGAACTCACTGTCAAAGACCTTTGAGGCCTTACCGCTCACAGCCAACACTGAGCCGTCTCGATCAAGCAAAATGGCAGGGTGGTTGATCAAATCGAGCGCAATGAGAACGCTCGAGTACTCCTTAGGAGTCATCGCCGACTGGTAGATAGGCACACTTCCCTGGTGAGCATCGAGCATTTAAGACCCAACGAATCAGTTGGCGCGCGCCTCTGCCAAACTTCACATGGCCGAAAGCGACACCAATGTCGGCATATTGCGTCAACTTTTAGTGAAACGTAGCGCTAGGGACAGTCCCATTTGGGATGTTCGCAAAACACTCTCTCATCCAAATGGATACCAAAGGGAGGAGCGAATCGTAGATCATGACGCGGCTCAACCACCGTCGCGAAGGCAAGCGCGATTTTTACCGCGCCGCGTGTAGTCAGCGTCTCTCATTTTGATCGCCTTCACGCCGCGCGGCATCTCTCAGTTCGAACGCGGTCAGCACCCAAAGTCCCCCGGCTCATCGATGAGCACGGCTGCATTGCCTCACACGGATCAAGCGAGAACATCCAAAGACAACCAGCGTGGAAGCAAGATCGCGCCTCACATGGGGAATAGCGGTACAGTCGATCCCATACGTCCCTTGCCAGATCTCCTTAGCGAGCGACTGTCGCTTGAATCCATTCGTAGGTTGGGAGGTTAGACGTCCCCTCAGGCCTTTGCCCGCAAACGAATCGGTCCGTGATCGCCCTCCGAGTCCGCTTGATAATATCGACCCGCAAGGTCGAAATTCGCTATTTCCGGCACATCCAGCTCAGAAATTCTGCGCAAGATGGCGACGGACGCGCAGACTTTCACGAAAGCCGACATTGAGCTTAGGTCGCGCCGCAGATCTAATAAGATCGAACCAGCAATCGGCCCGTCATATTCTCGAGCCCCGTTTACAATCTTGGTCCTCTCAGAAGGAGCTATGAATATGAATTCGATGGCGGGAGACAGATCAGCACACTATCCACGAACGTAGGCGGACGTCGCGACAGTGGGACCGCCCGTGGCTGACTTGGGCATATCGGCATGTCACGCGCTTCGGATCAATGCTGTGCATCCCAATTCGATAACGATCGGCGGCGGCAAGAGCGACGAATTTGCCGCAAACCTACATCATAAGCATGTTAGCGGATTCAGATCCGGACGGGCAGGCCAAAGACATTCGCGACCGAACGCAGCTTGCTCCTAAGGCGAAAGCCACATTGTGTGCATTGCGAGACTATCGACCCGACCTCCGTAGGAAAGAGAGCCCCCACGCAAGCGGGCAGTCCGGACCGTAGCGACCCAGCTTTCTTGTCGTCGGGACGAGCAGAATCCTCGCCCCCAAATTTGAATCGAAAGTAAGACCATGGCCAGTTACCGCATTGATTGTGTTCACAAGCCGAACCGTATGAGCCGGCATGAGCACATCTCGGATGTCGGTGGGCCCAAGCCCGAAGGAGGAAGATGGAGGGAGAAGGTGGAAGACGTTGTTCGTTTTATCGAGAACAAGCAGCACAGGTTCTACACGCAAGACGGTAACTCGACCGCTTGGGTTGCCGTGCGAAAAAGCCCGTCGGGACGCAAATTCATTCAGACCCATGCAGACGGCGTCTGGAATGACAATTTGCTTGCCCTCGACGAGTGCTCAACCTAGCTCGAGCGCGGCGCGTCCACGAGCGGTTTCTCGCCGATGAGCGCGGGGGCGAAGCAATCCTCAAGCACCGAATCCGCCAAGATGATCCGGCGCAGGCGGCCGAGAGCCGGCGCGATCAACATCGATGCTGGATACAGAGCCAGGCGTGCGCCAAGGGCGCATCGCCTCAACGCAAAATGGCACCCGGAGAGCGTGAGCATAGCGACCCGAAGGGGCACGCGGGTCCGAATGTAGCGACGAGACCGGTTCAATAGCGGCACCCGGGAACGGGGCAGTGATAGCGATCGCCGCAGGCGAGCCCCTTTTCCGAGTGCACCCAAACCACGCTAGAGCCAAGTCGGTGCGGTGATCGGCCATCGCACATGGCGGACTGATGTTCGCAGTTGAGCCCATCAAGGATGGGCATTTGCATCGTCCGAACAGGCGGACGGGCTTCCGCTAGCGCGAATGCATGCACGATAGAGCCACGGCTCAACGTAACTGCCCTTCCAGAGACCCTGGCCGGCGCGCTCAGCCTCGCGCTGAGCCTCGTGATATCTGCCCTTCGAGTATTGGGGCCAATCCAACGCGAGACCGTTGCGCACAAGCCATTCCCCGAGATCCCTGCCTGCGACCGAACAGGTCGGGACCGTGCGGCCATACCGGTCGAGGCCGAGCGGGACACAGTTGACGGGGCGCCGGGCAATGAAAGCGTCGAGATCGTTCGCGGCCTTCGAACCACAACGGTACTGCGAACTGTCCTCACCGCGACACAGCTGAGTGCTTTCCGGAGCATCCACACCCCAAAGACGGATCCGCGTTCCATGAATTTCCAACGTGTCGCCATCAATGACGCTGGCCTGACCGACAAAGCTGTCGGCAACAGCCGCGCGCGATAGCAGCAGGAGCATCAATATAAGGACCGGGCGTTTGCTCATGGCGTTGGATACCAGATTAGCGCGCAGATTGCGGGGATTGGATTTCGGCCAGTTCTCGAGCGGCTTCAGCACCGGCAGGTTCGCCGGCCGCTCGGGATAATGAAACTCCGTGCCACGCAGCCAGCGTCCCTCGAAACGCGCCCAGAACAGAATTGCATCCACTGCCAGGTAAACTCGTAGACCTTCCAAACGCCGTCGCTCTTTATGACTTCACCAGTTGCGTTGAAGGACAGGCTGTTGAGCTTGCAGAGCGCGTGGATCTCATCCCAGCCCGATCGATTTCCCCCGCAGTGAGGCATGGTTGCTTGCCAAGAGCCCTGCCATCCGTGTCATTCCCAGCGCAACGAACTTGGGGCAGTTGAAAACCAATGTTCGTGCCGCAGATCTCGTTCTCACGAGCCGCGAAATTGTCGATCTCGACCTGATCGGCGAGATGGAAGGGATGTCGCAGCAGTAGCCCGTCCCGTTGAAGAACGCACATATTAGGCTTGCAGCCTTCACGATCCTATCGCTGGATATGCGACATCGACGCGCGCGCCAGTACCACCGTCCTTCCTGATCACTGCTCCTCCGCTGGCGACCCATCGCACATTCGCAGCCACCAGGTCTGGCGTAATCGATATCGCACTGAACTCTGTGAATGACACTTTGGGATAAGGCGCATTGGGTCCCGTGCCGTATGCTTCCAAGGTCAAGACGCACTGGACCATAGGCGGAAGGTTCTCGGACGTCAGTTGCGTTGCGGGATAGCCGTCGAATTCAGCTGTGCAACTGAACAGGCCATTGTTCTGAGCCTCAAGCGTCAAGCGGCCCACAACGACCGTGCCAGGGGCAACCTCTGTCCAATGCGTCGTGAACATCAAGTCGTCTGGACCTCCTACCCAGAAGCTCGCAAGTCCCCAGGCGTTGGTGCTGCCGCGGGCCGGGGACGGCCCCCACTGAAGCACAGGCTGGACGATATGATGGCCCGTGGCATCCAGCAGCCCGTTGAACAGGTAAATGGTTTGGCCATTCGTCTTGGCCGGGGGCACCGGGACCGTCCACTCCGAGACGAATGAGACGATCGGATTTTGAGTTTGGTTTGTCCAATTGGACCAGGATTGCCATCCACCTGCTTCCGCCTCTGCGCCCACATCCGGCTCGTGGTCGATCGATGTCCAGGCGTCGGTCCCAAGCGTCCGGATTTCCCAACCTCGTTCTGTCTGCCTTGCGCGCGTACCGCCGGCAACCTGCCGGATCTGCGATCCTCTGCGTGGCCCCAGCGAAGTGAAGAACATGTCATTCATCGATCGATCTCGATCGCTACATTCATTTCAAAGGGCGAACACCGGACAATTGGGTTGTAAGTTGGTTGATATTGATCTGCTCGATGAGCCGATCCGCCTTGGCCCGACCGGACACACGGAAGGGAGTTCCCGCCTTGTCGCCGCGCGCGAAAGCGAAGGTCAGTTTGTCGGTATTGACCTCCGAGAACGATCCGAGATTGCTTCCAGGACCGGTGAAACTGGTGAGCGTCCAGGTTGGACCGCCATTCACACTCTTCGTGACGACGAAATTGACGTAGCCACCAAACACGCCGCCGTCATCGGAAAGCTTCTTGTCCCACGCAATGTTCTGCCCGGTCAGCGCGAGTTCGACGGTTCTCCTGAGCCCCAATTCGCCGGCAAGATTTGTATCCGTAGGCCAGCATTCCGCCAGATTACCCCCAAGCTTCCGCACCTCCGCGGCCTCCTTCTGCAAAGCCCGGGTCGAGTAATAGTATTTTTGCGTGAAATTCTGCTCTCGAGATTGACTGAGCGTCCCGCCCAACCCGAACGCAAAGGGCGCGTTGGCGTAAGACAACGAGGGGCTGAGTCCCCCAGTATCGTTGACAGTCAAGTTCAGCTGGACGGCAACATCCATGTCGTCGCCGAGCAAGATCGCCGAGACCGCGTCACCCCGCTCGATCAACTGCACCAGTTCGCAGCTCACGCGCCGCGAGATTGAGTGGATAGTGGGCCCATCTTGATCGGAAGGTATATCGAAATTGGGCACGACCGACGCACATCCTGAAAGAATAGCGGATGATAACAAGATCCAGAGCGAGAGCGTCCGATGATGCATGGCCGGGCTCATTTCGAGCCCCCCGACACGCTCTTGCAGAAGCCAACATCATGCGGGCTCGTGTTCACGTCAGGCCTGAGCTGGCCCATGGCTTCGCATGTTGATGTTCTTCTCGTCTTGCACTGGATGATGGTGGAGCCGGCCTTCACCAGGCAGTCACAAAATGGATCGTTGGCGGCGATCGTTGCTTCGCTCTCTATTTTTTCGAAAGCCGCATCAATCTCGGCGGATGTCGGTGGCGTCCGGCCGAAATAATACATCATCGAATAGAAGCGTCGCTGAATGCCCTGCCACATCGTGCCCCCCACGGAAATGAACTTTGCCCAAAGTGAAATAATGCATACATCCTGAGCGAGAAACAATAGCCAAGAGCGCGCCTTAGTCGATTATCCCACGGTGCCCGTTCGGTGCCGCGCCGCCTGCACTGCAAGGCCACGCTGCGTGGCCACCGCACCAAGCGTTCGCCGACCACGGCTTGTCCAGGCGCAACTCTGGCAAACCACGTACAAGCTGCGCGACAAGATAAAAGGCCGCCCGCAACAAGCTGATCGCGCACGCCGATCGCAATGCGATCCGCAAGGGCGTACCGCTTGGCTATGCCACCTGGCCGGAATGGGACGAGTTCCGGTCTGCCCTGACGACATCGTGCGCGTGAACGAAAACGTGCTTGAGATGCCGTTCGAGATCGACATTGCCGGGGTTCCGGGCGACGCTGAAATGCTTTTGAAGGCGCTTCGGCAAAGCGGCCATTTCGAGGCGCTGCTTGCGAGCAGGTCAAAGCCGTTCAGGAGGCTTCACTGGCACTTGCGATGCCGCCAGCTTCTATTGAGCGAGGGATTTGAAGCAGGCTTGCATGTCGTCCTCGGCCTTGCGGATCTGATTGGCTATTGCCTTGGCGCGAATACCGACCGGATGCCTGTCGATATTGTAATCATAGGCAGATAAGCTCTCGCTTGAGGCGACCCGCATGGCCGGCACTTGGATTACGACTGAGCTTAAGCTGTTACATTGCTGGACGAACTTATCCAGGACCGCTTTGCCCATTGTTCTATCCGCTTCGGGAAGCTCAGACATCTTGTTCTGTAGCGTCTTGAGGTAGGATTGCCAGGGCCTGACCGTCTGTGACGGTACGCCCTTGTCGTACCAGTCAGTCTGAATTTTCAATTCCAAGACGTCCAACTCCGATAGAAGGGTCGCCTTGCTGACCAGTATCTTTTCCCGAACGAGCGAGAACGTCGTGCCGACGAGCTGGGAACCGAGTTCCTGTACTTGCTTGGCGTAACCTTGTTGCGCGATCTGGAGCTCGGCAATCAGCCGTTCCAGCCTGGCTTTCTGTTCGGTCAAGCTGCTCAAGCTCACCTGACTTTCCGCAATGGAGCGCTGCAGGTCCTTTTCGGTCTGCTCCAGGCTCACGATACGTATATTGCGCAATGCCAACTCCGATTGGAGGTAGCTCACGAATGCCTGCGAGGTCTTCGAAAAGAAGAACCCGTAAATGGCCAGATGGCCAGCGCCAAGGCGCAGAGCGCAGATACGATCTGCGAAATGTTTCCCCATTCCGGGCGCCGTGTCTCTTGACCCAAGCCTCACCTCCGCCAGGTCTGCCCGAGTTCGTCGTCGAACCACATCTCAGCGTCGTAGTCCGCTCCCATCCGGGAGCGGAAATTCAAGTAGTGCGAATAATGGTTGCCGGAGAGCCACTTTTTGAACGCAGAGAAGCTCGGATGCTTACGGTCCCCTTCGGCAAGCGTGTCATACCACGTCCTTGCCAAAGCTCGAATCGCGCGTTCTGATTCGGCCTTTGCCATCACCTAACTTAGCAAAATGGATGCCGGTTGATCGAACCTAAATGCCCGGTGTCACACCGGCAATTTACGGCGCACTCAGATGCCGCGTGGCTTGCGCAGCTGCATCGTAGATCTCGACCTGCAGCATGGGAAATCGGCGCTTCAAATCCTTCGCCCCAACTTCTACCCCCTCTCTGGTCGCGAACTCGGTTTTCACGTGACCATCAACGATGATTGCATATCCGTTCGCAGGCAAATTAGGGCCACTCTTCGACATTCTTCAGATCGCCGCGAAGTTGTACCGTGTTTCGTGCTTAGAGTGAGTCTCCCAGCCGGGGCAAGCCGCTCTCCGCCTGCACCGTAGATTTTTCGCGATCCTGCCCGATACCAAAGAGAGCCCCCGCTTCTGTCCACGCGGAGCGGCTCGGCATTACACTTACCGGACCGCGGCGGCGTTTTGCCAATCCTTCGAGACGACGGCAGTCAGTCGAGCGCCGGCAAGCGCTGGGGCAAGCTGCCGACGGTGGCAGACTACTGGCGCCCTATGCCGATGTCATCTATGTCGATAAGCGAACCTATGAGGCGTTTCGCACAGCCAGCGGCAAGCTACCGATCCTGGCGCAGTTGGTCCGCTGCATGGAAACAGCTGGCCGCTACGCAGATATCATCGGTCATCTCGGGCGTTCCTCCGGCCAAGCCCAGGACTAGGAACCTGTGTCCACCATCGGTTGGCGCCTTCTAGTGGTCACACCTGACGAGCGCGCGATCATCGCACTTCCAGAGATTTCCCATTCGCTTTAGCGCGGGCGGGTTGTCGGCAGTTCTTCCGCGTCATCGGTTGCGATCGTCGGATCCGCCAAATCGTAACCGAAGCCTTCGTAAACGAACGCGCTGCGGATCAATTCGCAGTCCCGCTCGCTGACGCCCACCTGTCGGCAGACGCGATACCAGGACTCCCCAATGGTCGCTTTCATGCCGTCGACGATTGCCGTTGCCTCATCTTTGGACAGGAGAAAGCGTTCACACTGCGACAGCAAATTGAACCGGTTGGCGTATCGTCCCCAGTTGCCAAATGCCATCGCCAGGTCCCGGCGCTCCAAGGCAATCATCGGGTTCGGTGTGAGGTCGTATGCCGGCGAGAGCGACCAGGCCTGATCCTTTGCCAAAATGGCATGGTTGCGTGGATGATCGTCGGTGTTGGAGATGAGAGCATTGAAGCACACCCGCCGAAACAGCTCTGGCAGATCCTTCGACTGACTTCCGGATGCGGCTCGTCGGATTTCGTCAGCCAGCAGAAGATACGACCATTTTTGACGCTTATCGACGGTGTCGGGCGTGTCATCGGCATCGAGCAGCGTCAAGGCGCTCACCATCCTGCTGCGAAGGTAGCCCTTCTCGGCCTTATTCCGATCAAACCGCTTGATCAAGACGACGTCCTTGTCGCCGATCGTGGTCATCTGGCTCTCCGCGCACGAGATCCCGCACTCGCGAGCAAGGGTCAGCATGGCATGTTCGACCCGCGGGTTATTCCATCGATCATCGCGATGCGGGAATTTCGCGAGCCAAAGCGCATCCTCATCTTCGATGGTAGCCTTCGGCCGCGCGCCTCCCATCGAGGTGCCCGCGCGCATCAACGCCTCGGCCTGTTCGGCGTCAGCTCCAGCTGGTGCTGGTGCAGACGGATCCTTTTCGGCGGCGACGATCTGGTCGGCCACCTCGATCAACCGCGCCAAATCCAGCGTTTTGTTGAACGCACGAACAGGTGCCGGTGGTTGCACGTTGAGACCGAAGCCTAAAGCGCCGGCGCGATCATCGGGTGAATTGAGCAGGTATTGAATCTCGCTCGGCGATGGATTACCCAAACGAGTTTCGATCAGCTTGCGGCCCCATGCGTCCGGAGAGCTGTCCCGCAACGCTCCAAAATTGCCGCGCAGCTTCGTTGTCCGGAACGGAGGGACTTGAATCTTGAGCTCGACCGGATCGAACTCGACGCGATCCTTTCGCTCAAGATAGCTGCGGCCATAGACGAATTGTCCGACAGCAGCACCTTGGCGTGTCGTGTCGAGCTGGTACCGCCCCGCCGTAACCGGTTCTGTCTGGCTTGGCAGCGTGATGTAGACGAAACACTCCTCAGAAGGCATTGCTTGGTCCCCTCCCTTGTCGCGCACGTTCACGCTCATCGAGGCCGCTTAGAGCAAGTCCCTCCTCATCGTTCTTCGGGTTGGCAACGTCGGCAAGCGACGCGAGCAGGTTCATCGCCCACAGCATGCCAACATACACGCCGGCACTCGTGCTCAATTTGCCGTTCTCCGCGTCAGCGATGACGTGACGATCTACCCCCAACTTGGCTGCCAGCTCCGCATGGCTCAGGTTGCGGCGCAGGCGTGCGGTCCGAAGGTTGTTTCCTAGGCGCTTGATCGCCTCCTGAACGGCCGAAGGAGGCGCACTGATAAGTTGGCTCCGAGGAGGCATGGCGTCTTAAGGCTCCATTAAACGACTTTTTGGCGTCTTATGGCTCCAACAATATAATTGCGTTATTCGGTTTGTCAATCATTTGGCACCTTAAGCTACCGTAAACTCGGATATTGGCGCCTAAAGGTGCCACAATCGCGAATGTGCTAGGGAATTCAATGACTTGATCATCAGCGCGATGATCGCGTTCATCTCGCGACGTCAACCGCAATCAAGAACTCACACCCGAGGATCATCGCCGTCGGCGCGGCAATCGACGCACATACTTGCTTGCACCAAGGCCGCCGTTGGCGCTTGGTGCCAAATTCCAGCCGCACTGGGAACGAGGTCGCTGACAATGCGGATGAGCGGCCAGCTGCGCTGAACAATACAATGAGCGTCAGCGACGCGGCATCGAAATTTGACTTTGTCGGACGGGAGCCAGCCCACGCAAGGTTAGCCACCACGCCCTTCGTGTGACTCGTCGTCCCTCGGGCAGGCTTCTCCCGATCAATCGACTTGTTCATGGCCCCAAAGATGGTCAGAAGAAACGCCCGCAGCAAAGAAATTGATAAATTGGTGCATGGATCGGAACAGCCATCGGCGCCGCGCAGACATAATCGGTAGGTCAGCAATGCCTATCGTGGCCTGATTCAGAGCCATCATTTATCGCAGCCGAGATAACAGCGAGACCAACTCGCCCTGGCGCCTGGTCGCGGTCCGTAGAAACACAGCCTTAAGGTGGTTCCTGGCTGTTCCTGGAGAGATGTTCATCTCGCGAGCGATTTCCTCCAGCGACCTTCCCTTTGCCAACAACGATGCCAGTTGCGCTTGAACAGGAGTCAAGCCGAAGACTTCCATGAGCGACCCTTGTGAAATGACCGGCATTTCATCCAAGTCCGTCAGGAGAAGAACAACGCTCACGTCACAAGCAGGCTGCTGGATCCAGAACTTCGCAGGATAGCTTCCATCACGATCGGTCGACGACTGGCACGATTGACTGCGAGATGTGAAACTGAGGGCACTTGCTTCTCCGAGACCAGCCGGGCGCGATCCAGCAGCGCGTCCAGTTTCATTCGCGATTGACAGTCTGCCACATAGATCCGGCGCCCACGCACGGAGAACTCACTGTCAAAGACCTTTGAGGCCTTACCGCTCACAGCCAACACTGAGCCGTCTCGATCGAGCAAAATTGCGGGGTGATTTATCAAATCGAGCGCAATGAGGACGCTCGAGTACTCCTTAGGAGTCATCGCCGGCTGGTAGATAGGGACGCTTCCCTGGCGCGCATCGAGCATTTGAGACCCAACAAATCAGTTGGCGCGCGTCTCCGCCAAGCTTCACATGGCTGAAAGCGACACCAATGTCGGCATATTGTGTCAACTCTTAGTGAAACGCAGCGCTGGGGACAGTCCCATTTGGGATGTTCGCGGAATACTCTCTCATCCAGATAGAAGACGGATAGACGACGGATCGTATGATCATGGCGCGGTTGGGCCACGGCCACGCAGGAAGCAAGCACTTCTGCTCCGCAGAAAGTCAGCGACACTCAATTTGAGGATCGCCGTTATATAGATCGGCATCTATCAGCCTCAAACGCCGCTCAGCGCCCAAGGTCTCGCTCGACCGTTTCGTCGAGGGTCCCCGGAAACTTCGAGCATCTCGATCATGTTCGGCCCGGGTGCATTGCCTCAAAGAAATCAAGCGAGATCGTCTAAGACACCAACGCGCGTCATGCGAAAGCAAGATCGCACCTCACATGGGAATGCGGCACGATCGACCAGCTCCGTCAACTGTCGGATCTCTCTTTCGCGATCGGTTGCCACGGTTAAGGCAAATTCTTGAGTGCAGAGGCCGCTCCGCCTCGTCCTCAAGTCTCTTCCCCCACAGAGTCGACCCGCAGCTTTCGTTTCCCTCCGTCCCGGGCGATATTATCGCCCCTCAAAGTCGAAGTTCGCCGATTTCTGGGCCTACATTTCAGAAATTCTGCGTGCGATGGAGGCAATGCGCAGTCTTTTCGCGCTACCGAGCATCAACCTTGGCCGGCAAGGCACGAGATGCGCTCTGAGCTTCCCAACAAGCGCGCTGGACAATACAGCATACAGCATGGCGTTTCAGGCTTGAGCTTTGCCTGGATTCTTGCGGTTGCCTACTGCCCTCCAAAACCTGCTTTCGCGCCTCGCGCTCTATTGGCCTCACATTCCAGAACCATATTTAAACAATTGCGCGGCTGGAAATCCAAGAAGGTTGGGAGCCATATCAAGGGCCACCGCCGGCGCAATCCGAGCGGCCAGCCTATGACGTACTGGTGCAGGTGAAGGCTCTTAAATCCTTCCACCGCGCTGGATGCGGCGGCAAACTCTCGCACGATGTCGCGCAGTCGCCCGCGGCTGGGCTTGTAGCTGCAAGTTTCCGCCTGCATCCATAGCGGCCTTAACCACGAACTCGCCTCTTTGCCCAACCCGGACATTTCGCGCCGGTTATTATCTCGCTCGGTGGACCTGCTCGGCGAACAACTAAAGGATGCTCTGCTTCAGGGAGGGATTGACTCCGCGCCTCGCCAACTTCTACGGTGACAACCGACGGTTCCCCTCACGGGGATCAAAAGGGAATGCGGTGCGGGGATTTCCCTCATGCCGCGGCTGCCCCCGCAACTGTAAGCGGCGAATCTTTCGTCATAGGCCACTGGGAAACTCGGTCCTGGGAAGGCGACGGAAGGTTAGGACCCGCGAGCCAGGAGACCTGCCGTCAGCCGTGGTCACACGCGAAAATGTCGGTCGGGGAGTACAGACATTGCTTTCACCTTGCGTAGATCCGACTACGTCCAGGTGAGACCTCGTTCGCTGTGACGTGCCACCGACGTCATGCCGAGGTCTATTCGTGTTTCCCATTATGCCGAGGCGGCTGCGCGCCGACCTGCTTGCTTTCACCTTCCTTCTTACAGCTCTGCCGTTCGGGACTTGCACTGCTAAGGCACAGCAAGTTCACCCGATTCAAAACCTGCCGCCGGTCGTGGTCCGTCCGCCCCAAGAACGTGCGGCAAGGCCGGGCCGCCCGGACGGCAAACGTTCCGCCACGGCGTCGCGGTCGCAGTCAAAGCCGGCGGCAACGCCTCGCGCAGTACCGACGGTCGCAGGCTCCGACGGCTCGCCGTCGACGCTCAAGTTAACTGAGCAGAATACGAGCGCGAGCCGCCTCAGCCTCACGCCGCTGCAAACACCTGCCAGCGTCGAGACAATTACGTCGCAGACCATCGAGGATCGTGGCCAGCATAGCGTCACCGATGCCGTGGCCCAGAATGCAGCGGGCTTCACTGCAAGCCCCGCCCCCGGCAACGGCGGTCTCTCCTTCAGCACTCGCGGTTTCGCCGGCAGCAATTCGGTGATGACACTGTACGACGGCACACGCCTCTACGTCGGGGCTGGAACCGTGACCTTTCCGTTCGACACCTGGTCGGCGGAGCGCATCGAGGTCATGCGCGGGCCGACCTCTGTGCTCTACGGCGAGGGCGCCATCGGTGGCATCATCAACGTGATCCCGAAGAAGCCGATTACAACGACCTACAACGATGCCGAAGCGTCACTCGACAGCAACATGGCGCGACGCCTTGCCGTGGATAGCGGTGGTGCGATCGATCCCAACATATCCTATCGCCTCACAGCTACCGGCAACATGTCGGACGGCTGGGTCGATCGTGACAAGACGTCCAATCTGGCGATCTCTGCAGCGGTGCGGGTGCAGGCCGCCGACAATCTCGCGTTCACTCTGTCAGAGGACTACGGCAACCGAAGCCCGTCGCGCTACTTCGGGACCCCCCTGATCAATAGCGCTATCGACGACAGGCTGCGATTCAAGAATTACAACGTGCTCGACAGCGCGATCCACTATGAGGACAACTGGACGCAGTTCAAGACCGAATGGGACGTCGCGGACGGCATTACGGTCCATGACACACTTTACTACCTGACCAGCCATCGGCACTGGCGTGACGTTGAGAGCTATGCGTGGAATCCCGCTACCCAACTCATCACGCGGACCAACTATATCGAGATTTTTCACGACCAAGCGCAGGCCGGCAACCGGATGGACGCGACGTTTCGCGGCCATGTGCTCGGCCTTGCGAACGAGTTCGTCGCCGGTTTCGATATCAACAGGATCGACTTCACTCACACCAACAATTCGCCCTATGGCGGGACATCCTCGGTCAGCCTCGATGCCGTCGACCTGGGTTATTTTTCGACCACGACGACGCCGACCACTCCTGGCTACAAGGCAATCGTCAATCAATACGCGCTGTTCGCCGAGGACCGATTGTCGCTGACCGACAAGCTGTCCCTCGTGAGTGGCGTGCGGTTCGACCAGCCGGAGGTCGGCCGCAGCGACTACAAAACACCGGCGAATAGTTTCGATACCGCGCTGTCGGGCACGAGCTGGCGCACCGGCGCGGTGTACACGCCGATTCCAAACCTGGCGTTCTACGGGCAGTATGCGACGGCCGTCGATCCCGTCACAAACCTGATTTCGCTACCGGCGACGCAAAAGACCTTCCAGCTCGCCGCCGGCAAACAAATCGAAGTCGGGGTCAAGCAATCGTTTTGGGGCGGTCGCGGCGAATGGACACTGGCAGGCTACCAGATCGTCAAGAACAATCTTCTGGTCCCCGACCCAAGCAATCCTGCCGGTGTCGCATTGCAGGTCGGCCAGCAATCATCGCGCGGGGTCGAGGCCTCGATTGGTCTTGCCCCGAATGACGGCTGGCGGATAGACGCCAATCTGGCGCTGCTGCAGGCGAGATACGACAATTTCAGCCAGATGGTGAGCGGCAAGATCGTGAGCTACGCAGGCAATATTCCGAGGAATGTGCCGGAGCAGGTATCGAACGTCTGGGTCACGTGGGACTTCGCCTCCAACTGGTCCGTCTATGGCGGCGTTCAGATCGTGGGCCGAACTTTTTCGGACGATGCCAATACCCTTCGGCGTCCCGGCTATGCAGTCGTCAATGGCGGGATCCGCTGGAAGCCGGATGCGCGCACCACCGTCGCCTTCCGACTCTATAACCTGTTCGACACTGTCTATGCGACCTCGGCGCCTTACGCCGGGCAATGGTTGCTGGGCATGCCGCGCACGGCCGAGTTGTCTATCAATGTGAAGTTCTGATCATGCAGCGGACATTGATCGGCCGAGGACGGCGATGGCTCTACATCACCCATCGCTGGATCGGCATTGCGACTTGCCTGTTGTTTGCGATGTGGTTCGCCTCGGGAATCGTCATGATGTACGTGGCGTTCCCGCAGCTCACCGACCGCGAGCGATGGGCGGCACTGCCGGAGATCGCCTGGAACCAGGTGCGCGTGGCGCCCGATCAGGCCATGGCGATCGTCGGTATCGCACACTATCCACGTGATTTTCGTCTCGTCATGCTCGACGACGCCCCGGTCTATCGGCTGCTCGCTTGGGACGGCACGCGCAAAACGATATCGGCCACGGACGGTCGCCAGATCGATGGTATCGCACCCGAACAGGCGCTGGCGATCGCCAGCCATCATCCGAATGCGACGCATCCGCAGATGATCGGCACGACCGAACGCGATCAGTGGAGTGTCACCGCGCGTTACGATCCCCTGCGGCCGTTTTTTCTGGTGTCGCTCGGGGACAAGGATGGAACCGAGCTCTACGTCTCAACGCGGACCGGGGAATTGGTGCTGGATACCACACGACGCGAGCGGATCTGGAATTGGCTCGGCGCGATCCCGCACTGGATCTATCCCACGGTTCTCCGGCAGGACGGGGCGACGTGGCGGCAGGTGGTGCTCTGGATCTCCGGCATTTGCCTGGTCGTCGCGGTGACCGGTTTCTGGATCGGCATTCTGAGGCTGCGGTTACGCCCCCGCTATGCCCGGGGCACTGTCACCCCCTATCGTGGCTGGATGGCCTGGCATCACATTACCGGACTGATTGGTGGCCTATTCATCCTGACCTGGATGTTCAGCGGGTGGTTGTCGCTCAATCCGGGCGAGTATTTTTCGGCCCGAGGTCCGACCCGGGACATGGCCGTCCGCTATGCCGGGCACGACCTGCCGCAGATCGCCGCGAGGCTTCCATCGATGCCGCCGGGGGCGGTCGAAACACGCTTTGTCTGGATCGGTGGCCATCCGCTCATGGTCCTCACCGATCGCAATGGCCGCGCGACCACGGCCGATCCGGCAAGCGGCGCTGCGATGGCGCTTTCCGATGAGGAGATTTTCGCCGCCGCCGGCCGTCTGTTGCCAAACGCTCTGCTGACCGCGCGTCTTCGCCTCGCGCAGTTCGATGCCTATTGGTATCCCCACCACAGCGAACGCGCCCTGCCGGTGTTGCGTGTGGGCTTCGACGACGCGGCCGAGAGCTGGTTCTACATCGATCCGCATAATGGCGACATTCTCGCCCGCATTGACAAAAGTCGGCGCGCGTATCGCTGGCTATTCAATGCCCCGCATAGCCTCGATTTTTCACCGCTGCTGCGCTTTCGCCCGGTCTGGGATATCGTGACCGTGCTGTTATCGCTGATCGGGACGATCGTCTCGACGAGCGGCATTGTCATCGCTTGGCGACGACTGCGCCGGCGATTCCGCTGGAGCGACACGAGAAACTCACCTGGTCAGTCGGCCTGTTCTGTTCCGCGGAAATGTGCCAAGGCGTGACTCAATCGGACCTTCTTTCAATGGCATTGCCGGAATGCCGGCCACCCTGTAAACGAGGCCCGCACCGTTGCCGGCCGTCTTTCAGCGGCCGCCTGCAGCGGGCCTGTAGCTCAATGGTTAGAGCCGGCCGCTCATAACGGTCTGGTTGCAGGTTCGAATCCTGCCGGGCCCACCAGTAATTTCAGGGGGGGAGGGGGCGGGGCTCGACAGATTCGGACTGCGCCGCGATCCAGCGCGACTTGGCGGATATGCGCCGCATTCCGTTGGCGAATGTGAGATAAGAGCAGCGAACGTTACCTCAAGTTGCACCAAATTACATGATCTTTAAGCGAATCTTTTGGGGCTTCAATATGAAGAGACTTCTGGGACTTCTGCTCATCGTCCAATGCTTGTTGTTTTCCGCCGAGGCCATGGCGCAGGGGCTTCCCGCTCCTTCATACTGGAAAAATGAGCGAGGTTCAGAACTGTAAGGGCGCCGATATATTCACGCGCGTATGGTAGTTTTCAATCTTCTCGCAACGCAGCGACTCAGATCTGAAAATCGCTCTCGCGAGGTTTGCATTCCAAATGGTGCGTCTTGCTGAGCCGCACGGGCGCCCGAATATCGGCCTATTCTCCGCCCTCATAGAAGAGCTGGAGCGGCAGGCCGACCAGCGCCTTACCGATCCAGTCCCGAGCAATAACTTTCGGCGCTTCCGTAGCGACAGTTTGCAGACACTTGGCTAATGCTTCGGTTCGAAGCGCGCTACTCTGCGCGGGCCATCCCAGAGCTCTACAGGGTCGTCCTCGAGGAGATCCTCAGCGCGTGCCTTGGCGTCGGCCTCGGTCGGACTTACCAACTCTTCCCCGTCTTCACACCCTTTCTGTTCAGAGCCTGTGGCTTTGCAGCGACAAACGAGGCGCATCGGGCTGCCGAGGCATCACCGTCGATGCAGCACAGCAAAGACGAAGCGGTGCGTGAGCCGCGGATCTCACGAGACCATCAAGCTGCATTGAGAGTCGTGGTAGTACGTGAACAAGAGTGCTAGATCGCGCGCCCCTATCTCCCTAGGCCTTCTTGAGATCATTTCATGTCACCTATTCAGGCGATCAAAGATTGGTATGTGTCCCTGGACAACGAACTTCAATCGGACATCGCGTACATGTTCGTATCTCTGACTCTCGGTGATCGCCAGTTTGCTCCCGCTGCCGCTGTTCGGAGGCTGCTGCAATGGTTTGACGTGCGTAGTGCAGGCACGGAACACGAGGATGCTTTAGCTGCCGTCACGTTTCGGGCCTCATTCGAATACCTGTTTGCCGACCGCTTCACGGGCGCGCCGGGTGGATCTTTCCCGAGCAAATGTTCAAGGACGCGATCCGCGAGGCTGCTGAAGGTAAAGAGGCAAGCAAGATTGCAACGAGCGCATTCCGGCTACTGCGGGACCTTCCGGACCGGAAAACGAAATGGAAAGAGGCAGGTAACAACTGGAATGCCCTAGTCAACTCGACACTCAACGATGATGCGCTGAGGCAGTGGACACAAGATCAGTTCCTGGCGAACGACTTCGGGCCGAGGCAAGACTGAAAAAGCTCCTGCCCCATCGGCTCCGTGCAGGACCATCATCGTCGCCTTGCGATCTCGGTACAGCAGGGCAACTACAAAAAACCTGGCCTCTACTCACAGCGTTGAGGCCGCTGCCACGATTTCGCCTCTGGGCGATCGGCTAATTCATAAGTGTCATGCAGCGATTCGTGTGAGGCATCAGGATGCCCGACTTGACGCTCTGGAACAAGCTGACTCGCAGAGAGCAGAGAATTGTCATTAGTAACCGGCGTGACGCCCCCACCTAGCCATCGCTCGGCTTGCGCGCGATACAGCCTGGCATGAGCGGTACGTTGGAGGTGGAACGATGGCAAATGCCATGCTTGATGCCAGGCAGGAAGGCGATTTCTATCGTCGCGTCGAGGTAATCACCGGGGAGCGCCGGCGGCGACGATGGACGGGCGAGGAGAAGGCCCGGATCGCGGCGGAGAGCTTTGAGGAAGGTGCGAACATCTCCGAGGTGGCGCGACGCAATGGCGTTTCCCGCGGGCTGCTCACGGTGTGGCGACGCCAGGTTGCGGCGGTGGTCGCCGGCAAGGCGTCGAGCTTCGTGCCGATCCAAATTGGTACCGAGAGCGACGGCGAGACGGCCGGCGAGTCCGAGCGCAGTTCGCCAGCACAGACGAGACCTTTGGAGATCGCCGCGCCGCCGGCGAAGGCCTGCGGGGTGATCGAGATCGAGCTGAGTGGGGCGCGCATCCGGGTTGAGCCGGGAGTGGAGCTGGCGACACTTTCAACGGTGCTGTCGGCGCTTCGGGGCATCCGGTGATTGCACTACGCTCCGACCTCAAGGTGGTACTTGCGGCGCAGCCGGTCGACTTTCGCAAGTCGGTCCACACGCTGTCGGCGCTGGTGAGCGAAGCACTGCGCGCGAACCCGTATTGCGGCGACGTCTTCGTGTTCCGCAGCAAGCGCATGGACAGAGTGAAGCTTCTGGCGTGGGACGGCAGCGGCATGGTGCAGGTAACGAAGTGGCTGCACGAGGGAGGCTTCACCTGGCCGCCGATCCGCGACGGTGTGGTGCATCTGAGCGCGACGCAGCTTGCGATGCTGCTTGACGGGCTTGAGTGGACGCGTATCTCACCCAAGCCTGTGAAGCAGCCGGCCGTTGTTGGCTGAGGAGTGAGGATTTCGCTGGAGCATGGGTCGCACGGATGTATCGTCTGATCATGGCGATTCGACCCGATGCTCTCCCGACCGATCCGGCTGCTCTGACCGAGATGGTGCTCGCGCTTGACGTCGAGAACGAGAAGCTGCGCGTGGCGATGCAGACGCTCAAGGAGATGATCTTCGGGAAGCGCTCGGAGCGGCTTGCCACGCTCGTGGCCGAGCAACTCGCGCTTGAGCTTGACGACCTTGAGACCGGCGCCACCCCGCCTGCGGCTGCCAACGACGATGCGCCTGCGGCGAAGCCGTCTGATAAGCCACGCAAGAAGGCGCGCCGCAACATCGGC
Organism: Bradyrhizobium sp. CB82; assembly: GCF_029714405.1. Classification (NCBI taxonomy): domain Bacteria; kingdom Pseudomonadati; phylum Pseudomonadota; class Alphaproteobacteria; order Hyphomicrobiales; family Nitrobacteraceae; genus Bradyrhizobium; species Bradyrhizobium sp. CB82. Next base: position 1,375,373 of record NZ_CP121650.1, on the reverse strand, counting down.
GCGCTGCCCAAGCACCTGCCGCGCTGTGAGCAGGTGCTGGAGCCGGAGGCGACCGCCTGCCCGTGCTGCCAGGGCCAGCTCCACAAGATCGCGAGGACGTCAGCGAGGTGCTGGACGTGATCCCGGCGATCCTGCGGGTGCTGCGGACGATCTATCCCAAATACGGCTGCCGCGGCTGCACCGATGGCGTGGTCCAGGTGAAGGCGTTGCCGCGCCTGATCGAGAGCGGCATGGCCTCGACCGCGCTCGTGACTCACGTGGTGGTCTCGAAGTTCGCCTGGTATTTGCCGCTGTACCGGCAGGTGCAGATTTTGGCCGGCCAGGGCGTCCATCTTGACCGGTCGACGCTTGCCGGCTGGGTGAAGCGTGCGGCCTGGTGGCTCAAGAGCCTCTATGAGCTCCAGCTGCGCACAATCCAGGCCTCGCCGCGCGTGTTCTGCGACGAGACCCCGATGCCGGTGCTCGATCCCGGACGACATCGCACTCGCATCTGCCAGTTCTGGGCGCATGCCATGGATGACCGGCCATGGGGTGGCCCTTCGCCGCCGGCGGTCGCCTACGTGTTCGCCGACGGCCGCGGCACCGAGGAGATCGCCGGACAATTAACGGGTTTTTCCGGCATTCTGCAGGTGGACGGTTATGCCGCCTACAAGGCGCTCGCCCGCGATCTTGGTGGCGCAATCCAGCTCGCCTTTTGTCTTGCCCATGCCCGACGCAAATTCGTCGAGGTGTTCAAAACGACGCAGTCGCCGTTCGCGCGCGAGGTGATCGAACGTCTGCAGGCGGTCTATGCGATCGAAGCGGAGATCCGCGGCAACAGTGCGGAGCAGCGGCTGGCCACCCGCCGCACCAGGAGCGCAGCGTTGATGGCGGCGCTCAAGGCGCGACTGACCGAGATGGTGGGCCAGCTCTTCTCCCAGTCGAAGCTGGCAGAGGCGATCAACTATACGCTCAATCACTGGGACGGGCTGACGCTGTTTCTCCGCGACGGCCGCGTCGAGGTCGATTCCAACACGGTCGAGCGTTCCATGCGCCCGATTGCCATGGGAAGACGCAACTCATTGTTCAGCGGCAGCGAGGGCGGCGCCGAGAGCTGGGCGATCCTGGCATCGCTCGTGAACACGGCAAAGCTCCATGACCTCGATCCTCAGGCCTATCTGACCGACGTGCTGGAGCGCATCGTGTCCGGGCGAACCAAGAGCCATCAGTTGTACGAGCTGCTCGCCTGGAACTGGAAGGCGGCGCGCCAGCGCACCGCACAGGCCGTGGCATGAGCTCGCGCCGCCATAAGGCCGCGCCGTCGATGGCGGCCGCCGCGATGCCGCTTGCGGAACTCGAGCGGTGGCTGCAGGCTCGCGTCGATCGGCATCCTGCCGCCACCAGCATTCCCATGCTCGACGGCTACGTCGCCGCGATCGTGGCTGGACCGGTGTCGATGAGCCCACTCGACTGGATCTGCCCGCTGCTCGCCATCGATGCCGATGCTTTCAACCACGGCGGCACCCCGGAGTTCGCGGCGATTTCCGCCGTCGCGCTGCGTCATAACGAGATCAGCCAGACCCTTTCGACCACGCCTCGCCAGTTCGCGCCGATGCACCGGCGTGAAGTCAATGGCGATATCGATCCGCGTCCCTGGTGCCAGGGCTTCTATGCCGCGATGCGGCTCAGGCTGTCGGTGTGGGCGCCGTTGCTGGACGCCAGCAACGTCAATCACGGCCTGCTGCTGCCCATCCTGCTGCACTGTCGCGACGATCAGGGCCGTCCGCGGCTCGGACCGCCGGGAAGCGGCCGCGAGACCGAGGACTTTCTCCGCAATGCCCACCTCGACATTCCAGCGACCGTCGAGGCGCTGCGCCAATACTGGATGCCGATCCGCTACCCACGCGCCCGCTGATCACTGCGGACGTGGGAGCTCATACCGGTTACTGTCATTAAGCTGTTCGGCGGAGGTTCCACGCATGGCGACAGCCTGATCGAGACGGTCAACCTCATGCGGCTGGGTCTCGTCACTGAGACCGGTTTAACCTCGGCCGGCCTTGAGGTCTTCGTCGCTGCTTTCAAAGCGCAACGTGACGCGCGTCAGCGGGAGTTGCTGGCGTAAATCGCGCGGCGCTACCAGAACTGCAAGCCGGCTGCGAGATGCTATGTTCGGTTAGACGAGTCGGGTGCGCCGGATCCGATGCCAAGCTAAAAGTGCTTGGCGGCTAGCAAGCCCAGAAGCACGGTGCCTGACACGGCAAATATCGCGCTCATGTTGAGCAAGTTTTCGCACGGCGAGGAAAACTGTCATGGCATTGCCCGGTGACCAAGTCTGATTAGACTTCTTTTGCTTCGGCCTCTGCCGCTTTACCATTGCCGAGATTGCTCAAGATGGAGGAGCTCGGAGCAGCAAAACCCTCCAATGTGTCATTCGGCCTGCATTGAACGCCGATTGACAGATTCTACCATCTGCCATTCGCCGGCTATTGCATTCTAGCTCCGCTGTATACCGCATCGTCGTTTCAAACGCTCGTGCATGGAAGGCTTCCGGGTTTAAGCCGGGGAACAGTGCGTTCGCGTCCGTTTGGGCCCGCCGATATCTTGGCCTGAGCATTCGCTAAAGCGTAAGCGCTGTTCCGAACACACGGGTTCGAGACGTTAGCTGATCTCTATGTGTTTCGTTTGTGGAGGGCTGCCAGCCGTTCCGCCTCAGCTAGTGCCGCAGTCTTGGTTTTAAAAGGACCAACGTCGTGTTCTTGCGTGTCGGGCAGCCAAGCAGGCAAGAACCACCAACCGCCCGGGCGGTAACTCGTGCTGTTCCTAATCGACCCGATGTGATCGGCTGTAAACCAACCGGGATCTACCCCGTCCTGTTGCCACAATATGTTCTTGTCGCTCACTGGCGCGCCTCAAGAATGTTGGCTCGTCGCTTTTCTTCGCTCAGGCCAGATTCTAGGCGCTTCCGTAGGCCCATGGCAACAAACTGTCGAGTTGGCGGTTCGGGTGACCGTTAACGATCCTGGTGAGCACATCGGTGATGTAGGCCAGCGGATCAATATGATTCAGCTTACAGGTTTCGATCAAGGAGGCGATGATGGCCCAGTGTTGGGCACCGCCGTCAGAACCTGCGAACAATGCGTTTTTCCGATTGAGCGTGATCGGGCGGATCGAGCGCTCGACGGTGTGGTTGTCGAGCTCGATATGGCCATCTTCGATGAAGCGCGTCAGGCCCTCCCATCGTGAGAGCGCATAACGGATGGCATCGGCCAGCTTGCCCTTTTGGCTGATCAAGCCGAGTTTCGTTCGCAGCCATCTTTGGAATGCGTCGGCGAGCGGCCGGCATTTCTGTTGTCGATCGAGACGTCGCTCCTCGGCGCTGCGACCACGTCCTTCTCGACGGCATAAAACTCAGCAATATGCTTGAGCGCCTCGCTTGCAATAGGCGCGGGACCGGGGGCGGCGAGTTCGTAGAAGTTGCGCCGCATGTGCGCCTTATGTCGAGCTCGACATAATAGAGAGCGTTTTTAGATTGGCGGCGCGTGGTTCGGTACCCAACGCGAGCACTCGCGAGGGGCGCCGGTAATCTAAAAACGTGTTGGACGAAGCCGCGGGCACGCCGCTGCAGCTATGGGTGTTGAATCACTGCGCCGTTATTTGTGGACGTCGTGATCTGGACTGGAGACAAGTCCAAAGCGGACATTATCACGAAAGTACTGGGTGGAAGGGACATCTGGGAAGCGAAGTAGCCGAAAAATGCGACGCGCCCGAGGTTTGACGTCGGAAGAACGACAAGAGGGCATCTATCGGCTGCCACGGCGGCCGAAAGACTTGCGAAATGGAAGGTGGCGGTTCTTGGTTGATCGACGTGTCGCATCAAGAAGTATCCGGTGAACGAGCGGCGCTGAACGAACCTGGCTGCAAGACCTCGACGCACACCATGTGGCCTTGATGACAGGATGGACATTGACGCAAGGAAGCGGCATTGCAGTGCTCAGCATTCTCGGGGCAATCGGATGGCTCTTCCGGCTCCGAATGAGCATCGGCGGATATCATTCCGAGCAGTTCACGGCAGCGAGCGAGCTTTTGCTTGCGGTAGCGGTTACCCAGAAAACCATAGTAGCGAATACGTTTGAAGCCTTCGGGCAGGACATGGATGAGGAAACGCCGAATGAACTCCCCGGCGTCCAGCGTCATTACTTTCTGCTGGCTTCCGTGGCGGTAATCCTTCCATCGAAAGCGTACTTTGCCGTCTTCGATATCGATGACACGGCTGTTGCTGATCGCTACCCGATGCGTATAGCGGCCGACATAGTGCACAACCTGTTCGGCGCTGCCAAATGGCGGCTTGGCGTAGATAACCCAATTGATTCTGCGGACAACGTTCAGATAACGCTGAAACCCAGCTGGATCACGCAACGGTTGCAGCGACGAGAAAAATTGTAGCTCGCCGGTATCGAACGACTTTTGCAGGGCGCTGAGAAATAGGCGCCGGAACAGACGGGAAAGCACGGCCACGGGAAGAAAGAAGCCGGGCCGGCACGCGATCCAGCGGCTGCCATCCGGGGACAGTCCTCCTCCAGGAACTACGCAATGGAGGTGGGGATGGTGAAGGAGGTTCTGGCCCCAAGTATGAAGGACAGAAAAGAACCCGATCTCGGCACCGAGGTGCTTGGGGTCGGCAGCGATAGTCCGCAAAGTCTCTGCAGCTGTGCGGAACATAATATCGTACACGGTGCCGGCATTCTGGAATGCGATCGCTGCGATTTGGTCGGGTATGGTGAAAACAACGTGAAAATACTGCGTATCGAGAAGCTCCGCTTGTCGCGCCTCGATCCATTCTGCCCGCGCGAGCGATTGGCACTTGGGGCAGTTGCGCGAGCGGCAGCTATTGTAGGAAATCCGCCGCTCTCCGCAGTGATCGCACTGCTCGACATGACCACCGAGCGCAGCCGTTCGGCAGCGCTCGATCGCCGTCATTGCTGCACGTCGTTCGGTCGATAGAGACCTCCAGTGCTGCTCGCGCCAGGCAGCACCGTAGCGGCGGAAGATATCCGCCACTTCCGGACCTGAGCGTCCCATGGGGCCGCCGTCAGAAATGTTCAGGCGGCGGCGGTGGTGCCTTAGGGATTGGGCGCGGCAGCAGCTCCAGCGGGCTGGTCGCCGCGCAGACTTTGTTCGTGGCTATCCGGAGATATTGCGCGGTTGTGGACAGGCTGCGATGGCCAAGCAAGAGCTGGATGGTGCGAAGATCGGTGCCGGCCTCGAGTAGATGGACGGCGAAGGCATGCCGCAGCGAATGCGGCGTCACGGGCTTGGCAAGGCCCGTTAACCGATGCGCCTTGCTGCAGGCGTCCTGCACCGCGTTGGTCGATATCGGCTCGTTGGGGATACCGCCGGGAAACATCCACGTCGTCGGCCGGGCGGCGCGCCAATAGTCGGTCAGTGTCTCCAGCAACCGTGCCGAGAGCATGACGTAACGGTCCTTCTTCCCCTTGCCTTGATCGACGCGCAGCACCATCCGCTGTCGGTCGATGGCTTCCGGCTTCAGGCGTACCGCTTCGGAAATGCGCAGACCGGCGGCGTAGCATGTCGTCAGGATCACTTGATGCTTGAGGCTCTCCACGCAGCCGAGGAAGTGCAGCACCTCTTCGGGACTGAGGATGACGGCGAGCGTCTTGGGCACCTTTGGACACGGAATGATGAGGTCGAAATCCCATTCGAAGCCGAGCGTGACACGGTACAAGAAACGGAGCGCTGAGACGGTCACGTGGATCGACTTCGGCGCCAGCTTCTTCTCGTTCGTTAGATAGACTTGGTAGGTGCGGACATCTTCCGGCCCGAGCAAAGCCGGCGACTTCGCAAAATGGCGGGCGAACTGCGAAATCTGCAGCAGATAGCAATCCTGCGTATGCGGTGACAGATTGCGGATCTGCATGTCGTTTATCATGCGTAACCGAAGCGGGGTCATTGAAGGCTCCTTGGCAAAAACAACGAAAACTGCCCGAGGGCAGCAACGCCATTTTGCTCGAAGCCAAGTCTATGAACGCTGCAAATTACCTCTCACCATGGCACGCCAAAGCAGTTACAGTTGGTTCAGCCGCATTCCTCTTCCGACGATGGGCGCCACTCTTGCCGAGTGTTCTGCCGCGGAGCGGCTTCGTCCAAGAGTCATTATCTGGAGCGTAGTTTTATCTGGTGTACCCGACCGCAAGCACTGATCTGCTGCGGCAATTCTCCCGCTGTAGCTCCGCATAAATCCACGTCGATCAGAGCGACTGCAAGAACGCGAGCAGATCCGCTTTGGGCTTCCACGGCCTGGTTCGAGCGGGCTCGATGCCTGCGTGTTTCCAGAACGTCTGCAGCGCATCGCGCTTCATCTGCAGGTTCGTCGTAATGTACCGCCCGGTCGTGGCCACGCTGGTATGACCGAGATAGTCGCGGATAATGGTCACGTCGGTGCCCGACTGCAGCAGCGCCACCGCGCAGCTATGGCGCAGCACGTGGGGCGTTATCCGCTTGCGTACAAGCGTTGGGCGATCCTGCGCCGCGGCCGCCGATGCGTGCTTGCTGAGGATGTAGGCAATGCCGTCGCGCGTCAGTGGGTGGCCGTGGCGATTGACGAAGACATGCTGCTGATAGGGTCCCTTCGCCGTGCTGCGCAGCCGATGCAACGCATCGGCCGTCTCGCGCCACAATGGCAACAGTCGCTCCTTTTTGCCCTTGCCGCGCAGACGCACCTGCCGCGGTGGCGTCAGCTGAAGGTCATCCCATCTCACGTCCGCCGCCTCGCTCACGCGGGCGCCGCAGTTGTAGAGGAACAGCAGGAGCGTGTAGTCGCGCCAGCCGTCAGGGGTGCGCCGGTCCGGCTTGGCAACGATCGCGCGCACGTCGTCGACTTCGAGGTAGGTTGCCGTTCGCTGCCGGGCCTTCTTCGACGGGATCGCCAGCACCCGCGTATACTGCATCGAGCGGGCTAAATCGTTGCGCACCAGATGCTTGAAGAAGCTGCGGATTGCGGCGCGGCGGCAGTTGCGGGTGGCGGCCGAGTTTTCGCGCTTGGATTCGATGTGATCGAGGAAGCACGCGACTGCGTCGGCATCCAGGTTGCCCAACTCCAGCGCGGCAACGCCGCGCCGCTGACGCTGCGCGACGAACTCGAACAGAAGCTTCAGCGTATCCCGGTAGGCGCGCACCGTGTGCACACTTGCGCCGCGTTGGCGCGGCAAATACTCGACGAAGAACGACTCGACGAGCGGGAACAGTGCTCGCGGCGCGGCCGTGCTCATCGCGGCCGGCGCGAGCGCCGCAGATGCTGTTCGAACCGACCACTGGCCAGCTCCAGCAACTCTGGGGTCGCCTTAAGGTAGACCTCGGTGCCGAGGACATTCTGGTGACCGAGATACGCCGACAGCCACGGCAGCCTGGCATGGACATCCACGCCCGCACTCGCCCAAGCCGTGAGCCGATGAACGGCGAAGGCATGTCGGAACTCGTAAGGGCGTGCCCCGATCCGGCCGCTCGGCGGCTTCATGCCGAGCTCTCGCAGCAGCCGTCGGATCGCGTTCGACGCCGACTGGACAGTGAGCGCCGACCCATCCAATCGCAGGAAGAACATCTCTGGATTGGCTTGCCGATGGGCGTACACCAGCCGTTGCCGCTCGGCAGTATAGCGAGAGAGCTCGGCGACCAGGTCAGCGCGGATAGGTACGATGCGCGAGCGACCTTTGCTGTGTCGGATCAGCAGGCTGCCGCGGTCGAGATCGACATCGGCCATGCGCAATCGCACTGCTTCTCCCAATCTCAGCCCGGTGCAGTACAGCACCAGGAACAGCGCACGCAGCATCGGCGCCCCAATGAAGCGCCCCCGGTGGGAAGTGGCGGCAGCCAGGAGCCGGCGAACCTCGTCGTGGCTGAAGATGTAGGGGAGGAAGACCGATTCCTTGACCGGCGCCAGGGCGTGCTCCGGCACATAGCTCGATGGATCACGGCGACGGCGGTACAGGCACAGCTGTCGAATGACACCGAACTCGTTGCCCAGCGTGACGGCCTTGCGGCCGGGAATGCGCGCACACCAACGGCTGATCGCGTCCTCGAGCGCCACTTCGCCATAATCACCCCAGTGCTGTGCGACAAAGTCCACGAAGCCATCCAGGTCGAACTCGGCGCGCCGGTAGACGATACCCATCGCGCGCTTGAAGCGCAGGAACGCCTGGGCATCGCGCCTCAGCTCGGCGGCAGTCACAATCGTGGTCATGTCGGCACCGGAAGCGAGACGTGGCGCAGCGATTGGATGGCGATCCTGACGTAGGCAGAGATCGATTCCGGATCGCGATGACCGAGCAGATCCGAGAGCACCCGCGGACGTGTGCCGAGATCGAGTTGGCGCGCGGCGTTCGAATGACGCAGCACGTGGCTGCCGAGGTACGGCGCATCCAGCCCGGCCGCCTTGGCGTGTTTGGTAAGAATATGGCGAACCGCGGACGAAGCGCTCAGCGGTCCGAACGGCATCATCATGCGCACGAACACGTGCCTGGTCGGCGTGTTCGGCGGCCGGCCCTTGCGAAGATAGCGCGCCAGCACTTTGGCCACAGCCGGCAACAGGGGCAGCGTGAAGGCGACCCCAGTCTTCGGCCGCATGACCTTGAGCGTACCGGCGCTCCAGTCGATGTCCTGCAGCCGCAGCCGGATGACCTCGCCAGCGCCGAACCCGTAGGTACTCATCATCAGCAGAAGTGCGTAGTCGCGCAGGCCCCGCGCTGTGGAGATGTCCACGGCTCGTAACAGACGCTGCACGTCTTCCCATGGCAAGGCGCGGCGCGGGCGCGCGTGCCGAGGCTGTACCGGCGCAATTACCGAATCAGCCAAGTCGATCGAGATGCGTCCGGTGGCGAGCAGGAAGCGGGCAAAGGAGCGGATGCTGCCGGCCATGTCGGCCACGGTCGAGCGCGCATAACGGTGCGCGCACACGATCAAGAACTCGTCGATATCCGTCAGCGTCATCGTGCGCCAAGTCTTGCCGCGTCTGGCCAGATGTTCCGACAACTTCCCAATATGACGCAGCTTGCCGCGCACGGTCACTTCCGGATTGCCGCGGCGCCGCGCGAGATGATCGGCATACGCCCGCAGCAGCGCCGTTGCAGGAGGCCGCGCACGCCGCGGATCCTGCCATGCCGGCAGGCTCAGACCCATCACGCGGTACACGCGGCTGAGCGCGTAGAGCGCGGTGCGAGCGCCGCCAAGCCGTTGCGGCTTGAGGTCGCGATGCCGTGCATACCACGCAATGAACCGATGCGCTCCAGCCAGGGTCAACTCGGCGCGTTCATCCAAGTTGCGTTGTGTGCAGTAGGCGCGGAAGCGCCTGATCCACTGAAGGTAGACGCCAGCGCTGCTGTCTTGGACGCAGTGGTCCGCGCCCCAGACGCGAAGCATGTCTTCCGTGGTGGGTGCGGCGGTCGCGGGGATTGAATCGAGCGGCTCGTGTCGCATGGCGCATGGACCACTTCAGCCGTCGTACCGTAGAGAGCGGCGAGTCCTCCGTCAGGCCCCATGTCGTGTTGGAGGCCCGCACGAAATGAAAGTCGGAAGCCCAACGGCGCCGGCAGGCTGTTCAGGAACTTTGGCGACAGCGAGCGACGAAGCCCAAGCAGCACGTGCTGGCCAAGATCAATCCGAGCCACCGAATCCCACATGACGATGCTGTTTGGTCGCTCCAGAACCAGTCGTGACACAGCATCGGCCACCGCTTTAACCGCGCGGACGCGGCGATGTAGCCAGCGAAGTGCACTGGGCAAGCTCACATCGAACCCCCGCAGTGCGTCAGCGGCGGCCTCCAGGCTCTTGGCCGAAAACGCCGCGGCGACAGTGTCTTCGATCGATTCGAGCGAACCCGGCAGCTTGGCGGCCAGAAAGTCCGGCAATAGGCTGAATGTTCGGTGTCCTTCCGGGCAATACCACCGAGCGATACGCACCCCTGGCGGATTCAGCCGCGCATAGTTGCCGTGACGCGCAAAGGAGCAGCCACCCGACGGATGCAAGGGACAACGTGGCAAGCGGGCATCACGCCATTCCTGGTTGGCAATGTACGCCTCGATGCTGGACAGCGTTCGCAGCGGGATCTGCAATGTCGGCCCCTGGCGCGTCGGTGACCGACGCGACGCCGGGGATTATGTGGAGTCCGGAGGTCAGCATCATCCAATTCCAGCACCGAAAATCCGCTTCTCCACAGCTACTCCACATAAAACTGCACTCCAGATAATGCGACCAGCAGAATGCGAGCTGAACGTCGCCACGCTCGGCGAGCTTGCCATAGCCGGCATAGCCGTCGACCTGCAGGATCCCCTTGAAGCCTGCCAGATGGGCGATCGGTCGATCGGCCTTGCGATCGGGGGCATAGACATATGCGACGCCCGGTGGATCGGCACCGCCCCACGGCCGGTCATCCGCCGCATAGGCCCAGAGCTGACCGGTCTTGGTACACCCGCGGCCGGGATCGAGCACCGGCATCGTCGTCTCGTCTGCGAACAGCTTTGGCCGTTGCCTGAGCTTGTCGAGGAGGCGCTCATGCAATGGGCGCAGGTGGAAGGCTGCTTGCCCCACCCAGTCCGCCAGTGTCGAACGATCGAGCTCAATGCCCTGGCGGGCGTAAATCTGCGCCTGCCGGTAGAGCGGCAGGTGATCGGCATATTTGGACACCAGAACCTGGGCGACGGTTGCTTCGGTCGGCAGTCCGCCCTCGATCAGCCTGGCCGGAGCTGGCGCCTGCATGACACCATCCTCGCAAGCACGGCAGGCGTATTTGGGACGCCGGGTCACGAGGATCCGGAACTGCGCCGGGACCAGGTCGAGCCGCTCGCTTCTATCCTCGCCGATCCGGTGTAACTCTCCCTGGCAGCAGGGACAGGTCTTGTCCTCGATGTCGACGACGACCTCGACCCGCGGCAGGTGCGCCGGCAAGGCGCCGCGGTTGCCGCGGCGCCTACGGGCTCGCACGGCACGGCCTTCAGGCGCGCTGACGTCCCGCGTCGCCTCGCTGTACGCTGCCACCTGCTCGACGTCTTCCAGGCCCAGCAGCATCTGATCTTCAGGTAGCGTCTCTGCCCGCCGGCCAAACCGGTGTCGCTGCAATTCCTTGATGATCTGACGCAGCCGTTCGCTCTCGCATCGCTCGGCAAGCAGCATCGCTTTCAGCGTCTCGGGATCGTCAGGCAGGGCGTCGCTCACACCCAATTCAGAGCATATTCGCCGCCATCTGGCGACGCGTCCGACGCTCCTGATTCACTTCGCCGCAGCGCCGCCAACAAACTATCCCGGTTGCGTTGGCGTCGGCGTCTCACGCGCCTCATGCACACGCCGCCAGTCGAGCCCTTCCAGCAGCGCCGACAATTGCGCCGCCGACAGACGCATCAAACCATCCTCGATCTTCGGCCAGCGGAAGATCCCATCCTCAAGCCGCTTGACGAACAGACACAGGCCCGTTCCGTCCCAGAACACCAGCTTAATCCGATCGGCCCGCTTGGCCCGGAACACATAGACAGCTCCCGAGAATGGATCTGCCCCCATGCTCTCGCGCACTAGAGTAGCAAGCCCCTCCATTCCCTTGCGGAAGTCTACCGGTTTGGTCGCTACCATCACCCGGACCGCACCCGACGGACCGATCACCGGCTCGCCTTCAGCGCCTGGACAATCGACGCAATCATCATCGGGTCCGCACAACGGCCGGCCCGGATCATGATCCCGTCGACTTCGATCTCGATGATCCCGTCATTCGTCTTGGCCTTGCAGCGCACCGCTTTGCGCTCACGCCCAAGAGCGGGCGCCGGCACTACGGCATCCACCACCGCCGGCACAAACTGTACCTCTTCTGCTTCGGAAGAATCGCCCGCTGCTTCTCGCAACTGACGGCGCCAGCCGAACAACTGCTGCGGCGACAATCCATGCCGTCGCGCTACGGAGCAGACGGAGTCGCCACTCGTAGCTATCTCCGCAACAATCCGAGCCTTGTCCTCGTCGCTCCACTTCCGCCGACACCGGCTCCGGTGAAGACCTCGGGCCGCCGCACCGGCTCCGTGATAGCAGTATGCACTGTGTCCATTCTAAGCCTAGCGGTCCAAACCGAACCGCAGACTCGCAGATCACCCCGTCATCCGGTAGGTGGCCCCTGAACAGCGCTTACGCTAAAGCCGCGGCCATTTCCCTTGTTATGGTGGACGGCATGCTGCGCAGTGCAGGTCCTCCGACTTCTGCTGATCGCGTCCCGCGAGCGACTAAACCGGTTAAAAGAGTACCCGACAGGAAGGGCAGTGATAGTGATAGCGGCATGGCCACATGACAGCGGACTCTCGTGCGAGTGCAGCGTGAGCAAAGTGCGCGGCCAGATCGCCAAAGGTGCCGGACTTCCGAGCCTGCAAACGCGGGTAAAGAACAAGCACCCTTTGAGGGCCACCGGCCGGCGACGTGACAGTCTAACACAATCTAGGGCGGCTACTGTTCAAACGCCGTTTCGACCACGAATTGCGCCGGCTTGCCGTGACTGCCTTCAACAAGGCCCCTCCCCACCAACAGCTCGCGGGTATCGCGCACCAGCGCAGGGCTGCCGCAAATCATGACGCGGTCATGCTGCGGCTCGACTTCCGGCAGTTCGAGGTCCGAAAACAACTTGCCTGACGCGATCAGGTCGGTGATCCTGCCGCGGTTGCGGAACGGATCGCGGGTGACGGTCGGATAATAGATCAGCTGATAGCGCACGAAATCCCCGAGCAGCTCGTCGCTCGGTAGCTTCTCGGTGATCATTTCGCCATAGGCAAGCTCGGCGACGCGGCGGCAGCCGTGCAGCAGCACGACATTTCCGAATCGCAGATAGGTTTCAGGATCCTTGATCACGCTCAGAAACGGAGCAAGTCCAGCGCCGGTGCCAATCAGGTAGAGATTGCGCCCATCCTCGAGATTATCGATGACCAGCGTCCCGGTCGCCTTGCGGCTCACGGTGATCTTGTCACCCTCCTTCAAATGCTGCAGACGGGAGGTTAAGGGATCGTTCGGCTCCCTGGTCGAGACGAATTCCAGCCGATCCTCGTAACGGGCGCTGGCGAGGCCGTAGGCACGCAGCAGCGGCTTTTCGTCGACCTTGAGCCCGATCATAGTGAATTCGCCGCTGCGGAAGCTGAACGATGGACTCCGCGTGGTGGTGAAGCTGAAGAGATTGTCGGTCCAGTGATGGACGCTCAGCACGCTTTCGTGGCTGAAATTGCTCATCTCACCGCTCCCGCGAGGTTAGAGTGTGATCCAGGCACCTGTTTTCCGAAAAGATCATGGTACAAGGCGCGAAACGCAACGAGCGCGTTCGCTTTAAGTGAACGCAAAGGCAAGCAGGCTCGAGCAGAGCACCACCAGACCGACCGCGGTCAGTGTCAGGAAGCTGTCGGAGACAAGGTCACGATTGCGCATGAAACACCCACGATTGTCCCGTAGGAGCGAGGGCAGTAGTCCCGCCTTGGCTCGACGAAAACAGCCGGCCACCGCCTCAGTCTCGGGAATGGGACACCGGTTAGAGGGATGCGGAGATCGTCGTGCCCACACATCACCTCTATTGGCCTTGGCGAGAGTAGAGTTGCCCTTGCGTTCGTATCGTGCGTTTCTTGGCGTGAATCCGCAGCATTGCTTCGTTCTATCGGATATGGCGCGGGAAAGCGGCGAAATGTCGGGCGACCACGATCGGCTGCGTTACCGATCTCATCGATAGAGAAAGTCGTCGGCGCAGGCGGCCGTAACTTACGATGCGTTCGCGCATCTCACCTTCGTAGAGCACTGAACCTCCTCCGAATGAGTGGACACCTGTAGTAGGCTCTGAGAGCCAAGAGGTGTCGGATGCAAGAGCGTCAACGTCGGTCGTTTACCGAGGAGTACAAGCGGCAGGCCGCGGAGCTCGTGGTCTCCAGCGGCCGGTCGATCACGTCGGTCGGCAAGGAACTCGGTCTTCGCGATACGGTATTGCGGCGCTGGGTGGATAAGCTCCGGAAGGAGCCGGCATCGGCGACGCGGCGCCCCATGACGCAGGCGGCGCCGATGCCGGCGGACCAGGCTGCCGAGATCGCCCGGCTGCGCGAGGAGAACGAACGGCTGCGCATGGAACGGGACATTTTAAAAAACGGTCCAGCACCGTGGCGCGCCTGTGCGGCGTAGAAACAGCCTTGTGCTATCCTCGGCGCTGGGAGGGTAGCGGCCGCTCGATTATTGGAGGCACAATCCCCGTTAAAAAACATGGTCCATGGGTGCATGCGAACTTGAGAGTGGTGACGTCGCCGGGCGACGATCCCGATTAGGAAGATGACGATTGGCATAGCCCAGACCCTCCTGCTCATCATTGAACGGAGGATTGCCATGCTCAAGAGGACGACCGGCGACCGACCGGAACTGAAGCTGGTCAACGTCGGGGCCGCCGCCATCGACATTGGATCAAAGATGCACATGGCCGCGGTGGACCCAGCTTGCACCGACGTGCCGGTGCGCTCTTTCGGTACATTCACGCAAGACCTGCATGAGCTGGCGGACTGGTTCAGAGCCTGCGGCGTGACGAGTGTCGCGATGGAATCCACTGGGGTCTATTGGATCCCGGTTTACGAGATCCTGGAGCAGCGCGGGTTTGAGGTGATCCTGGTCAATGCGCGGTACGCCAAGAACGTGCCCGGGCGCAAGACCGATGTCAGCGATGCCGCGTGGTTGCGCCAGCTTCATTCCTATGGCCTGTTACGCGGCAGCTTCCGACCTGATGCCGAGATTGCAACCCTGCGCGCGTATCTGCGCCAACGGGAGCGGCTGGTGGAATATGCCGCCGCCCATATCCAGCATATGCAGAAGGCCCTGATGGAGATGAATCTGCAGCTCCATCATGTGGTCTCTGATATCACCGGCGCGACCGGCATGCGGATTATCCGAGCCATTGTTGCAGGCGAGCGGAATCCTGACGTCTTGGCAACCTATCGGGACGTGCGATGCCGTTCATCCATCGCGACGATCCGTGCGGCACTGGTGGGCAACGACCGGCACGAACATGTCTTCGCGCTGAGCCAGTCGCTGGAACTCTACGACGTCTACCAGGCCAAGATGCTGGACTGCGACCGCAAGCTCGAGGTCCTGATCGCGGCACTGAACAATAAAGGCGCAAAGCCGGTCGGAAAGCTATCCAAGCCACGCATCAAGACCAAACAGGTCAACGCGCCTACCTTCGACGTCAGGACCGCGCTGTACGGCGTGCTCGGCCTCGATCTGACTGAGATCCACGGGTTGGGTCCATCACTGGCGTTGAAGCTTGTCGGGGAGTGTGGCACCGATCTGAGGGCTTGGCCGAGCGCCAAGCACTTCACCTCCTGGCTGTGCCTTGCGCCAGGCAACAAAATCTCTGGTGGCAAGGTGCTTTCTTCACGTACCCGGAGGTCTTCGAGTCGGGCAGCCGCACTGTTGCGGTTGGCAGCCACGACCGTTGGCAGAAGCGATACAGCGCTCGGCGCATTCTATCGTCGGCTAGCCTCCCGAGCGGGCAAGTCGAAAGCCGTGACGGCGACCGCCCGCAAGATTGCGGTTTTGTTCTACAACACACTCCGGCATGGCATGAGCTACAAAGATCCGGGTGCCGCCCATTATGAGCAACAATATCGCAGCCGCGTCCTGGCCAACCTACAACGCAGAGCCAAATCGCTGGGCTTCGTCTTACAGGGCATTCGGGAGGACGCCAATCCGGCTGTTTCTTAGGAAGTCGATCGCGATCTTTGCCGGAACACGGACATGAGCTTCCGCTTCATCGAGGACCATCGCGATACCTATGCGGTGCGGCTGATGTGCGCCGTGCTCGGGGTCTCGGCGGCCGGCTATTACGCTTGGCGGGAGCGGCCGGCGAGCACGCGGACGACCACCAATGCTGCGCTCCTGGCTTCGATCCGACAGGTTCACCAGGACAGCGGCGGACGCTATGGCAGCCCGAGAATCCATGCCGCGATGCAGGCGCAGGGACGTGGCATTAGTCGCGGCCGGATCGAACGCTTGATGCATCGGCACGGCATCCGCGCCATCATGGCACCACTGCGCCGTGTTCGGACCACCGACAGCCGCCATGGCCTGCCGATCGCGCCAAATCTCATCGAACGTCACTTTGCAGCTGCGGCTCCGAACCGGATCTGGCTTGCCGATATCACCTACAGTGCGCCTCGCCCCACAGTTGGGGAAGCGTATGACTGGAATGCAAAAGAGAAAGGAGGACTGAGAAAAAAAAATATGACTTGTTCCCTGCTGTGAGGGGACATGAGCCCAAGCGGCGGTGACCTGTCGTCAACTGGCAGGGTGACGTAGCCCGCAGGTAAAGGGGATTGAGGCGAAGCCGTTAAGCCGAGATGGTCCCCGAGGCTGAAGTATTGGAAGGTTGAGGAACACGAACCGGTTCACCCGCATCTGAGGGCTGAAATGTCGCCTCCGTCTACACGGCTTAACAGGTGGAATGCTGATGATGTCGCCGGACAGTTATGACGGCGTGCATCCGAACGCGAGCCCAGATGTAAGACGCTCGCGAGGGGTCATGGGGAGAACGCAGCCAGACCATGGCATCGGCATCGACTTGCGGAAAGCAAGGGAAAAGACTGCGACCGGCAGCCTCACCAATACGATGACGTCCAGCATATGAACGAGGGAAGGCATGATGGAATGCCCACGATGCTTTGCGTCGCAAGGGAGTTGACCCTGATGTCCATCATGCTGGCGGAGTTCTCGTAGTAGTCCGCGGCAGGGAAAACCTGCCACATGGCGAAGGGGAACAGTTCAAACTGCTTGGAGTGCAAACTACCTGACCGAATGAGGTGAAGACCTTTGATAATCAGTGAAATGCAGCACAAGCTCGCGACATGGGCCGAGAGCGATCCGAACCGAAGGTTCGATCGCCTCCTTCGGCTGATTGCCAACCGGGAATGGCTTGCCGAGGCCGCTCGGATTGTTCTGGCGTCAAGTGGCGCACGAACATCGGGCATCGACGGAATAGATAAGCAACGACTGCAGGTCAGATTGGATCAGCATCTGGATGACCTGCGGAAAAGCCTGCTGGACGAGAGTTATCGCCCCCAGCCGGTGAAGCGGATCTATATCCCGAAAACCAACGGCAAGCTACGCCCACTGGGTATTCCGACTCTGACGGATCGCATCGTCCAACGAGCCATGCTCATGGCCATAGAGCCACTCTGGGAAAGCGACTTCCATCGCCTATCCTATGGCTTCCGGCCTGAACGGAGCGTGCACCATGCCGTCCGCACCGTGAAGATACAGCTTCAGGATGGAGCCGACACGACGAGGGGCCGTTGGATCATCGAAGGTGATCTGGCAAGCTACTTCGACACGGTCCATCACCGGCTGCTTATCAGATGCGTGCGGCGACGAGTGCAGGATGGGCGGTTTGTTGATCTTCTCTGGCGGTTCCTGAAGGCAGGTCACATTGACCGTGACCTGTTTACAGCCTCCAGCGAGGGTGTTCCGCAAGGTGGCGTGCTGTCACCGCTCTTGTCCAACATCATGCTCCATGAGTTCGATGCGTGGCTGGAGGCGAAATACCTGAGCGACAAGGCCCGCAAGGACCGCTGGGCATGGAACTTTGGCATCAAGCTGGGCCGCCCTATTACGGTTCGAGAGAACCGGCAATGGAAGCCGGCGGTTGCTTATTGCCGATACGCTGACGACTTTGTCGTGATCGTAAAAGGGACCAAAGCTCAAGCAGAGGAAATCCGCGAGGAATGCCGCGCCTTTCTGGAAGGCAAGCTGAAATTGATGCTGAATATGGAGAAAACCCATATCACCCACGTCAATGACGGCTTCGTCTTTCTGGGGCACAGGATCATTCGCAAGCGAGGGTCGCACGGACGCATGTCCGTTGTCACAACGATACCCAAGGAAAAGGCGAAGGGGTTTGTTCGCAGGCTCACTGAAACCCTTTCCGGCAATCATAGTGTCAGCACGGTCGACATGATCGCAGGCCTGAACCGCCAACTGGCGGGATGGGCAGCGTTCTACAAGTTCACCGACTTCACCGCGTACGTATTCCGGCACATCGACCATGTCGTATTCTGGAAAATGGCACATTGGCTGGGGCACAAATACCGATCTCGCATCAAACCTTTGATGCGGAAATGGTACCGAACCCCGGAACCGGGCAAGGCGAAAACCTGGCTCGTGTTTGGTCGGAATGAACGCGGCGGGACCAACGGAAAAGCACTTTACCGGCTTGTCTCAAGCCCGAAGGCGCAGTTCCGGTGGCGCAATCCGGAGGAAAATCCATACATCCTCCGAAAGGAAGCCCGCAGCACTGTCACCTCGCACTATCATGATGTTGCTATGGCCATGGGCCAAGCTTGAACAGAGAGCCGTATGCGCTGAAAGGTGCACGTACGGTTCGGGGAGGAGAAGCGCGCTCGCGCTTCTTACTCCACTTCCGACGGCAGAGGGCTGGCTCTACCTAGCAGCCGTCATGGACCTCTTCAGCCGCAAAATCGTCGGCTGGGCGATGCGCGATCACATGCAGGTCGAGCTCGTCTCATCCGCCCTGACCATGGCGATCCGCCAGCAGCGGCCGGAGCCTGGATTGATTCATCACTCCGATCGCGGCGTGCAGTACGCTTCACAGGACTATCGGGCAGTCCTGTCGGCCGCCGGCATCACCGCATCAATGAGCCGCAAGGCGGACTGCTACGACAATGCCCCGATGGAAAGCTTCTTCCATACCCTGAAGACAGAGCTCGTTCACCATCGCGACTACAAGACCCGCGCCGAGGCCCAGCGCGATGTCTTCGCTTACATCGAGGGCTTCTACAACCGAGTCCGGCTCCATTCCGCCATCGGATATATTGCCCCGATCCAGATGGAGCTAAAAGCAGCTTAACCCTGTCTACTTTTTCGGGGGAAGATCACACTGTCGATCTCATACCGGCCAACCGCAGGTTAGCGCACGAGCTGCCATCATGGCCGATCAGCTGAATTCGGCGATCGATTAAAGGCATAGGTCAGTACGCAACGTACAGAACTGTGCCCCCGCGTTTGCGGTGACAGAGGACAAGGGGGTCGCCCAGCTCTCGGCCCCGCCTTAGCCACGCTAAATAATGAGTTCGGCCACCCCATGTCGCGCCGGACGTGGCGAACTTCAAGAATTTATCTTTTCTCAAGTGTTTGCCGCGACCTTCCAGTACTGGCGGCAACGTTAGAGCCAGTCCTGCGGGGGTCCCAGATGAGGACATATCTGAGCTCGTATCTCTCAAAGCTATTCGCGGGGGACCTGGCGGCTTTCGGCGGCCCTGCGACAGATGAAGCGGTCGCAGGGCACATTCGTGCGGAGCAGATCTCCCTTGTGCTCGGTTATTCCCTGGGCATCATGCTGGCCAACGCTTGCAATGCGATGGTGCTTGCAATTGCCCTCTGGCACTCTCCCAACAGAAACTATGCCCTGATCTGGGCAGCTGCCGTGGTTTGCGGCGCGTTATCGATAGGCTTGAAGGCACGTTTATCCCGACGGATTACGAAGCCGCAGTTCGTCTCCCGACAGGCCATGCATCGGCTGGTGCGAAATGCGCTCGTTCTTGGAACCGCCTGGGCGGTCGTTCCGGTAGCTTTCTTCGCCGACGCCTCGAATGGCGGCCAACTCGTGATCACATGTCTTTGCTCCGGGATGCTCGCGGGCGGAGCATTCGCCTTCGCTACGATTCCGGTGGCGGCCGTTGCATTCACGGCTCCGATTTTCGTGGGTACGGCAATCTGCCTCGGCAGAAACGGCGATTTCGTCTATCTGCTCGTCGCTATCCTCGTTGTGGCCTATGGCTTCGTGCTTCTGCGCGGCGTCTTCGCCCATTCTTTCGAATTCACGAAACGCACCATTGCTCAATTGGAAGCCGAACGGAGGGTTCGGCGGGATCCCCTGACCCAGTTGCCGAACCGTTTCGCCTTCAACGAAAGCCTCGAAGCTGCCCTCAACCGGTTGGCTCGATCGGGCGAGGAATTCGCGGTTTTTCTTCTTGATCTCGATCGCTTTAAAGAAGTGAACGACAAATTTGGCCACCCCGCAGGAGATGAGTTTCTCATTCAGGCCGCGGCGAGACTGCAGCGATGCGCGCGTGAGACCGATAGTGTCGCGCGGATCGGCGGGGACGAATTTGCGCTGATCATGGCCAATCTGGCCAAAGTAGAAGACGCGTTGGAAATTGCCGAGCGCTTCGTCGGCGCTTTCGGCGAGCCATTCCTGATCGAAAGATGCGAGGTCGCAGGCACGACGAGCGTCGGAATCGTGTTGGCCCCGCGCGACGGCAATACGCCTCATGAGCTCCTGAAAAATGCCGACCTTGCGCTCTATCGCGCAAAAAAAGCGGGGCCCGGAACGGTTCGCTTCTTTGAGGTCAGCGACGACAAATCAGCGCGCGATCGAAGGGCGCTGCAAAGGGATCTGGAGGAGGCGATCGGGAGAGACGAGCTTTTTCTCGTCTACCAACCGTTCTTTGATATTCGCGAAAACCGAGTAACCGGCTTTGAGGCCTTGCTGCGCTGGCAACACCCTGTCCGGGGAGTCATTTCGCCGGCTGAGTTCATTCCAATTGCCGAGGAAACCGGCTTGATCCACCCGATCGGTGAGTGGGTGGTCCGACGCGCCTGCTCAACGCTGTCGAACTGGCCCTCTGATCTCAGGGTCGCCGTGAACTTCTCTGCAGCTCAATTCCATAACACCAGCATCCTGCAAACAATCGTGCAGGCCCTGACGCAGGCCAGAGTCGCCCCTAGCCGGCTTGAAATCGAAATAACGGAGTCGATGCTGATCTCAAAGTACGGGCCGGCATCATCGATCCTGAGTTCACTCCTGCAACTGGGGGTGACGGTGGCGCTCGACGATTTCGGAACGGGATTTTCGTCGCTGACCTATTTGCTAAAATTGCCCTACACCCGCATCAAAATCGATCAGTCCTTTATACGCGACATGCTGACACGGCCGGATAGCGCGGCGATCGTAAAATCAATAATCGCGCTAGCGCAGGATCTGCACATTGGCGTGGTCGCGGAAGGGGTCGAGACCACCGAGCAGCTCGAGTGCTTGCGCCAAACCAGCTGCGATGAAGTCCAAGGATATCTGATCGGTCGGCCGGTATCAGCCGACCGCATCTTCGCCCTGCTCGATCAAAATAAGCGATGGTCGACGCCTGCCGCTTGAAACGCCTTGTGCAAACCGACCGACCATCATGCCGCGCGACGCCGCTTGTGGCGCTGGCATTGCTAGGGGAATCAATCCCAAGATAGGTATGTGACCAACTTGCGATATCACCCTACGGCATCCAGGTTCGTCATATCGTCTTGTTGTTCAGCGCCAAGGGCAAGGCCGATATCGATCAAATAGGTCGAAGGTCTATCGCTAGGTACATCGGAACCGCGAAGCCGCCACCCTGCCGCAGCAGGGCATTCCGCAAATAGCGAACCACTTCCACGATGATAATTTGCGCGTTACTTTGGGTACGAATAGCAGCATCAACGTCGTCAACCAGCTTCAACCGCTGGCGTTGCGCGACTTCTGAACCGTTAGACTAAGCCACACGTGGACTCGCTGCCCGAGCCGCAGCGCACCGAGATCGCTGCCTCCCATCGAGCCCCTGGAGGACGAGATCGGGACAGGCAATCTCATCGCAGCGGGGATCAGACCATGATTATGAAGGTGGTGGGAACTCTGCCGTCTTAGAAGCCTATCTCGACCTTAGCTTCCGCTGTCCCACGTCGATCCAGCGCCACAGCCGAAGCGACACCCATGACACCGATGACACCCGGCTGACATCTCCGGCGAGACCCAACAAGCTCCGCGGAAAATGAACGGAGCCCGCTCAATGAGGACCTAACATTAGGAGAGCGATGCGTGCGACTGTCAAAATGGCCATCTGAACCAGACGCCGGAAGGGCCGGCGGCGTCCTACTGGCTGACCTTCAGGTTCGGCAAATAAACCCTGCCGCGACAATTCGTTTCGTGCTCCATAAGCGCCTACCGCGACTGTTCGCCGAGCTCGCGTGGCGCGCGGCGACGGTCGCCATCAACGCCTATTGTACGATCTCGACCGCATCGAGCTTCTGCTCCTCGACCACCGCGGTCTTGAGCCGATCGACGCTGGCGCCCCTTGCGCGGCAGTTCGGGTCCATTAATGGTTTTCCGTTCACGCACAGCTGACAGCACAACGCCGCAGCGAGCCGACTGCTTCAAATGAGCTTCTAGATCTGGATCGTTGACATCAATTGCCCACCACGTTCCGTCCAAGCATATCAAGGGTGAAGAGACGAGAGTTTTACCTCCCTTGCCAGAACGCACGTCGTTAAGCTCAACTTTCACGATTTCCGCTCCCACCCAATTCAGATTTCAGTGTCGGCAACCTATCCCGAATGGCTCCAGATTTAGTTGGAAGAAAATGAACACTTTTAGACATTTCCTCGGCAATTGCCTGGGGCACGGGCTAGGCAAGGGGTGTTTGGCTCGGCTGTTCGGCAATCGGACGCCGCCATGTTTCGCGAAAATTAACCAAGAATTGTTTCTGTTACCCATAACACTTCCTTAAGACTTAAAGCTAAGCGAGACCGACTTTTGCTAGTGGCTCGCGAGTCGCGCGGCAAACGCTGACGCTATCTTTCCAATTTCATGGAACGCATGATGAGCGATCTTACGGACGCCGCCCGCTATCCGCAGAACCCAATTGCCATTCCCGGCTTACGGAAGGATGACGTTGTTCGCGGAATATACTGCATGATCGCCGCGAGCGTGATGTTCGCACTATCGAGCGCACTATCGAAATGGCAAGCCGCTCTCTATCCAGTTGGCGAGGTTATGTTCTTTCGCTCCGTTTCTGCGTTTGTTCTCTGCGCCGCATTGATCCTCCCGGCAACGGGCATGTCAGTCTTTAAGACTCGGCGGCCCCGCGCCCATCTTGCACGCGGGCTGTCGCAGTCGATCTCGCAGACGTTCACTGTCATCGCCGTTAGTCTGATGCCGCTTGCAGGAGCGATCGCAATCAATTTTTCTGCATCGTTGTGGGCAGCCTTGCTGTCGTTTATCTGGCTTAAAGAGCGTGCCGGAATCGCGCGTTGGAGTGCGCTGGTAACGGGATTCGTCGGGGTTCTCGTTGTGGTAAATCCAGGTGCAGATTCGTTGCAGATTGGCGCATTGTTTGCGCTGGCAAACGCGGTTATGTATGGCAGCGTCACGGTTGCCGTTCGCGGAATGACCGCAACTGAGTCTGCAAAGACGCTGTTGATGTGGCAGATGCTTACGGTAACCTTCTTTCACTCCTTCTTGCTGCTGTTTGGATTCCGGATGCCCGCCCCGGCTGACGCAATCATGTTGACCCTGAGCGGTCTTACAAACGCCGCGGCACAATATTTTTGGACGCAAGCGCTTCACCTAGCCCCGGCCGCCGCCGTCTCGCCATTCTATTACCTGACGCTCGTCTGGGCACTTGCGATCGGATTTTTCGTTTGGGGCGACGTACCGACGCTTTGGCTTCTGATCGGGTCCGGCATTGTTGTTGCATCGGGCCTGTTCCTGCTCGTGCACGAGGCTCGGCGACCAACCAAGAAGCCGATCTCCGGTGAACAAACTGGAGAGTACGCTCTTGAGAAAGTCGCTGGCTAAACGAGCGGGTCCCAAACTCTACGCGACAAATTTGCGCCCGGGCGACCATTTGGCAATCATTTCAGGAACTTTTGCTATTGGAACAGGTGGACTGAACAGATAGCCTTGCCCTTCGTCGCAATCGAGCGCCGCGAGAAAATCGTACTGTCCGACGTTTTCGATGCCTTCTGCCAACGTCGTCATTCCCAGAGCGCGAGCAATACTCACCACGGCTTGCACAATCACAACGTGCTCGGTGCCTTCGGCAAGGTCAGAAACAAACGACCTATCTATCTTGATTTTGTCGAATGGGAAGCTGCGCAGATAACTGAGAGAGGAATACCCGGTACCGAAATCGTCCAGCGAAATACGGACGCCGAGTTGCTTCAACTGACGCAGGGTAGATAGGGTGGATTCATTATTGGTCATGAATACTCCTTCGGTAATTTCAAGCTCAAGGCGATGCGGCTGAAGTCCGGTTTCCGCCAGGGCGTGTCTCACGACCTCGGAGAGATTGGAAGCTGCAAACTGAATCGGAGAAAGATTGACCGCTATCTTAAGATTGTTCGGCCAGTGCGCGGCGCAGCGGCACGCCTCTCTCAGAGCCCATTCGCCAAGAGGTTGAATGAGTCCAGTATCCTCCGCTACCGCAATGAATGTTGCCGGCGATATCATGCCATTGACCGGATGGCGCCATCGCGCCAGGGCTTCGAATCCGGTTATGATGTTGCTCCGCAAATTGAGGATGGGCTGATAGTATAATTCCATCTCATTTTGCTCGATCGCCTCGCGCAGATCGATCTCAAGCTGCCGTCGTTCCCTAAGCTCCCTGTTCATTGCAGCATGATAGAATCTATAGCTGCCCCGACCTTGGGCTTTGACCGCGTATAGTGCCAGATCGGCGGCAATCAGAAGGTCGTCGCAATTTACTCCGTCGCACGGTCCAATGGCGATACCGATACTGATTCCAGAACGGATTCGGTGGCCCCCAATCTCAAAAGGCTCCTGTGCTGCCTCGATCATACTATTTGCTAGGGCCTCGAGCGCTGGTCGGCACTCAACCGCCGGCACAACAACTGCGAACTCATCGCCGCCGAGGCGTGCCAGCACTTCGTTTGCACCGAGCGTACCCTTTAAGCGCCGGGCCATCTCCTGCAAGAGCAAGTCACCGGTCTGATGGCCAAGCGTATCGTTGATAGCTTTAAAACGATCAAGATCAAGAAATAGGACGGCGAATTCCACCGCTGCCTGCCCGTTGTCTACTGCCGATGGTTGCCGGCGGCTCATCCGGTCGAGCATGGAGCGAAACATCCGCCGGTTTGGGAGACCGGTGAGTGAATCCTCGGAACTAAGGCGGACTGCATCTGCTTCAGCGCGCGATCTTTTCGTGACGTCGGTGAAGGTTTGGACGAACCCACCATCGGGGAGACTTTCCCTGCGAATCTCGATGATTGATCCATCCGGCATCGTTCGTTCGCTAACGCCGAGTTCTCCTGCGACAAGATCTGCAAAGATCCGAACAGACGCCGCGGTCAATCTGCCCGTCGGTGTCTCGTATTCGGCGAGTTGATCGACCCTTGGTGGGTTCTGTATGAACTCTACGGGCAAATCGAGCAACTCGCCGCAGCGACGATTGATAATCGGAATCTGCTGGTCATAGGTAACCAGCATAATTCCTTGGTTCATATACTCGAGCGTAAGGTCAAGCTGATTCGCTTTTTGTCTTGCCTTCGCGTCTATCCGTAGAAGCTGCTCAAGAGCAATGAGAACCAGCAAAGTAAGTACAGTGCCCACCAACGAATTCAACTTGAGGGCGTTCCGAGAGCTTTCCAAGATCTGGTTTTTACTCAAGCTAACGCTGACCCACAACGGATAGCCCTTGACCTTGCGGACAGTAATGAAACGCGCCTCGTTGTTGGCAGGATCAACGCTCTCAAATGTAGTTTCGACCCCGGCTCGCATTTGGTCGAGCAATTCTGTTCCGCTAAGATCGTCTCCAAGTGCGTAACCGACCGCGCTCCCACCACTCGAACGAACCACGCCATCACTTCCGATCAGGGCGATCGCCGCCGCCGATCCAAAATTGATATTGTTGTAGAATTTCGTCAAATGGTCCGGATTGAGCGAGGCCACGACGACGCCGCCGAACGTCTGGTCACTGTTCACGAAGCGCCGCGTGAATTGCACGGACCATTTTCCGCTCGCACGGCCAACCACCGGCTTGCTGATAAAAAGCTGATCCGCGATGTTGTTCACATGAAACTTAAAGTGCTCCCGATCACTCAGATCCAGGGCAGGCGCGGGTTGAGGACCGCTGTTCGACGCGCGCATAATTCCCTTGTCATCAATAATGGCGACTTGGACGATGATGTCGCTCAGCACGTCGGTCGTGTTGGCAATAGCGCTAAAACTAACCGTATTTTTCCGGGTCTCAATGCTCCGTCGCAAGTATAGGAGCGCCTTATCAATTTCTCCGATTGATCGAAGAACATTCTCTTCGAATACCAGCGCAAAGTTATGAGCGTCCCGATACGCCTCTCTTTGGTCCCCCCGAAGATCGCCGAAGTATTTTACAGCAACTCCTGCCCACATCATGGTGATGATCACCAGGCCGAAAATTGCCGAGCTTCGACGCTCAGCAATCAGCTTTGGCAGCTCTAGGATTTGTAAATTCATGCCGAGAACAGGCCCCCTATCGGCAGGGCTTACTCGCCGGATATTTCGGGCGACTTAACTTCATTGATCGGCCACCGGAGCGTGGAAGGTTAACCTTAATAGATGGGTCACCACTCTTCCGAGTTGACGTTGAGAAAAATAACCGATTATTAACTCGCGATAAAAAGATCTTCTTTCGGAGTTCATATGTCGGGTTGCGATACGGTTGGTTCGAAAGAAGACCCATTAACCAACACTGAAATAACGGCCTGTCCGAAACCGTTTGGCAACAAAGCTGTTGACGGAGGATTTGAAGGACCAATCGAAATTGCGGTGCCTGTCACTCCTCGAGCCAAGGAGATCGCGCCAGAAAAGGTCCTGCAAGCCTTTAATACCTGGGCTTTTAAGCGCGAGCAGCCTGATAGCGCTGTTGCAATGTTGCAGAGCATTTCCAAATCAATTGCGCTCAGAAATCCCGTTCCATTTGTGCTCTATTGGGGCAAAGGTCCGCGGTCCAACATCGACAAGCCGGACTTCGAATGCCTGAACTATTTGGCTGCCTTCACCCACCGAATCAGTAAAACATACGCGCCCGGGGCAGCACTAAGATTGATTTTCACCGACACCCATGCGGAATTAAACGGACATTCGTCACAGAACATACGCCAATATTTTGATGAGATTGCGGATGGCGCCCGCGAACGCGGTTTCGAGAGCTGTTGGTTGGGCGACCTCACAAAGGCCGCGGAAGCGGATAACACAAGTCCTTTAATCGATGAGATCGTACCGGAGCCGACGTTCCAGCGGCTGCTTGCTAGCGCGATGAAATGGTATCGCGGAAATGGAAGTTGTGAAGAGGGCGCATTAGAATATTACCGGATGAACATGGTCGAAAAACGTGCGGTCGAACGCGCATTTCCTGACTCAATTTTCATCACCTTCAATGGAAGCGAATTTCGAGGGCTTTTTCCCCAAAGCCTTCCAATCTTCTACATGTATTCGCTTCGCAAAGGGATCAGCATCAAACCCTGGTTTCTCTTCCCAGATACGGCCGCCTGCGAACAGCGAGCAAGTTAGTCTCGCGTATTGGAAATACCGCGCTAGTGGTCGAAATGTATTCTTCCGAGGACGGCCGCCTTGCGGATATTGCCCGGGTCTAGCCGCCTGTCCCTATAGATATCCTTACTGACGCTCCTCTCGACACTCAGCTTGAAGACACGACTTGACGGCGTTCGCCGCATACGCCGAACTGGAAGGCCGGCTCGTAATTCGGCGGGTCGCTCAAAGACTCTCGGGCATTCCGATTTTCGGCCCGGCCGCTCACAGCCTTCCCCCGTGCACGCCAACATCCCTGACTTACAACTCTGAACTGATGGGACTCTTACCGCAGCCTTTCGACGAAGGCGGTAGGACGGCCTGTTCAAATGCTTGTGCTAGGGACTATGGAGGGGGAGCGGTCAGATATCATCGATAGATTCAAAAAAGGCCATCAAATCGTCAGCCGAGGTCGTCAACGGATTCGACGTCACGGGGAGACGCGGACTTCCTCCTATACGTTACCGCCACTAGCATGGAAGAATACGAAGAGTTCACTCGGCGATACCTCTATGTGAGCCCGGACATTAAGGGCTTCGAGACGATGGTCGTATTGGATCGCGTAAAGGTGTCCCCGTTGAGACTCCACAGCGCGGATCGGCGCGTTGCCGCCTTTTTTCGTCGCTTATCCATCATAAAACGCAAAAAAAAGTCCCCGCCCTCCTCTAATGTGCCGCCAGTGTCGCGTTCATTCCAAGCTGGTCCGGAATTGGTATTGGCATCCACGTCGAGGTTCGTCTACTCATGCGCATGATCCGCTTTCCGCTCACAAATTGAGAGGATCAAATAAAGAGCATGATAGCTACCGCGCTTTCAGACCCTCGAGAAATCCTTGCAGAGGACGTCAAAGAAGCCCTCTTGAGATACTATTCTGGGCGGCGGAAGGTCGCGATTGCCATCAGCAAGCCCGCGAGCGACTGCCAGCTGTTATCTCTCTTGCTGGAGGACGGGCAAAGGCTTCACCTGACGGTGACGACGGCGCGGTCGTGATGTTTATGACGCCTTTTGTACGAAACGCACCGCCGAGATGACGGACTCAGGCGAGAAACGAAATTGTTCGCTCGTTACGTACTGTATCTGTCGTAGCACGGTCCGCGGGACCAAGGTATTTGTCGCTGGAGTCCGACCCCAGTGTCGTATGGTGAAGTCATCCCTTGCTGTTCGGAAGGTGACGCCGGTCCGATGGTCCTACATCAATCATGAAAGACAGCAATAGCAGCCAGCCTGAAACATCGGAGATGACAGAGGACCAGCGCGAATTGAGGCGCTGCAAGGAAGAGATTGCGCGTCTCAAACGGTTGGTTGTGGAGCTTTCCGAAATTGTCTTGCGCAACGTCGTAAAGAGCGACGAGGGCGACAATCGGAACGCCCGCTGAGTCTGAGCGACGCCGAAGTAGTGCGCTGTTTCCCAGCAGCGTGGCTTCCCGCCTTGGGGAGCACGGGGAGCGGCCTTGCCCTTGTGCTCCATGAGGCGGGGCTCTTAATTTCTAGTTGGAAGCGTAGGATACATTGATGACGGGCTGGACTGATTAGCGCGCGTCTTGTTGTAGCTGCGTGACGGTGAATTCGGGACTCAACTTGCGGCCTATCTCTCCGTCCTGATTGTCGCGTTGTCTGCGCTGTACAGCGTTGGTCACCTTCTAACGGGAGACAATCTTGAGCTGTCTCATAACCTCGGATTCCTTTTTTGGATGAAGCGCGCGCGGAGTAGGCGAATGAGTGGTGGGAGCGGTCAAACGCCAATGTCACCATTCGACAAAATCGCGCTCTTTATCGACGGCGCCAACTTTCACGCAACCTGCAAGGCGCTTGGCTTCGACATTGACTACAGGCGCTTGCTCGGGGAGTTTCAGAGCCGCGGCACGATGCTGCGCGCGTTCTATTACACGACGATTATTGAGGAACAGGAATGTTCGTCGATCAGGCCGCTCATCGATTGGCTCGACTATAACGGCTACACGGTTGTCACCAAGCTAACCAAGGAATTCATTGACGCGAGCGGCCGCCGCAAGGTCAGGGGCAACATGGATATCGAGCTGGCGGTCGACGGCATGGAGCTTGCCGAGCATATCGACCAGATGGTCCTATTCTCGGGCGACGGCGATTTCCGCCCCCTGGTCGAGGCCGTCCAGCGGCGCGGCGTACGGGTGACTGTCGTGTCCACGATCGCGAGCCAGACGCCAATGATAGCCGACGAACTTCGACGGCAGGCGGACGAATTTATCGATCTGGCACAGCTGAAGCTGGGGCGCGATCCGTCCGATCGGTTAGACCCACGTCAGGATGAGCGCCGAGCCTCGAAAATCGGAGTGCCAGAAAGTCTCTGAACGCCCCACTAACAAGCCGCGCGGAAAACGAAGTTGCATAGTAGCGCGCTGTTGCGGCAGCGTGGCTCCCCGCCCTTGGGGGGCAGGCGGAGCGGCCCTGCCCTTGTCTCCATGGAGTCTCAATGCGGGGGTATTTGTTGGACGGTCAGCCAAGGTGGATGCATTTGCACAATGAGCGAATACAGTCCCCTCCAATCCGATTGGTCCGCCGCGTGAAGAAAAGAGCCGAGAGCCGGACGAGCGATACGGAGCAATCTCACCCGGGTGAGAGTGATAATGAGCAATCTTATCCTGTGCTGTTGGCTTTCATGGCCATAGGAGCACACTCAGTAGGTGTCATGGGCTTCTTGCTGGCCGGACGAGTGGCGCTTGCTTTGGCGGTCTTCGTTTCCGCTGCATCGGGTATCTTTTTTGGATGGATCGCACGCGTAGCGGGGCGCGGATTGCGGCCCGCTGTTGACTTTGTAAGCTCATTCCGACGACAACTCCCACGCCGAGAACATATATCGATCCCTCGTGAAAATCGCAGAGATGCGAATTGAAGAGGAAGCTGGTGATATTCTGGATCACTAGAAGAAGCCCCGCCCAGCTCGCCAATCCGTCTTCGGATCGACGTCGTTAAGCCGCTTATGCCGTGTCATTCGGCGTGCAATTTTGGGACGCCAATTGATACTCCAATAGAAGTGGTGCTCCGGGCGCACCGCACAGTGCAGATTTGAGCTTGACCGGCGGCCGGCATTCAGCAACCATACGTAGATTGACTGAGGAATCACCGCCTAGTGGCGTCGAGGTGGTGCTGTTGAAAGACAAGCTCGGCGTCATCATGATGATACAAAGCATAGTGTGACATTTCATAGACTCGCGTCGTGGACCACGCGAAACAGACGTATAGGATAATAGCATGCGGCTTCTTATTGTCGGTACCTTGAAGGGCCAGCTCACGACAGCCACCAAGATCGCCATCGACAACGGCGCGACTGTTACCCAGACCGAGGATCATGAACTGGCGATGCGGATTTTGCGCGGCGGCAAGGGCGCCGACCTGCTCTTGGTCGATGTCGGGCTCGACATCCGCGACCTCGTAATGCGGCTGGAAACCGAGCACATTTACGTGCCGATCGTCGCCTGCGGCATCACCAACAACGCCCGCGCCGCGGCCGCGGCGATCCATGCCGGCGCCAAGGAATATATCCCGCTGCCGCCGGAACCGGAACTGATCGCAGCAATTTTCCTAGCGGTAGCGGACGAGGCCCGCGACTTTGCCTACCGGGACGACGAGATGGCGCGGGGGATCATGCTCGCCCAGCAGGTCGCCACCTCCAGTGATGCGAGTGAAACTATCCTATCCTAACGCTTAGGGTGAATATGCAGTAGCGGCGGCATTCGCCATGTGACCTTAAAGCTAGTCTCGTAGCAACGGCTCTGCCGCCCCGCGCTGAGCAAAAAGAAATGTCCGCAACTGGCTGCACACTCATGGCGTCACCGGAGCCATCCATCGCATGAAGTGCCTCTCCACCGTCTCGAGGACAGCATTGAACACAAGCCCGATGACCGTGATGCCCATGCCGAAATACATCTGTGGGATCAGGAAGCTGTACTGGCTGTTGATGATGAGATAGCCGAGACCGGCCTTGGCACCTACCATCTCGGAGGCGACCAGCACGAGTATGGCGGAGGCACTAGCAAGGCGAATACCGACGAATATGGTCGGAAGCGCCGAGCAGCGATAGCATCTCCCGGCTAGACATGAGCAACCAGACCTCATGTGTCATTCGGCCTGCAAAATTTGCAAACGATGACGTAATTGCGGTTGGCGCTCGGGAGGAAGCTCCTCTCGCTATTGTCAAGCTCTCGCAATCAAACGATTCGGAGCAGGTATGATGAAGCAATACGTTGGGCTGGACGTCTCGCAGAGGGAAACGGCGATATGCGTAGTCGGCGAGATGGGGCAAGTAATCTTCGAAGGAAAGGTCAAATCTGATCCGGGCGCGTTGACCAGCCTGCTTCGCAAACATGCGCCTCTTGCGGAGCGCATCGGATTCGAGACTGGCGCGATGGCGAGTTGGCTGTGGCATGAACTCCGAAGGGTTGATCTTCCCGTGGTTTGTATCGACGCTCGGCACGCGCACGCGGCCTTGTCGGTTCGCATGAACAAGAGCGATCAGAACGACGCGCGAGGCCTTGCCGAGCTGGTGCGCGTCGGCTGGTATCGGGAGGTGAAGGTCAAAAGCGAAGAAAGCCAGAAGATTCGTGCGATACTCGTTGCGCGATTTCGTCTCGTGACCATTCGCCGGGATATCGAGAACCAGGTTCGCAGCCTGATCAAGGAGTATGGATTATTGTTCCCTCGCGCAATCGGCCTGCAGTTCCGCCGTCAGGTCCACGAGCTCTTGGGCGATGATCATCAGCTCCTGAGCGTGATAGCGCCGCTCTTGTCGATCCATGAGAACGTCTGTCAACAACAGAGCAAGTTCGATGACGAAGTCCGCCGTTTGGCAAAACAGGACGAGACGACGCGTCGTCTGATGACGGTCCCGGGTGTCGGCGTCGCTACTGCCCTAACGTTCCGCCACACGATCGATGACCCTTCGCGCTTCCGATCGGCTTCGAAGGTCGGCGCCTACCTGGGCCTTACGCCGCGACGTAATCAATCTGGCGAAACGGACACCAACGGCAAGATATCTCGATGGGGCGACCGACTTCTACGAACTTACCTGTTCGAGGCCGCAACCGTTCTGCTGTACCGAACAAAGAAATGGTCTTGCCTCAAGGCCTGGGGCATGAAGCTCGCAAAGCGGATTGGCGTAAGGAAGGCAAAGGTAGCC
This sequence comes from Bradyrhizobium sp. CB82, assembly GCF_029714405.1. Taxonomy (NCBI): domain Bacteria; kingdom Pseudomonadati; phylum Pseudomonadota; class Alphaproteobacteria; order Hyphomicrobiales; family Nitrobacteraceae; genus Bradyrhizobium; species Bradyrhizobium sp. CB82. The sequence continues at coordinate 1,342,860 of NZ_CP121650.1, read as the reverse complement.
ATTGCCCGGAAGATCGCCGTAATCCTGCACTGCATTTGGGTCGACGGCACATCGTTCGACTGGGGGCAGGTGAAGGAGGCCTAATCCTATTTTGCAAGTTCCTGGTCCGGTTCGCCGGACTGGCGATGTCCCGCTGGGACGGTGGTCGTGGCGACCTCGGTCAATCGGCTGGTGGCGGTCTGTCCGCACTCCGCTGCAAACGTTGAGGCGCCCGATCCGGACATCATCATGAGGCGCTCGCGACCTCGGAAAGGACCATGACCCCAGCCGCGACATCAACCCAATCACGCTGAAGCCGCCAACGACGTCGATAATCCAATCCCCCTAGGCGATCGTCTTGCCATCCGCGATCGCTCCGTCTCCGCAACCCCGACCAGCTCCGACGGAGCAATCGCTACCGGCGTGTCACTGGAGAGAAAGAATGGCAGCTTGACAACAACCCGCAATTAAAGGGCCGATTGACAGTCATTTCGCGCTACGCAGTAAGCGCCTCGCTTAAGCGCGAGACGTACATGGATCGACTGCCAATATAGGTTCTGGAGTGAGAGCCATACCATTGGCGGCGTTGCCCACAGCTAAGGCGCCCTCCTACAGTTATCGGAAGGTCACGCAGATCACTGTCGAGCTAAGTGCGCTTAGCTCGACAGGGCAGTTGCTTTGAGCGGGCATTCGAGCATAGTGCCGCAACATTGCAAACTGGACATCGAGCGCCAGAAGCGGTCGACCGCTGCGCGTCGTTTGAACTCGAGTTCGATCGGGCATCCGAGGCACTGGCACTCCCGTCGGAGGAGCGGTTTTCCGGTCCGGTGCTTGCGACCGCAAAGGCAGGAACTCCGACCGTTCCGCAAGCGTCCGGTCGCCTTGTTGATCCTGGAAAGGCCCGCCGCGATCGGGCCGATATCGAACTCAACGGCGTCGCGATAGGCGGCACTGGCGCCGGTTTCGGCCGCGGCTTGCTCGGCGAGGAGCTCGATATCGCCCGCATCGCCATGGGATAGCTGGGCGCTGGAAGGCCAAAGTCTGGCCTCCGCAGCGGTCTCTTGGCAAAGCAGGAACGCGTGAAGCTTCGTCCACCAGGTCGCCGCGGTCGCCGAGTTGATCCCCTGGCCGGCCCGAAGACCGAGGCAGAACGAACCGTCAGCGTTGATGTGGCGCTCAGGACAAAACGTAGGCAGAGTTTTGCCTCTGACCCGTTCGTACACCGTCACCTCGTCGGCGAGATGCAGGACTTCCAGCTCGAACAACCGGGTGAAAGCTCCGCTGCTTCGCACGAGGACGGCGTCCACTTCGGCTGCGCGAGTGCCGATCCAGCGGAATTCGGCCCAAGGCGGAACAGTGTCGGCAATCGCGTCGAGGGCCACCGGCACCAACCGATCGATCAGCGCTTCGGACGCGCAGCGTGCGACCGAGCGGCCGGCTCGCTGCGCATGATCTGGACGGCCGGAGACTGAGAGGCGCCGAGAAAATCCGAAGCGGTGTCGAACGACATTAATCGTCCCGTCGCGATGATCCGTCGGACCGCGGCGTCGGCAACCTGCTGGGCGACGACGCCCAGCCGGATTCCGCTACCCTCGATGCTCTGTTGCGTCCGCTCGGCATTGATGGTGGCCCGGCTGGCTGCGCACCGGACGCTGTCGTCGCCGCGATATCCCAGCCGGGTCATCGGCGTCGGACCATATTCCACGCCGATAGCCAGGCCGATCGCAGCATCGGAGTCCACCGCGTCGAGGCAAAGGTCGAACGAGGATTGCATGCCGTTGGCGCACATCACAGCCTGTCGCACGGAGCCGGGACCGTCGTCGGTCCGCTCGCCTTCTGCCACGCAGCCCTGGATGCAGTCACCCACGAACCTCACGCGCTTGCCGTCGAAGTCGTCGTTCAGGACCGAGTTGAGCTCCTCGCGGATGACATGGATCGTTCTCACGGCCTTTGTGATTTCGACCGCGCCGCCCTCGATGGCCTGGTCGACGAAGTCGGTGAAGCCGTCGATATCGGCGAAGATCGACGCCATGCCCATGCGCACAGAGTTCGCCGGCGAGAGATCCGCGAATTTGACGCTGGCGAGCGGCAGTTCCGGTCGCTTGAAGCGAAAGATCGGCTCGACGGCGTCCTGAGCGACCTCATCGACCCTGCGTTCGAGGCTGTCGAACGCGAAGCTCCGCACCGCCTCGCGAATGTAGGTCTCGTCGAGCACCGTCCGGCCTGCCGACTTGTGCACGGCGCCCGGCCGCGCCCGCTGCTGCGCAGTCTCGGTCAGGAAGATGCCCGCCTCGTCCTCCGCGGCGGCGAGCTTTGCCGCGTGATTGGCGGGACGACCGAGGAAGAGCGTGTCCTTCTCGTGCGAGCGGCCGGTCGTCATGGCCAGGCACCTGCCATGATCGATCCCGAAGCGGATGCGGGACGGAAAGCCATGCGCTTGGCCGAGCCGTTCGGCGGCCTCCGTGAGCTTGCCCGCGAGAGCGACAGCTCGGGTGATCTGCGCCGCAGCGTCTCCAGCCGGCGACGTGATGACGGCGTGGAGCCTGGCGCCGTGGTAGTCGACCCGGTCGCCGTCATCGTTATCCACGACGGCGTCCCAGACACGATAATGCATGTTGAGGAATCGCAAGAGCCTGCGATGCGAGCCTTCGGTTTCGGAGCCGCCTTCGGCGACAAGACCGTCGAAGTCCAGCAACTGGCCGTAGAGATGGACGCCCTCCACCAGGAAGGCCTGCCGGATCGGGAGACGACCGATCAAACCGCTCTTGCGGACCGTCCTCTGGGCTCGCGCGGAATCGAGCGTGATGTTGCTGTCGACGTCCGGCACGGTCTTCAGATGCTCCCGGATTCTCGTCTTAGCCCGGTCCGCATTCCACGACATAGGATAGCCTCCTCAGAACGAATAGACGTCGAGCTCGACGCCATGCTTCACGTTCGCTTTCACAGGTCCCCGGAACGTTTCAGGGGAGATGCCCGCTTCGACGGCAAGTTCCCGAAGGACCGGGCTCACGCGGACCTGACCTAGATCAGGTGACTTCGCCTGTTCGTATCTGGCCGCCGTGTTGACGGTCGCGCCGAGCACGGTCACGGCGATCCTCTGCTCGGCCCCAAAGTCGCCGAACGCGACGTCCCCGGCGTGCAAGCCGATGCGGATTCCGATATCGAGGCCATTGTCCGTGACGTAGCGCCCGATCTCTTCGGCGATCGTCGTCGCGCATCGGATGACGGCGGCGGGCTCGACGCGCTCGCGTTCGGCGGTGTCGATGAACCAATAGGCCATCACTCCGTCGCCCATGAGCTTGTCGATCTGCCCGCCAGCCTTTCGGATCAGATCGATCTGGAGGGAACAGAGGCGATGAAGGTGAGATGCAACTTCACCGGAATCCTTGCCGGTTGACCAGACGCTGAAGTTGGCGATGTCGCTGAAGAACACGATCGCCTTTCGGGGCTGGATCGGTGGAGTCTGTCCAGCCGCAGCGACCTTAACGAGGCCGAGCGCGTCATCGTCGGAGAACCGACGCAGAAGATGTTCCTGTTCGGCGACCGAGATGCGCAGTTCCGAACGTCCCTGGGTCGCCTGCGCTAACTTCATGTTGACGACGTCGGCGAGCATCAGAACCCAGATGGTTTTCTCGGGGTCAGTCAGTCGCTCCTGAAAGGCGGCATCGATAAAGAACACCCGGACCGGGCCGATCGCCTTGACGTCGGCAGTCCGGGCGCCGTTCTTTCCAGCAAGGACATGCAACAGACCCTGCTCGCCGAACATCTCGCCTTCGCCACGAAAGGTGACGCTCTGATCGTCGGCCCGGACTTCGACCCGACCACTGAGAACCAGCCAGCAGCCGCTCACTCGATCCCCGCGGCGGCAGATCAGGTGGTCGGGGTTATAGTCATCCACCCGGCAGATTGGTTCGCGCAAGATCGCCGCCCGGATCAGGTCCGGTTTCGGACAATGCTGCTCGAGAAACCGCTCGAGCACCCGGTCGATATTAGTGGCAAAGACCATATTCAATTTACCATTCCCGGCGCGCAGACGAGCCCGTCTGCTGATTCGCTTCCGCACCATGTAAAATACTGCTACTCCGAACATAGGAACCTGTTGCCGCGAGTCAAGGACGGGATATGCTGCTACACCGAACAGCTAAGGGCGAATTGCGTGGCTGAAAGCATCCGCGATCGCATTAAGACGCTGAGAAAAAAAGCGAAATTGACCTTGGACCAGCTCGCCGATCGGGCCGGCCTGAGCAAATCCTATTTATGGGAACTCGAGAACAGGGAGCTGCCCCGCCCGTCCGGGGAGAAATTGGCCGGGTTGGCAAGGGCCCTTGACGTGACCGTCGACTACTTGCTGGGCAGCGAAAATCTCGAATCGGCGGAGGACAAGGCCTTCTTCCGCGAGTACCAGGCGATGTCGCCGGAAGCGCGCGCCCGGCTCCGCAAGTTGGCCAAGGCCCTGGACGAATAGGCCGCTCATGGACTTCGAGGGTTGGGGACCTCGGCGCTGGGCGAGCCATTTCAACCAGATGCTGAATCTGGCGAACCCGCCTGATCGACACCGTTTCGACATCGGTGCGCTCGCCATGGAGACGTCGCGCTCCCTCTTCCCGGAAGATCCCATCACCAAGGTCGGTAAAGAAGAGCTCGATGGATTCGCAGGCGCGTTAGTGCCGTCCGCGTCGAGGACTAAGTGGGGGATCGTGTACGGCGCCGGCCAGTCAAGGGGCCGTCGCAGGTTCACTATCGCGCACGAATTCGGCCACTACCTCCTGCACCGGAAGAAGTACCCCGACGGGATCCACTCCAGCGAAGCCGGGATCGACGGACGGACCAGGCTGCAAATCGAAAGAGAAGCCAACGAGTTTGCCTCCTGGCTTCTGATGCCTCTCGATGATTTCAGGCGCCAGGTGCCGCCGACGGGCAAGCCGGACTTTGACGTGTTGGGCGATTGCGCCGAGCGGTATGATGTGTCGCTGGTCGCTGCCATCCTTCAATGGCTACGCTATACGGAACGAAGGGCTCTGCTCGTCGTCTCCGTAGACGGTTTCGTCAAGTGGTCGTGGTCGAGCGAGCGCGCGTTGACGACCGGGGCCTTCATCCGCACCAGCCGTGGCCCAGTGGAGTTACCGCCGGCATCGGCGGCCGGTCGGGAACTGTTCACGCCGGAGGCCCGGACCGGTGTCGATCACCCGACCGGCGTCTGGTTTGAAGAGCCGGCGCGCGAACTCTCGTTCAGAAGCGAGCGCTACGACGCGGCGTACACCCTTCTCCACTTGGGAGACGATCCCGGCTGGAGCGGCGTTGCGCGTCGGCACTTGCTCTGAACAGAAGCTCAACATGCACTGCGGTCGAAGCGGTGGATCCAGGACAATGTCTTGTTCGAGCTCGGGCTGTTGATGGGAAAAGCTGACCAGGCATCGGTCGATCCTGGTCCATCCCAAGGTGAAGTAGATCCCGTCCGATATTCAGGGACTCACCGTGATCCAATTCGAAAAGGGAGACCAGATCGTCAAGATGCGGGGCGCAAGGACGTTTACTTTTTGAATAGAATTCGCAGGCGGGAAAGCAATCCCGGTGTTTTCCGTTCGAGCAAGACCACGACACGCTCCGGAGGTAGACCGGCCCGGAACAACGTCGCCGACATCTTCAATGATCTGCGAAAAAACAACCGCACAATGATGAGGACGGCGAAGTTCGCGCCTACTTCTGGATCTTCGACGATCTGGTACATCGCCTGGATATCGTTTCGGCTGGGCACGGGCTCGAACGTCGGATGCGAATGCCACTCTCCGATATAGTTGAAGCGATGATAGTTGCCGCCCGTTCTAGCAAAGAAATCCGATAAGAAAGCTTTGCTCTGCTCCGGATCCCGGACGAAATGCATCGTCGTACCGCCCGACCTCTGCACCGAAAGTTCGACTATCCGGAAAGTCTCGTCGCCCACGTGCTCGGCGACCATCACGCCGCCGATCTCGTTGCGTCGCCCCCGCAGCTCGCGGCGCAGAAGGTCAGTTATCTTGCGCGGTAGGATCAGCTCCACCGATCTTGTCCTTCAGCAACTCGAGCAACGTGGCGATCTCCGTGACCTTTTCCTGGTCCGACAGCTCGACGACTTCAGGCTCCGGCGGTGGCGGACCGACATCGATCGGATAGGTGTCGAACGGCTGAGAAAACACCGAATCCGCGCCAAGGCCGATCGCATAGACCGAGTTGGGAAATAGAGACGGGCTACGATCGACCAACAGATCGATGGCGAGCCGGGCAGCGTGGGCCGCGATCACGGAAACGTCCGCGTCGTCGGCGGTCATGGGTACGTCAATGCCGGCGCCAATCGCTTCGTACGGCCGATGCGATCTTCTCGGCAACGATCCCTTTTCGCCGAACCAGTTCTCGATGGCGCGCCGCATGAATGGTGGCGGTGGCTCGATCCCCGGTCGATACCTGGCGATCAGGCCGCCGAACCCGCCGCCGAATACTTCCGCCCAGATTACGGGCTTCTTCGCGGACGCGGCCACTGCCGAGAGCAGATTCAGCACATTGGGATCGGCCGTCGCATCCAGCACGAGGTCGCATTCAGATATTCGTTTCAACGTGGCATCGGCACTCTCGTTGGCCTCCTGCCCGCCAAGAGGCACACGCCATTGCAAGACATCGACCGACGGATTCACGAACTGCAGACGTCGAGCGAGCGCCGGCACCTTGTGCACTCCGGCGTCCCGCCAATCGAGGTCGTTCCGGACCAGGTTATCGGGAAGCAGAATGTCGTCATCGACGAGCACGAAACCGCCGACACCGGATCTCGCGAGCATGGTCGCCGCCTTGCTGCCGAGCGACCCGCACCCGACGATCGCGACCTTCTTTGCCGCGAGCACCGAATGAGCGGCGTCGAGACGCGTCGCTTCCGGCGGAGGCGATATGACGGCGACGTCCACGACCGAGCTCTTTTTTCTGTCGAGGAAATAGACCGACAGCTCGGAGCCGTGCACGACCAAACCATACCTTGCTTCGAGCGTGTTTCCGACGGCAGCAAACCCGCTGTCGAACTCGTCCAGGCTTTCCGTCGAAGGTGGCGTATCGGTCTCATCCCATCGGCATATCGGCACGCGGCGTTCGGTGTATTCGGGCCCCAACTGCGACGGGACGGTGGGATCCGTCCATTGCGTGCCGTCGGCCAGCGTCACCTTGTCGACCACATGGACGACGGATTCCTTGTGATAGAGGGACACGAGGTTGGCTTCGAGCGGAACGCGCAAGGGAAGCTCGCCAAGCAGGACGCGAAAGGCGCGTGTCAGAAGATATCGGCTATATCGGATGCGGAGGCTTTGTCCGAGGCTTACGACGTGGCGCGAGGGCGCGTCGCCTAACTCGTCGCCTCCCGGATTCTCGGTCACGAGCAGCTTATGACAGCTCTCTATCAGATCTCTGCCGGTGTTGTTGGCGGTCCATGTGTCCGGACCATATTCAAGGCAGAGCTCGCCACCAGTACCGAACTGGTGTGCCGACCATCTGACGGCATCCCCGCGCGGAAACACCGACGGCGGGGTATGTGGAAACATGTCGGGATACTGGAGGTAAATCGGATAGGCCCGACCCCCGGCTGCGATTTCGGCGTCCAGCACTAAACGAAGGCGATCGTCCAGCCGCCAGGCAGTTACGGCGAACCACTCCGCTTCTTGAGCCAGGAGCTCGATGCCTTGGCGCTCTGCACGAAATCGTACAACGTCCGTTATGTACCAGCTCACGCAAAGCCGCCCGGCTTCGTGGGACCTGCCGGTCGGTCGGGGAAGCTCAGCGGTGCGGCGGGCGACGATTGCGGCTTCAGAAGGCTCGCTCCTGCTGCCGATTTGATCGCACGCGCGACCGCGTCGCCCTTTCCGGCCATCGCGTCAAGCGCCGTCGCATAATCCAGATCCCCACGGATCCGCATGTCCCCGAAGAGCGCATGCACACCATGACTGGATTTCGAATAGGCGTTCGCCCCGATCGCGGTTTGGTTGCCCTTGCAGCGGCCCTGCTCCTGCTCGGAGTTCAGAATCCCGCGACTGACCGCACAACGGACGAGACCACCCTTCATGCCCAGGCGTGTCACGGTGATCGGTCCGTACTCGAAGCCAATCTGGAGCCCAAGGCTGGAGGCATCGGTCCCCTTTTCCTTCAATCGCCTCAGTGCGATCTGGAAGCTGCTCCGCATCGCCGCCGCGCAAAGAGTCATGCTGCTGATGGTCTCGACCGCATCGGTCGTCTGCGCGGTCCCTTCGGCTAGCACGCCGTGGATGCAGTCGCCGATGAATCTGATCTTCCGGCCCTGGAAATCCTCGTGCAGTACGGCATCCAGCTCCGACCGCAGGACGTGCAGCGCGCGCACGACGTGCTTCGCGCCCGCGTCCGTCCCCATGTTGGTTCCGACATAGGCGGTGAAGCCATCGAGGTCGCCATAGATCGAGGCGGCATCCTGTCGTCGCGAATTCTTCACCGACAGGGTCTCGATATCCAGGGTCGAAAACGGAGGCGTATGACCTGAAAACACGAAATCACCGATCGGGTTGTTCTTGAGATCCTCTGCCCAATCCTTGACGACACCGTCGACCGTAACGTCCAGCTTGGCCGCCTGCTGGCTCTTTGCGATTTCCTCGGCGCTGAGCGGCGTCTTGTCGACATCCTGCGCTTCGGCAAGGCCGATTGCCTTGCGCGCTTCGTTGGTCAGGAAGATACCCTGCGCGGAGCCGCCGCCCGCGCGCTTGGCAGCATGGTTGGCCGGCCGTCCAAGAAAGAGCGGTTCCCGGTGACCCCGCCTGCCGTTGTTAACCGCGAGCGCCTTGCCGGTGTCGATCCCGACCCGGACCTTGGCCGCCGGATGATCGGCATCCTCGCCGGTGCGCGCCAGGACGTCGATGATCAACTGCGCGGTCGCAACCGCGCGATGAATGCGTTTCGCCTCGTCGTCGTATGGCTTGGTGAAGACGGTGTGAAGCCGCTGATTGTGGAAGTCGACGAAGATCGATTCGACGGCGGCGATGATACGATGCGCGGCACGGTAGTGCATATTAAGGAAGCGGAGCGTGCGCTTATGGCAGGTCTCGCCCTCGACCGTGGTGACGTTCAGAATGTCCTTCAGGTTCAAGATATCGGCATACAGATGGACGCCATCGACCCGGTACGCGGTGCTGCCCGACAGGCCCGCGAGATCGGTTTCGCGGACGTACTCCTTGATCTCGATATCCTTGAGAGGCAACGAATCGATCTTAGCGTCGATCCGTTTGGTCGCGCGACCACTATTCCAAGTACCCATGGCTATTCGGTATCCCCTGAAATATCACCCGCACCCGAATCCGGTGCGGAACTGTCAATTGCGCTCATCTAGGTATCGCTCGGCAAATTGCCAAGGACACCGCGAAAGGCAAGATGTGCTGTTGTCGCCTCGGCTGTGGCCTCATGTGCCAGGCTTGATGCCGCCCATTCGCTTGATCTGCGCGGATCGGAGTGACGAGATTATCCCCCGTTCGTCCGATTCGTACGCCACGGTACCCAAGAGCCACACCTGCGCTCTAGATTTCTTTTTTGCTGGAGAGACTTGCGATCCTATTGCCCAAGACCGATCGTGGTTCGGTGCGAAGGCATGGGCGGCAAGGACGAAAGGACTCGGATCGAGGCGTTGGGGTCGCCAGATCGTGCGGAAACGCTGCCTGTGATGAAGCGCCATCGCAAAAACCGTGGCATGCCGCCGCCCGCGACGTTCGATATCGATACGCTGCCGGGCAGCTCTAATTTGACGGCATTGGAAGCGGCCGCCGTCATCCGGCGCACGCCCGGCGCGCTGGAGCAGTGGCGGCGCGATCCGAACCACCCGCTGAAATGGCGCTATGTCGATGGCCGCCCGCTCTATCGTGTCGATGCGGTGCGGGACTATCTGGCCAGATGCGATAAGACCGCTAAGCCGCCCTAGCTGCATAATGCTCACGGAGACGGGAGAGCAGCTCCGCCTTGATGGGGTCGAGCGGATTGGTCCGCTGCAGGCGCACGACCTTGCCGACGCGTATCGCACCGACCAAGTCCGCGATGGAGTCATGAACCGCTTCGAACGCCATCTTGCGGATGATCCTCTGGTTATCATGATTGTAGAATTGATCGATTCCGCCTGGCTTGTGCCCGACACACAACCGCTGGATCTCGTTGTCGTAGCCGCGGCGCGACATGATGGTGCGAAAGCTGCGCCCTAAGTCATGCATCGTGAACTTGTCGACACCCGCTTCTTTGACCAGGCGGTTGAGCATCTTGGTGAAGCCCGGCATCTGGCCACCGGTCTTCGGCGACGGGAAGATGTGGTCGGACGGCGCCCGCTGGAAATGTTTCGCGGCCGTGAGCACCTCGTCAACGAGGTGAGTACGCGATACGTCATGGTGTAGATCCGAGCGATCGTGGAGACCTCGCGCACTGACGCCGTCGCTTATGCGGCACCAATGCGATCTGGCGGGTTTCGGACAGGGGGCGTCTGGACCACGCCTGTGGGCAGCGACCGGGCGACCTGACGACGACGGCTGCCGGCCCGCGTTCGAGCAGTTTTGGAGACTGCGGGCGGTCGGATAGCTGGTCCACGGGGTTCAGAATGGTTCCTAGCGGGCGCTTTAGTTTGATATATTTTAATTATCTAATAACAAATTTGACAATAATAATTATCAGTACTTGCAAAGCGGCCCAATCCGATATATGAAACTTATCAAATCTTCTGGATGATTAGGATCTTGTATCGTGTCGTACCAAAGCGAAGAGCTCATCAAGGCCGTGCACGCCCAACGTGCCAAGGCAGACATGAGCCAACGCGCGCTGGCGGTCCGCGCGGGATTGACCCAGGCGCATATCTCGCAAATCGAGACCGGCCGCCTCGAACCGGGTCTGTCCAGTTTCATCCAGATGGCGCGGGCACTGGACCTCGAAGTCGTACTGGTGCCCAAGAAGCTTCTTCCTGCGGTGGAAGGCGTACTGCGCTCGAACGCCGCCACCGAATTCTCCTCCGCGAAGGGATCGTCGGACCTCTTCGCCAGGGCCGAACGAATCGTTTCCAGACAAAGGAAACGCTACGGCAGCTCCGCCGCGCTCGATCGCATCGCCGAATACTTCCGTTTCCTGAAGCAGGTCCATCTTTCGAAAACCGACCTGGCTCTCGTCGCGGACATCGTCGAGACCCTGCGCAGTGATCCAGCCGAACCGATACCTAAGGCCGTGCTGGAAAATTCCGCGGGCGTGTTGCAGGGTCTGCGCAATAGGATCGCACATCCCGTAGAAGCCCCCCGCCCTGCCTACGCTCTCGACGACGAGGACGACGATGCCTGACGTATCGGTTCTAGACGTACGCCTGCACGACACCCCGATTGCGACCCTCACGCTCGTGCAGGGTGACCGTTCGCTGCTCGCCTTCAACCAGGACTACATCGACGACCCCGACCGCTCCACCTTGAGCCTGTCCTTCAAGGACTCGTTCGGAAACCTGCTCACCTCGTTCAAGCCGTACCAACAAGTCCTCCCGCCTTTCTTCTCCAACCTTCTGCCGGAAGGCCCCCTGCGTCGCTACCTCGCGGAACGCGCAGGCGTGAAGGAAAGGCGCGAGTTCTTCCTCCTATGGATGCTGGGGCGGGACCTTCCGGGCGCCCTGTCGGTCCATCCGGCGGACGGAGAAGCATTGCCGCCCCAGGTTGAGGAGGATCTCACGCCGGACGAGCGGCAGAACATGCTGCGCTTCTCGCTCGCGGGCGTGCAGCTGAAGTTCTCAGCGCTCAAGAACGATCCCAAGAAAGGCGGCCTAACTATTCCCGTCGAAGGTGTCGGCGGTTCATGGATCGTCAAGCTGCCGTCACATCAGTATCCCGGCGTGCCTGAAAACGAATACTCCATGATGTCCCTGGCGAAGGCGATGGGTATGGACGTTCCTGAACTGCAACTGATCGACGTCGACGCGATCAAAGGTCTGCCGGAGGGGATCGGCGAACTGAAGGGGCGGGCGCTCGCCGTGAAGCGATTCGACCGCACCGCCGACGGCGCGGTCCATATGGAAGATTTCGCGCAGGTATTCGGCGTCTTTCCGGATGAGAAGTACGACAAGGCCAACTACCGAAGCATCGCGCGCGTTCTCGGCATCGAAACCGGAGACGCCGGCATCGCCGAATTCATCCGGCGACTCGTATTCAGCACGCTGATCGGCAACGCCGACATGCACCTGAAGAACTGGTCATTGATCTACCCCGACCGACGTACGCCCGTTCTTTCGCCCGCCTACGACCTGCTGTCGACCATACCGTACATTGCGGACGACAAGATGGCGCTGAACTATTCGCGCACGAAGAAGATGGCCGAATTCTCCAAAGACGAACTGATGCATCTAGCCGCTAAGGCGAAGATTTCGGAGAAGCTGGCCGTTGATACCGCCGCGGAAACTGTCCAGCGCTTCAAGGAGGTTTGGGCGAGGCAAAAGGCGGACCTTCCCCTAGAGAAGAAGGTCGTCGAAGTCGTCGATGCGCACGCCGCGACGATCCCGATCTACAATGAGCTCTGAGCGTGCCATACGACTTCGGAAGCCTCTCGCCCGCGGACTTCGAGGATCAACATCTACAAGCAATTGAATGCCTAGAACTTCGATTCGGCGATGGCGGGGCCGGTTTCTCAAAGCTCGACTGAGCGCCGCCATCGCAAATCAAGCTGATGAAAAGGTCCGCGAGCACGCTTCGCCATGCCAAACAGGAATTTGAGCGTCCGGAAAAGCCTATGACTCTCCGCGATGCAACCTCGCTAATTCACCGTTTGCTGCGCAAGGGTCTTCAGCAGCCGGGGTTGGCTGAGCGACAGGCGAGAACCCCTTAGGCATAGCCGGAGCAGGCCGTAAATGTGAAACGGGCCGCCGGCAACGTTGCAAGCGAGAATGTGGTGACTTACGTTCGCGGTATCAGCGGTCGCCTTTTGTGGCACGGCATAGCCTATGAGGTTCGCGGCCGAAGTTCGGTCGCGTTATGAAGACGCGTCAGACGGTCTCGACCTCTGGGGCTAGACCGGTCCATGGTTATTGCGTTGCGTGCACGGAAGAAGCTGCGGTTTCCTTAGCTTCCGTTCGGTAACTTCGTGATCTTTTCGATCTCACGAATGGCCTGATCTGCCATCCGTTCAAACTTCATGGCCTGTCGAACAACTTGCTTGGAGCCGAAAGCATCGGCCGCATGCCGCGCGTACTTGGAGAAGTTACGGGCTCCGACCGGAGCAAAACGCCGGCGCAGCCTCTTGGTGAAAATCTTGACCGCGCGACCTTCCGCGATCGCCTTTTCGCCAATTTTCGTCGTGGTTGCGATGGCGCGTTTGGCTTTGCGCCACTGCCGCGCCATCGACGAAGGTCGGATCGAAGCCCCGTCCTTCGACATGTTGAATCCTAGATACTGAAAGTTCTTATCGCTCCCGGCTCCGAACTCTGCCCGTTCGGTTTTCTCGTCCTTGATCTCAAGCTTGTGGTCGTCAATAACCGCTTTCAGCGTTTTCGCGATCTCGGCTTCCTCATGGACCGGACAAATCACGAGAATGTCGTCCGAGTACCGCTGATACAGGCCGCCGATCTTCGCGCAGGCACTAGCCATCGCGGCATCCACATCCATCATGTAAAGATTCGAAAACGCGCTACTGATTGGCGTTCCTTGCGGAATACCAAACCTGTCGGGATTGGTGACGATCGCGACGCCCGCTTTATGAAGCTCTGCGATCGTCGCAATCGGCTCGCGACCGCCCTGCTTTATCCTCTCGGTGAACACCGGATGGGCTTCCAGCGCCTTGCGCTCAACCTTGCTGAATTTCGTGACATGCCGGAAAACAGCATACCAATCCGGGGAGATCTCCTTGACGCCTAGCAGACGCTTCAGCCGGTTCTTAAGGATGGCATGGTCAAGATTGTCGAAGAATCCGGTGATGTCGAAGCAAAGCACGACACAAGGCTGATGATCTTGGACGAAACGGTAAGCCTTCGCTGAAAAATGGTAGTTGGCCTGCCCAAGCTTGCGATAGGCGATAACGTGATCGTCTAGCTTTGCTTGCTTATAATGCAGATCAAGCAGCTTACCGATTTCATAGGCGTATTTGGTAAGAATGCAGGCGTCGCGGTGCGACGCGAACATGATGTCACGATCCTTATAGACCGTCTTCCCGTCCTTTGGCTTGTAGCGTTTGACACGCTTAACGTAGTGAATCAGCGGAAGCCACGAATGCTTGGCGACATGTGCCGGATCGCAAGCCGAAGCGGCGAAGGAAAGACCAACCGACACGTCAAAGTGGCGATAGCCCCGTTTCTTAAACCATTCATGCCCCAAGCATTCCCCCAATTTCGCAGTGATCGGGAGGCTAGCTCGAACCCTGAACCTCGGCTTGCGCCGAACGCCCCCCAATCGCACGCATCAATCCGTCAGCTTCTTTCCCGTTGTCTCAAACAGGCTTTCCCCCAACGCGGGTTTCAAAAACGCGATGCAGTATAGTCTAGTCGTCGAGGTGCGAACGATGTTCACAGTCTCATGGCGCGACTTCGCCGGACCGACGATGTCAATCGTCGTAGCCTGCGCAGCACTCATGCTACCAGTTGACATTCCAAACGACCGTGCCAGCTGGCCAATTCCAGAGGCGACGTAGAACATGGGAGCGTCCATATTTTTCCGCAAGGGCGCTCGAATTCTTTTCCGTAATTGACTCGCGTCTCGTTGCGTGCCTCTGCAAATCGCCTCGGCCTATTCGTGATGATTCGGTCCTACGCCGGCTCCGGCTCTTCGACGATAGCCGTTTGGGCGAACTTCGCGGCCAGTCCCGCCAAGGTCACTTTCCAGCATCGCATCGTGCTGAATGAGCACACAGCACCAAGGCTTGTCGCCATAGGTCTAGCGTGATCGTCCGCGTGCCCCACCCATGTATGCAGCCGCCGCTATAGAGCGGGAAGCAAACTCTGGAACGGTCGTGCCATGTATGAGGCTCGCAAGGTGTGTATCGATACGCTGCCGGGGAGCTCTAATTTGAGGGCGTTAGAGGCGGCCGCGGTCATCCGGCGCACGCCCGGCGCGCTGGAGTTGTGGCGGCGCGATCCAAACCGCCCGAAATGGCGCTATGTCGACGGCCGGCCACTCTATCGTGTCGATGCGGTACGTGACTATCTGGCCCAGCGCGACAAAACCACTAAGACGCCTCAGCCGCATAATGCTCACGGAGGCGCCCGAGGAGCTCGGCCTTGATCGGGTCAAGCGGATTTGTCCGCTGCAGGCGCACGATTTTGCCGACCCGCTTCGCGCCGACCAACTCCGCAATGTAGTCGTGAGCCGCTTCGAACGCCATCTTGCGGATGATCCACTGTTCGTCGTGATTGTAGACCTGATCGATTCCGCTTGGCTTTTGTCCAACACACAGGCGCTGGATTTCGTTGTCGTAGCCACAGCGTGACATGATGGTGCGCAAGCTGCGCCTTAAGTCATGCATGGTGAACTTGGCGACGCTCGCTTCCTTGACCAAGCGGTTAACCATCTTGGTGAAGCCGGACATCTGGCCGCCGGTTTTTGGTGACGGAAAGACATAGTCGGAGGTTGCCCGCTGGAAATGCTTCGCGGCCATGAGCACCTCGTCAACCAGGTGAGTGCGCGGCACATCGTGGTGCAGGCCCATCTTGGTCCATGCCGCATCGAAGGTAATCCTGTCGTCCATGATGTGCTTTCGCCACTCGATCATGGTCGGCTCGCTGCGGCGCGGGCCGCCGAGCAGGCACATGCGTGCCAGGAGACCGAAAGTCCCGAGCTTGCCAGACGCATCCCAGACCTTGATGATTTCCTCATCGGTCAGCGCGCGACCCTTCGTTCGACGTCCGACCCTTTGCGCGCGGGTTTCCTTGGGCGCGCGATAGCCGGCGAGCACGTTGTGCTCGACATAGCCCTCGCCGACGCACCATTCGAGCAAGGTATGCACATGCTTACGCAAGTCCTTTGCTGCACCGCGCTTGCCGGTCTTGGCAATCTTGTCGACCGCAGCCATGATCTGCCGTCGCGTCAGGTCCCCCACGCCGCTCTCGGCGTGATCCTTGAGCCCGCGCCGCAGCGCCGACATTGCTGGCTTCCAGTTGACGACTTGACGTTCGGTCAAGGACGTCTGGTAGGGACCATCTTCAACAATCAGGGTCGCGAGCGTGGTACACTGCTTCTCGGCTGCCTGTTGCCGCCTCGCCTCGCGCTTCGCGTCGTTCGGGTCCAAGCCCTTGACGACCTCGCCTGCGGCGATGGTAGCGGCCTTGCGCGCGGCCTTCTCATTATACTTGGGCCACGCGCCGAGGGTCTTGCGCTGGGTCCCCCTCACCCCCGGCTTGGTGAAGAGGTAGACCCAGGTCCGGCCGCCGGTGGCGCGCATGCGCAACGCGAGGCCGGGCAGCTTGTCGTCGTGGAGATAATGCTGCGCCTTACCCGGCGGCAGCGTTGCGTTGCGGATCACCGCATCGGTGAGTGTCAGCTGGTTGGTCGGCTCCGGCATAGTCCCTGCGCTCCTTGTCTCGGTGTGCCCGCAGTCGCCCGGATCATCCAAGCGAGGGGAAAGTGATGGTTGACTTTCCTTCGCTTTTTCGCCTCGGGGCACACCAGCGAGGAAGGACGGCCCGTCCAAGAACAGAGTGGGCACAGACCTTCCCCGATTTGTGTGCCCCAAGGGAAAATCTGGGGCGGGCACAACAGGGGCACACAAAATGCAGTATGGCCGCCTATGGCTCACTGAGGCCAAAACGGCCATAAACCACTGCAATAAAACGAATTATTTCGACAGAACTGTGGCCGCGCGTGGCCAGCCAGGGTCTACTAATTGTGGTTCACACGGGAGAGGTCCAAGGTTCGATCCCTTGTGCGCCCACCATTCTTTTCACGAAAACAATCGGTTATCGAAGCGTCAATTGACACCGCTTTCCAGGGAAGCCTCGGGGAAGCGAAAGACAATTACGCCACGGCGGGGATCAGCCCCGCCTCGAAAAGATTGCAGCGGCGGGCGTGCCTACAAATGGCATCGGCGATGGCACGTTGGCGGTCCAACTCAGCGCGCAGCCGGCTGCGCCTCGCGAAGTGCGGCGTCGGCTCGTGCAATCGAATTGCAGTCCAGCTGGTTTCGTCTAGCCCAAAAACTATCCCGCGAGAAACTAGAGCGTTAGCCGATCAGATTGCAAATAGCCGGCGGCGGCGAAGTAGTTCCTAGACTCTGCGGGCGTGTAGGTGTCGACGATGCGCCCGATCGCATCCCAAAGGCCGCCGATGGTCCGTTCGGCGGCCTTTCGCAAGTGTGCTTTGAGCTTGGCGAAGGCGTTCTCAATCGGATTGAGGTCGGGGCTGTAGGGCGGGAGATAGAGGAGCGTGGCGCCGGCCGCCTCGATCATCTTGCGTATGCGTGGTCCTTTGTGGCTGGACAGGTTGTCCATGATGACGATGGCGTGTTCCGGCAGCTCGGGGACGAGCACTTTTTCGACATAGGTCTCAAAGGCGTCGCGGTTGATGGGGCCATCGAGCACCCATGGAGCGATGATGCCGTTCGTGGTGAGGGCGGCTACGCAGGTTGTCGTTTTCCAGTGACCGTGAGGAATGCTGGCCCGCAGGCGTTCACCGCGCCGGCAGCGGCCGTGTGTTCGCGCCATGTTGGTCGATGCCCAAGTCTCATCAATGAAGACGAGGCGATCCCGGTCGAGCTTGTCCTGGCTCTCGCGCCAAGCCTCGCGGTCCTTCAAAACGTCCGGACGGTTCTGCTCTGCGGCATGGGCAGTCTTTTTTTGCGCGTGATCTTGTGACGTTCGAAGAAGCGGCGGATCGTGCCATAGCCAAAGGATAGGCCTTGTTTGCTCAAGCTGTGCCGCAATTCCTCAATGGTGATATCGGGCGACGCCTCGAGCAAAGCTATGATCGCCGCCTGGTGAGCATCGATCCGGTGCGATTTGCGATCACCGCCTTGAGCCTTTGGCAGAGCATCGCCTTGCTCCCGCTCGCGCGTTCGCCAACGGCTTACGCTGGCCGGGCTCACTCCAAATCGCTCAGCAGCCTGCCGGCCTGAAACGCCGCTCTCAATACAGCTAAGAACACGTTCGCGAAGATCCATCGACAACGGTTTCGCCATGCTCGCCGGCCTCCGGTCCCGGCCAACAGCTTGAATCAGGAAACCGCTGATTTGGGAATCCCCAACGATTCAGTAAGATGGGCTACCGCTCTAGAACGCGCTAAAATGCCACGATGGACCTGCGGCTCATCCGTCAGCATTTGGCCGAAGCAGAGCGTCATCTTGCTCTGAGCGACAGGTGTATTGCTCGTCAGATCGAAATCATCGATGAACTGGACCGCGACGGCCATGCCACCGAGTTGGCGCATGAACTGCTGGCGACCTATCGCGCGGTTCATGCCAAGTATCTCGTTCACGTGCAGACCATCCGGAAGGAGCTAGAGCAGTAGGCGGGTCCATGAGGCGCCCCTACTTTTTGCGTGGTTCCGGATGACAGACCTTCGGTACCTCGGATGCTAAAAGTTCTCGGGACTTGGCAATCTGCTCGAAAGACCGCCGTACAAGCTGCTGCGTGAGATCGGCGGAGATGCGCGCGCGTTTCAGCTGCGCCGCTATTTCTTCAATCAATGCTGCTTGGATGGGAGGAACGGCAGAGCAGTTGAGACATTCCCAATGACCGTTGCCACTGACGGGCAGCTTGAGCGTCATCGGTGTTTTGCAAAGAGGACAAAGCCGGCGCCTTGATGGGCTGGGCATGGCTCACCTCGCCGAACGCCTCTAGACTAGGGCCCGTCAGTTTTTTTGGAAACCGCGGGGGGACTGTTCAGGCTCCTTAAGGTCTTGGAGGCTAAAGAACCTCAGGGTCTTCGGGTAAAACGTAGCTCGGAAATACATCCGGTGCGCCCGAGCCTTCGAGTCTTCCTGCCACGCCCGATTGGCCTCGATCAATTGCCGCGACTCCGCAATGGCGGATTCGCACGTGCAAAAAGCTTGTCCAGCTCGTCCAGCACTTCTGCCATGCGCTGAAAACTCAAGACGGTTGAATTAGGTTCCCAAGCGGTCCGCTCAAATCAGGGAGCAATGAACCTCTACACCAATCCAGCATCGATTTCCTCGATGGTTCGGATGATGATGTTTCGATGCTCTTTTATCTCTTCGAGAGTGCGCTGGAAGTTGTTAAGTGTTAGCTCCGCTAGAGCCGTATCATGTCCCCCTTTGCGGAGCCGCTCTACCTCCATCATCTGACGACCAATGGCTTGTTCTGCGTGGCCGATGCGACCATCGGCCTCTGCGAGCCGCTGAAGCTCAATGTTGCGATCCAAGGGCATGATGCCGCTCTCCCAATTTTGGAGGAAAGCGGAGCGAGGGTGGGAAGTTCCTCAGTTTGCGCGGCGGCGCGGGCGCGCGTCTCTTCGTCGGCACTTCAGGGACGAATGGTTGCCGAACCGAGCGATCGACTACTTCCGCGGACGAGACAGCGAGGCGTTCATATCGAGAAGATCGACGCGCTGTTCCTCTACACGCTCAAGGCCACTGGCTCGGAGTTCGGTGCCGGGATCAAGTTTGCGGCTGGAGCTGCACAACAGCGGGACCTTTGTCCGGCTTCCAGCGACAGAGGCCGCAAGCTGAGTTGGCCTTACCCCAGCGTCGTATCAGCGCCCATTTTGGGTGTAGTGTTCCATCATCATCGTCCGGCCCGCGGCATCTATTGGTGATGAGGACGCAGGTTGCGCTCCCGACCGACTTCAAACTGGAACAAGCAACCCATTCAGACGATGGGGTTGATAAGTTCACTTTTGAACTGAACCGGTCTTTAGGCTTGAGCCACAATGCCGAGAGTATTGCGGGGAAGCCATGGGCATCGAGCGTATGCACTCACCGAAGTATTGGCGGATGCGGGCGGAGGAGTTCCGGACCAAGGCCGACAATGCGGAGCATCGCCAAACCGAAGCGAGCTTGCGCAACGCAGCGCGGGAATATGACGAATTGGCCCGCCGTGCCGAGAAAGTCCTCACACTCGAAGACCTACAAAGTAAGGCCGACCATAACAGCCTCTTCCACAGCCATCATCCACCATCGGAACGTTCCTAATGACCGACCGTTGACCTCTCATCACCGGCCAAGGCTCTGCAGTAGGCGTCGGTGGCTGAGACCGAGCGTGCTCCCGCCGGCAAAGGATGAAGGGAGCGGCGAGCCCTCCATGCCGCGGTATTATTTTGACATCGAGAATGGTCAGCCGTACCGGGACGAGATCGGCGAGGACCTACGCGATGACCGAGCCGCTTGGAGCGCTGCTCTGAGGCTGTCACGCGACATCGAGGGAAGACTCGCTCCGGGCGGCTCATGGCGTCTTCAAGTCAGCAACCAGCATCAGACCCCGCTCTTCAGGATCGAGATCAGAAGCGAATGGCTCGATGCCCGCTAATTCGCGATTCGTGAAGAACAGCAGTCATCCAGCGATGGAGCGCGAGCTATGACCGCCGCCCCATAGGACGCACTGCGCTCCAATTACAACAAGTGGAGAGCGAAATGGTTGAAAGACTCGATATCGACGTCACCGGCAAATCGCAGTTCGAAGTTGCCCACGAGATGGCGAGATTCATTCTCATCAATATGGAATCTCGTCAGGTCAAGACAATAAAGCGGCACGAGTTCCTGCATTTGGTAGCCGACTGCATCGAGACCTTGCGCGGCATCAGGGTCAAAGAGATTGTCAGCTAGTAAGTGAGCCCTTCGGCAAGCTCGTCGGCTGGGACCGCCAGAAGTTCTGGATCAGGGTCAAGAACCGCAACCTTCCGGCGATGGAGCGCTGTTGCGAATGCTCCCATGCGATCGCCTAGTTCGCAGAACTGCGTTGCGCTCGAGGCCACCCAAGATTCACATAAGCGAATGCACGCCACCGGATTGATCCAGCTAAGGTTGCCAATTGAGGCAGGTAATCAGGGGGAACCAATTCTTGAGCGACAATGCATCTTCAGATGTCCGATTTTTGATCCGGAAGGGAGGCAAGGGTTGGATGGTTTACGATCGAGAACGTAAGGGACCGGCACAAATCGGAACCGATCTGGCGGCCAATCTGACGATGGAGCAAGCCGAACACGTGATGCGAAGCTTGAGTGGTCCGCACAAGACAAGTGGTCATTCTGACTAGAGCGCTCCGGTGGCAGATTGTATAATCGTCCGCGCTATGGCCGGCATTTGGACCAACCGCGTGATGAGGCATCCCGCCGTTCACGAGGCGCCACAAGGTCGATTGGTGGATCGAGAGGGAGTGGCATCCTCGCAAAATATCCCGTCATCTCTAAATGTTGATGCTCCCGACTTTGGGCGGGCCGCAAGAAACCGAATAAATATGTTTATATGATATAACAATGTTCGCTCTGACCTAATCGAGCGATTACGGTCCTCGTCCCATTTTTAGTAATGAGTTCGGGGCATCCAATGACCGGTTTCCAAGCCAAGCTGGAACGTTTTGAAAGCCTTGCTACCGAATGCGAGCTGATCGCCAAGCGAGCGGATGGAGGCAATCGCGAGCTATACCTGCGGATGGGCGAGCATTATCGCGGTCTGGCAAATGATATGCGCGCCCTCATTGCGTCGTTCGACGTCGCCGCGTAATCGCTCGCTGCAGCCAGCGGCGGCGCCCCGTCACCCGATCCGCAGACTTTCCGCGGACATTTTGCCGGAGCGCCCAGCCCTCAGCTCGTAGCTGATCCGCGCGCCCTCGGCCAAGCCCGCATAGCCGGCTTTCTCGACGGCACTGATGTGGACGAAGACATCTGGGCCGCCGTCATCAGGCTGAATGAAGCCATAGCCTTTGGTTGTGTTGAACCACTTCACTTTGCCCATTGCCAATGTCGCATTCTCCGAATCATGTCTCCCAAAGCAAAGGCTAGCCTAACCACGGACGTCTGACTGTTCGATTCCTGACATAGGAGCGGCACCGGCCGTTTGCCGTTGCCACCCCCGAACCTCGACATCTTTGGCCAATGACGAATTGTGCGCGAACTCGGCGAATTGCGCATCACCGAATCAACCGCTGATTTGCCACCGAAATCATCCCCGACCGTCCGCTCTGGCATAGGAACGTTTTGGTCCGCCGCGAGTCACTACAGACGCAATCGATCCTGATTTGCTTGGGGGTCGACCAATGGACAGAGCGGCCACTTACGCCATCTCGGCTCTCCTCATGGGAGGCGGTATCTGGATCTTTGTCGCCGGCCTGTCCTCCACCTCACCCACCCTGTGGACTGTCGTTGCGCTAGACCACATCTTGATCGGTCTCATAAGCGCCGTCGACCCTCAAGTGCGATAAGACTAGGATAAATCGTCATCGGGCTTTAGGTTGTTGTTTGGGCCTGATCTCCGCGCAAACGCGTTCCGCGTTTGTCGCGAGGGAAAACCGCTCCACACTTTGCGCTAACGCGGCCCTTCTAGTCCGGATCATGCTCGGGCCAGCAATTTCAGTGAGGCCTTAGGATGCTCGACAAAGCGATGCAGCTTCAGCTTCCTCATTGGCTGATGATCGCCGGCATGCTTCTGGTGATAATTGGGACTCTCGGTATGCTCTTTCCGCGGCGAAGGGAGCCCTCCTCGGAGCAGTCAGCCAATGACCGATAGCTAGGCCACACCGGCGCCCGGTTGTGCTCGCCCTCGCGACCTGGGGAAAATCTGCGCTAGGTCAGCGTGTCTGCATTTTCCGAATCGGCAGCCCGTGCTCGCTCTCTCCTCGCGGTTTCAAATTGTGGGGTGCGCAGCGTGAGCCATTTCGTCTCCATGCTTCTGCTTGCCATAGCCCTCACCCTGACCTTGTGCTTCGGGGTGGCAGCTTGGCGCCTTTCGACCAGCAGAGATGCCGATATCACGGCAACGATTCCACATCAGGAATACGGCTGGAGGTCGTGGCCGAGCAACTGAACACCCTTGCGCATGCCTCGAATGTGCGGGATTAGACCCTCTCGAGCGACGTGCCGTTGCGCTGCCGCCAGAATGGCGCGTCGGCAAAGCGACGTTCGGAGGCGTAAATTGCGCGTTGCGTGACAAGATAGGACGCAATCCCCTCCAAGAACTGTCGTTCATATTGCCGGCCTGCAGTGTAATCCTGCGCCAAGAGGCCCCTCGCACTCTCAGCAGCCTGGATGCCGCTCCATAGCGCGGTGGCAAGACCGTTCGCGCCCAACGGATCGAGGGCGGTCGCGGCATCACCGGCCCGGACGATGCGATGATCGATTATCACCGCTTCGGTCCGCTTGGACGACGACCCGCGCCCCGATCCGACGAGATATTCTCATCTGGCGCACGATGAGCGCGCCACTACGTGATCGACAGAATCTCGATCTCCTGATTGCCCGCACCGACGACGTCCCCGACCGCCCTCCCGATCAAGGACCTCGCAACCGGAGATACGAACGAGATCGACCCGGCCTTCGGATCGGCTTCATCCTCCCCGACGATGCGATAGGTCTGCACGCGACCATCGGTCCGGCTGAACGTCACCGTGCTGCCAAAGGCGACCGTATCGGTCGACGCCGGATTGCGGATCAGTTGGGCCGTGCGCAGCCTTTCGACGAGGTAGCGGACGTCGCGCAAGGGCACGGCCGACTGCCGGCGCTTTTCGTTGACATCGTCGATCTGCTGCGCGGCCTCATAGGCCTCGCGCGCCCGCCGAAGCTGCAACTCCAAAGCCTGCAATCCCGATTGTGTCACCAGGTTGGGATGCGGCGAAATCGGGCGATCCGGCAACAGCGTCTCGGACGCGGTTTCGGCACTCTCTTCTTTGGTAAAGGCAACGCTCAATCCAGGACCTCGTCGATATTGAGAGGCGGCGCAATGTGGTCACGTCGGGCCGCCCGTGAACATGCGCTACTTCTTATCGAACGGAATGTATCGCTGATACTCCTTCGGCACCGAGCTGCGGTAGCGCGAGGGAACCGTGCCGGTGTCGATCGAATGTTCGATCTCCTGCCGCCGCGTCATCTGCTTCTTCTTGGCCGGCTTCTTCTCGGTGATCTTCTTCGTATCCGTTGATGGGGTCGTGGTTGCGGCTGGCGCTGGAGCCGTGGCTTGAGACGTGGTTGCCGCAGGAGGTTGGGCAGTGCCGTCGGTGCCCTGAGCGAGCGCGATCGGCGTCGGCAACATGAGCGCGAATGCGGCACTCGCAGCGAGCAAATATGACCTTTGCATCAGAACCTCCAAAGTTCCTGATCCCAATGATAAAAGCTAATCCCGCGCGATGGGCGTGCGCAAGTCAGCGACCATAGGCCGAAAGGCGGGCGCGACTGTGGCCGAGGTCACATGACGGCACGCCGAGTGCGCGGTGAGATCGGCTTGATTGTTGCCACGAAGGAGGTGCGCTCCCTCCCCGCTTGCAGGGCGCGAGCGGGAGAGGTTGAGCGAACTCGCGGCCCAATCGATTCAACCTAAAGCCATTCCGCTCTCTAAAGCGTGATGAGATTAAGTACGATCAGTCGCATGGGGACACCTCTCCCCAGCGGGAAGAGGTCGGATTGCGAAGCAATCCGGGCCGCAGCACTTACTGAGACTGTAACCCCTCACCCGGGAGAGGTGAATCCTCGGCATCGCACCGATTCAACCAAAACTTATCCCGCTCTAGGGCGGCGCATCCAAGCTCGTCTCCTTCAGCCGTTCCGTGAACCAGGCGGTCTGCGTCGGGTCGAGCACGCCGCCGGCATAGACTTCCACCGTCGCGACGCTCGTTCTGGCAAGCACGAGCAGGACGCCGATCCCGTAAGCGAACCAGATATTGGGATCGGTGAGCGCCTTCAGCTTCTGCCGATCGTGCTCGATCGCGGTGTGATTGCTCGCATTGCGGATTTCGACGGCCAGCAGGTTGTTCGGGATCTCGCGCTGATGCACCACCACATCAGGATAGATCGATTTTCCCAAATGATCGTCGGTTGAGATGATCGTGCCGCGCGGCAGGTGCAGCGTGCGCTCGCCAAGCCGGTCGTAGTTGCAATCGACCGCCCAGCCGGAAAATTGCTTCTCCAGCCAGACGGCGAAGCGGTGGGTGAGCGCGCGCTCGCCGACATCCTTCTCGAACAGGAATTGTTCGTGGGCGTAAAATTCGCGGAGCGCCGCGATCACCTTGTTCAGCTCGGTCTGCATCGTGCCCCTCGACGCTCTCACCTTGTATCACCCGACCCTCTTGGCGAGGAGCGCGAAACGCGTCTCGAACCATGAAGGCCCGACTCTCTCCCGCGGCCATCCTTCGAGACGCCCGCTTCTCGCGGGCTCCTCAGGATGAGGAGGGGAATACGTGTGACGCAGTAGAAGCCAATCGGAGTTTGCCTCACATCACGACTTCGATCAGCCGCGGCCCCGGCTCGGCGACAGCTTCCGCAAGCGCCTTGTTGAGCTCGTCGGCGTTGGTGACAGCGCGGCCCGGCACGCCCATGCCCTTCGCCAGCGCCACGAAGTCGAGGGTCGGGCGATCGAGCCTGAGCATGTCGGTCGCGCGCTGACCGGGCTCGCCGGCGCCGACGCCGTCGAATTCACCGCGCAGGATCTGGTAGATGCGGTTGGCGAACACGATGGTGACGATGTCGAGGCCTTCGCGCGCCTGCGTCCACAGCGACTGGATCGTGTACATCGCGCTGCCGTCGCCCACCATGCACATGACTTTACGATCAGGACAGGCGATCGCAGCACCGATCGAGAGCGGCGTCGAAAAGCCGATCGAGCCGCCCATGTTCTGGATCCAGTCGTGCGGTGCCGCAGCCGCGGTCGGCGGGAAGAAGCCACGCCCGGTGGTGAGCGATTCATCGATGAGGATCGCATTCTCGGGGATCGCATAGGCAATCGCCTGCGCGATGGTCGTGAAATTGAGCGCGCCGGTCGGCTTGAGCAGTTCCTGGAGCTTTTGCGGCTTGACGTCGTGCGAGGTCGCATGCAGCGCGCCGGCGAGCGCTTCGAGCGCCGCGACCGAGTTCTCGCCCCAGTCGGTCATGCGATGAACCTCGCAGCCCTCGGGCTTCAAAAGGCTCGGCTTGTTCGGATAGGCGAAGAACGCGACGGGATCGTTGGCCTCGACCAGGATGATGTGACGGAAATCCTTCAGCAGCGGCAGCGCCTGGTCGATCACATAGGGAATGCGGTCGATCGAGAAGCGGCCGCGGCCGCGCGCCATGCGCGGGCGGAAAGTCGGGCCCATCACCTGGCATCCGGTCTTGCCGGCGATGCGCTGCGCCAGCGCGAGGCCCTGCTCGCTCAGCGCACTGCCGACCATCAACAGCAGCGTGCGGCTGCCGTCATTGCGCAGGATCTTGGCAGCATGCTCGACCGCCTGCGGCGAATAGGACGGGCGCTGCTTCTCGGCCGGCACCTCGGCGAGGCCGTCGGCCTCGTTCCAGGCGGTGTCGGCCGGCAGGATCAGGGTCGCGATCTGCGCCGGCGAGCTCTTGGCGGCCGCGATTGCGGCGGCGCCATCGGCGGCGACCGACCTGGCATCCGGCGACGTCCGCACCCAGGACGACATCGGCCGCGCCAGGCCCTCGATGTCGGAGGTGAGCGGCGCATTGTAGCCGATGTGGTAGCCGGCGTGCTGGCCGACGATGTTGACGATGCCGGAATGCGCCTTCTTGGCGTTGTGCAAGTTCGCAAGACCGTTGGCGAGGCCGGGGCCGAGGTGCAGCAGCGTCGAGGCGGGCGTGCCCTTCATGCGGTAATAGCCGTCGGCCGCGCCCGTCACCACGCCCTCGAACAGGCCGAGCACGCAGCGCATGCCGGGAACGCGGTCGAGCGCCGCAACAAAGTGCATCTCGGACGTCCCGGGATTGGTGAAGCAGATGTCGACCCCGCCCTTGACCAGCGTCCGCACCAGACTTTCCGCACCGTTCATCGTTCTCTCCCGCGGCCTCTTTGCTTCGGATCCCCATCGATCAACCATTGTTCGCCGCTTTCGTCAAAGCAATAGCAGACATTGCTGCCCTGCCGGACGCGACGACGACGAGGCTTCCTGGCTCATACGGCCTTGCGATCCTGCGCGCTTTCCGCATTTGGCAATCGTTAAGGATTGCGCCTGCTCACGCTGCCGTGGCTTGCGAAACGCCGTCAAATATGGCCTGTGGTCGTCCATTGAATCGATTTTTTTGCGGGGGGAAAGAAAGAATGAACCGGTTTTTTGCCGCACCGATTGCCGCAATCGCGATCCTGACCATCGGCGCAGGCGGCGCGTCCGCGGCGGGGATGTTCGACTTCACCGGCACCAGCTCCACCGGCTATCTCGGCGGCGGGGCGAGCCCGATCCCCCGCAGCACCGTCATGTATCCCACCAATTACGCCCCCGGAACGATCGTGATAAACACGGGCGAGCGGCGGCTTTACCTGGTGCTGGGAGGCGGCCAGGCGCTGCGCTACGGCATCGGGGTTGGTCGCGACGGTTTTCGCTGGGGCGGCGTGCATCGCATCAGCGCCAAGAAGGAGTGGCCGGACTGGACGCCGCCTTCGCAGATGCTGGCCCGCCGGCCGGACCTGCCGCGCCACATGCGCGGCGGTATCGAGAACCCGCTCGGCGCCCGCGCCATGTATCTGGGCTCGACGCTCTACCGCATTCACGGCTCCAATGAGCCGGAGACGATCGGACAGGCGGTCTCCTCCGGCTGCTTCCGCATGACCAATGACGACGTGACCGACCTCTATGGCCGCGTTTCGGTCGGCACCACCGTCGTCGTCCTGAACAACTAGCGCATGCGCGGCCGAGGGAACCCGACGGGCTCCCTCCAAGATGGTCTTGTGCGCAAGGACGGATTGCGGCAGCGTCGGCTGACAATGATCGCATCGCGCCCGCTTTCGCATCTCTCGCGCGCCATCCTGCTTGCCTTGCTCGGCTGCGCCGTCGACGTCGGCGCGAACGCAGGCGCAGGGGGCGAGCTGCCGGCGATCGTCTCGCGCCAGCGCAGCGAGAAGAAGATATTCACCGACAGCGAGATCGTCGACGGTTTCCTCAAGACCTCGTTCGGCGCCGAATATCACCTCGCCGGCCGCGTCGACCGCATCCGCAAATTCGATGCGCCGGTGCGCGTCTTCGCCGAGAGCGATGGCCGCGCCGACCGCAAGGCGCAGCTCGCCAAGGTCGTCGCCGATATTGCCAGGCGCGTGCAGCATCTCGACATCGCCATGACCGACGATGCGGAAGCCGCCAATGTCCGCGTCAAGCTGGTGCGCGACCGCGACCTCTATCGCACCATCTCGACCTTCTATGGCGCGGAGAAGGCGCGCGACATCCGCTCCTCGCTCGATCCGCAATGTCTCTCCGGCTTCCGCAAGAACGAGAAGTTCGAAATCGAGCATTCCGACGTCATCCTGACGGTCGACAATGGCGACTTCGTCTTTCTGGACTGCGCCTATGAGGAACTCTTGCAATCACTCGGGCCCATCAACGACACCGCGAGCGTGCCATGGACCATGTTCAACGACAATGTGTCGATGGGGTTTTTCGACGTCTATGATCAGTACATCCTCAATCTGCTCTATGATCCGCGCATCAAGGCAGGCATGACGGTACTGGAGGTCCGCAGCGTGCTGCCCGAGGTGCTCGCCGACGTGCGGGCCTGGGTGAAGCAGGTGAATAATCTGGCGGAGTGACCGGCGCAGGGAGGTCGCTGCTCCCTCTCCCCTTGCGAGCCAAGGCGTGCACACAAGGGGAGAAGGCATCGCATCTGCAATCGTGGCCGCAAGCTGCCGGTGGCCGAGATCTCAAACCTTCTGCGCCTTCGTCATCAGAAACTGCTGCCGCATGCTGTTGTTGCTCGGGTCAAAATACTCCCCGATCAATCCTTCGAACTCGCTGCGGAAACTGCTCAGCTTGTCGGGGGCGTCCTTGTATTGCTGAACGAGTCGGGTCACCGGGCCGGCGGTTGCCTCCATCAGGCGGCGGAAATGCTGCGGGCTCAGCCCAGACGGCGTCATCATGTCCATCTCGAAGGCGAGACCCCCGTGACCTTGCCGGCGAGGCGCTCGGCGACGACCTTGGGATCGCCCCACAGCACCGGCGAGGCCACGCCCTTCGGCGGCGGCACATGACGCGCGACGAGCGCGAACATCCGTCCGGTGTAGAGATGCGGCGGCCAGGTCGAGAAGGCGATCGTTCCGCCGGGTCTCAGAACGCGCAGCATCTCGCCGACCGCAATGTCGGGACGCGGCGCGAACATGTATAGTCTAGCGGCACAAACCCGAGCGCGGAACCTGAGGCAGATCAACGTAACGACGTTCGCCTACACGGCCCCACGTGGCTATAAAGGCAGCGATAGCTTTGCCATCTATGGTGCGGGAGAAGGTCCGTATGGCTCAGGAAGGTCCGTCACCACGGTGAACGCGACGATCCAGTAGGCACGACATTGGGCGGCCCGAAATTTGGAAAGAATCGCGACGTGCGCATGCTTCATTTGCTGATCCTGACGGGCGCTACGATGCTGGCGATTGCCCCAGCCGCGGCGCAACGCTACGACCCGCGCTACCCGGTGTGCCTGCAGTCATGGCATGCGCGCGGCCTCACCGTCATCGATTGCAGCTATGTTTCGATAGCGCAGTGCCGGGCGACGGCCTCGGGACTTGCGGCCATGTGCCAGGAGAACCCGTATTGGCAGGGATCGCCAGGACGCAGTTCGCGGCAGCAAGGTCGCGACTATTAGGCCGCAAGGATCGGCCTGAGCGATGGCTCCCGCGAAGCTACCCTGTCCTTGCGCGCTACCGTGCTCCGCCCTCGCCAACGCGATGAGTCCCACGGCGGCCCCCTTCATTTACGCGGCGAAGCTGATCAGTGAACGGCGATAGAATTGTGTCGGGAGTTTCTTGCACGCAGGGCGATAGCGACGCTGTTAGACCTTCCCGCCGCCGCAAATACCCTTCAGCGCCACCCACTCCTCCGCGGTCAGCAGCGGCTCGCCGCTGGCGGGGCGGTCCTCTTTGCTCATGCGGGCGAGGCGATCTTCGGTCAGCGGATGACTGGCGAGGATCGTAAAGCCGCTGCCGCCTTCCTTGCCCGTGATGCGGAACATCAATTTGGCCGCGGGTTTTGGCGAGCGGCCAAGCGCGTGCATCACGTCGATCGCGAAGCTGTCGGCCGCCGTCTCGGCCTCGCGCGAATAGGAGGCTTCGACCACGCTGCGCGAGGCGAAGATCACGGCGCTCGAGCCGGTGACGTCGCCGAACAGCAGCCCGATCAGGAACGAGGTGCCGCCGTTGTAGATGAGGCCGCGCATGTTGTCGTGATGCTTGAGGTGACCGAGCTCGTGCGCGAGCACGCCGGCGATCTCGTCGACATTGTCGGCCTTGTTGAGCAGTCCGCTGAGCAGATAGACCTTTCCGCCGGGCAGTGCGAAGGCATTGGGCACCGCGGTCGGCAGCACCGCCGACTTCACGGCGTCATCGAGGCCGGCTGCGTCGCGCAGGCGCTTCATGAGTTTTGTGAACGCCACCTGCCCCGCCGGCTCGTCGCAGAGGCGGCCACCGAACACCGCCTTGACCTGCACCTCGGCGGCATCGCCGATCCGCCGCTCCAGCGGCTCCGGCACCAACGGTGCAAGCCGGTCGGCCGCGAGCGGCACACCGAACAGGATGACCGTGACGATGGACACCGCCGCAGCCAGCGACCAGCCGACGATCTTTGCGACGCCGCGGCGGCTCGCCCGGTGCTCGTCGAGCCGCAGGCAACGCGCGGTGATCGCGCGGCTAAGGGCCGCGTCGCGCAACTCGAGCCGCGCCAGAGGCGGCGCCGTGGTGCAGGACAGGCGCAAAACGCCGGGCGGACTGTCGGCGCGGCGGATGTCGGCATAGGCCCAGCGCGTCGGCGCTTCGCCCTGTTCACGGATTTCGAGCTGGTCGTCGAGCCCGAGCGTAACCTTGCGGCGGCGGCTCGAGATGCCGTCGAAATAGACGGCCGGCGAACCGGCTTCGTGCGCAACCTCGAGCTGTCCGGACAATTCGCTCACGACCTAGAAGCCCGCAACGTCCAGCCCGTCGGCAAAGCCCTCGCCCAGCGCGCTGGCGAGTTCGCCACTGGCCTTGACGTTCGCAGCCGCCTCGATGTCATGCACATGCGTCGTCTCGAGCACTTTCACCCAGAGGTCCCGCTGGAGATAGACGCGCATCACGACGTTGAATGCAAGCGCCGTGGCAAGATAGCCGACCGCCATCAACACGAGCAGCGGAATGCTCGTGCCTGCCTTGGGCCCGAACAGCTGCTCGATCGACTTGTCCGTGAGCCTCATGACGAGCGCGGTGCATCCGGCGATCCAGGATCCAAGCAGCGTGAACAGCAGCAGGGACCAGCCGACCACTTTCCAGTAGAGGCCGTAGAACGCGTCATGCGGCAGCTTCGAGGAGAGGCTCACGCCACCGATGCGGATGCCCGCCAGCCACCAGCGCCATTCACGCGCCTTGAACTCGGCATAGAAGAAAGGTGCGAGCAGCGGGACGACAATCGCCAGTGGCGTCAGCAGCCACAGCCACCAACCGCGCTTGAAGAACTCCCAGCCGGTCGCTTCGAAATCGCCGGAAAGGTCGCCGTAATGGGAATGCCGCATCTTGTAGCGTTCGAGCGAGGCCTCGCGCCACGGCAAGGCAAGGCCGAGCGTCAGGAACACGAGCAGGCCCCAGAGCATGGCGCGGAGCGAATAAGCCCAGCCCGATCCGTCCATCCAGAAGCGCACGCCGCGCCACACCGTGCGCGTGAGGCGATAGCGCCGTGCGCGAAAGATCGCGAACTGACCGAAGGCGTAGAAGGCGATGAACAGCGGCGTCGAGGCAAATCCCTGCCAGCGTTCGGCCTCGATGCCGACGAGGAAATAGCCGAGATAGATCGGCACCAGGATCGCCAGCGCAAACAGGAAGCCGATCAGGAGCTCCTTGCCCCGCCCGGTATATTCGGCGGCATCGCCGTCGACCGAGGTATTCGACCAGAGATGCCGGCGAATGTCGGTAACGAGCCAGAAGCGGTAGAAGCCGAAGGTGACGAGCTCGAGCGCTGCGCCCCTGGTGACCATCCGGCGAAACTCGCCGCGGTCGCCGGTGAAGTCGATCTGCGCCGGCGGCAATGGCGGCGGCGAAACCGGGCTGGGCGGGCCGATCGGAGCCCACTGCAAGTCATTCATAAATCAACCTTTGAGTGCGAACCCGATTAGAGCAAACTATCGACGGTTGGTCGATCCCGGGCACGAGCCGGTTCGACTCGGGGCCCCCGTTGCGGCGATTTCTCCAGCAATTTCCGTTTCCTCAGCGTGCTCCAGATCAACTCGCGCGAGCAGACTTGCGCGCTCACAAATTCGGATGTGGCAAAACTCGCCCTTGCCCCGACGCACGCAACGGGTTGTAATTGCGGGACAAATACCGCAGCGCAGAATTCAACAAAAACGCGCGTTGCCGCAAGGGAGAGCTGGTCATGCATGGGACCATCGAGAGCACAGTCACGCGCGAAAGCTTGCATGAGCGGGCCGCGTCGCTGCCGCTGGAGCAGTTCGATCCTGGCCATCCCGAACTGTTCAGGACCGATACGTTCTGGCCCTATTTCGACCGCCTGCGCCGCGAAGACCCCGTACACTATTGCAAGGATTCGATGTTCGGCCCGTACTGGTCGGTGACCCGGTACAACGACATCATGGAGATCGAGACCAACCATTCGGTGTTCTCCTCCGCCGCTTCGCTCGGCGGCATCACCATCCGCGACATCGATCCCGACCTCCGCCGCGAGAGCTTCATTGCCATGGACCCGCCGCGTCATGCAGCCCAGCGCAAGACCGTGGCGCCGATGTTCACGCCGACCCATCTGGACGAGCTCGCGCTCAACATCCGCAAGCGCTCGGCCGAATGCCTGGACGATCTGCCACGCGGTGAGCAGTTCGACTGGGTCGACCGCGTCTCGATCGAGCTCACCACGCAGATGCTCGCGGTGCTCTTCGACTTCCCGTGGGAAGACCGCCGCAAGCTGACGCGCTGGTCGGATGTCGCGACCACCATTCCCGGCTCCGGCGGTCTCGTCGCCACCGAGGACCAGCGGCAGGCCGAGCTCCTGGAATGCGCGACTTACTTTTCGCGGCTGTGGAAGGAGCGCATCGCGCAGCCGCCGAAGAGCGATCTGCTCTCGATGCTGGCGCATGGCGCGGCCACGCGCGACATGGACGCCAAGAATTTTCTTGGCAACCTGATCCTGCTGATCGTCGGCGGCAACGACACCACTCGCAACACCATGTCGGGCTCGATCTACGCGCTCAGCCAGCATCCGGAGCAGTACCGCAAGCTGCGCGAAAATCCCGCGCTGCTCGACAGTTTCGTCCCTGAAGTGATCCGCTGGCAGACGCCGCTCGCCCATATGCGCCGCACGGCGCTTGCCGATTTCGAGTTTCGCGGCAAGCAAATCAAGAAGGGTGACAAGGTCGTGATGTGGTACGTCTCGGGCAACCGTGACGAGGAGGCGATCGAGAAGCCCTACGAATTCATCATTGACCGCGCCCGGCCGCGCACGCATCTCTCCTTCGGCTTCGGGATCCACCGCTGCGTGGGCCTCAGGCTCGCGGAGCTGCAATTGAAGATCATCTGGGAAGAGATTTTGAAGCGCTTCGATCATATCGACGTGGTCGGCGAACCCAAGCGGGTATATTCGAGTTTCGTCAAGGGTTACGAGACGTTGCCGGTCAGGATTGCGGCGTGAAGCGCGAAAACTGGAGTAAGCCCCCATGAACATCCAAACTCCGGTCAGGACCGACAAGGCCGAACGCATGCGCCGGGCGCGCGAGGAGGCCTATGCGACGCCGTTGAAGGATTACCATCCGGGTGCGCCACGGCTGTTCCAGGACGATACGCTGTGGCCCTGGTTCGAACGGCTGCGCAAGGAAGAGCCGGTGCATTATTGCACCAACGCGCCGATCGAGCCCTACTGGTCGGTCGTGAAATACAACGACATCATGCATGTAGACACCAATCACGGCATCTTCTCTTCCGACTCGACGCTCGGCGGCATCTCGATCCGCGACGTGCCGGCCGGTTACGACTGGCCGAGCTTCATCGCGATGGACCAGCCCACGCACTCGGCGCAGCGCAAGACGGTGTCGCCGATGTTCACGCCGACGCATCTCGACGAGCTGGCAAAGCTGATCCGCCAGCGCTCGCAGACGGTGCTGGACAACATGCCGCGCAACGAGACCTTCAATTTCGTCGAGCGCGTCTCGATCGAGCTGACGACACAGATGCTGGCGACGCTGTTCGATTTCCCCTGGGAGGAGCGGCGCAAGCTGACGCGCTGGTCGGACGTCTCAACCGCTCTGCCCAAGAGCGGGATCGTCGCATCCGCCGAGGAGCGGAGAAAGGAGATGGACGAGTGCTACGCCTACATGTCGAAGCTCTGGAACGAGCGCGTCAATTCCGCGCCGCGCAACGACCTGCTGTCGCTGATGGCCCATAACGACGCCACGCGCTACATGGACCCCGACAACCTCATGGGCAACATCATCCTGCTCATCGTCGGCGGCAACGACACCACGCGCAACACCATGACCGGCTCGGTGCTGGCGCTGAACGAGAACCCCGAGCAGTACGACAAGGTGCGGAACAATCCGGCGCTGATCGATTCCATGGTGCCGGAGGTGATCCGCTGGCAGACCCCGCTCGCGCACATGCGGCGCACCGCGCTTCAGGATACCGAGATCGGCGGCAAGCACATCAAGAAGGGCGACCGCATCGTCATGTGGTACGTCTCCGGCAACCGCGACGAGGAGATGTTCGAGAAGCCGAACGACTTCATCATCGACCGGCCTCGGCCGCGCACGCATCTGTCCTTCGGCTTCGGCATCCACCGCTGCGTGGGCATGCGGCTTGCAGAGCTCCAGCTCAGGATCGTCTGGGAGGAGATGCTGAAGCGTTTCGACCGCATCGAGGTGGTCGGCGAGCCCCGACGGATCTACTCCAGCTTCATCAAGGGCTACGAGACGCTGCCGGTGCGGATTCCGGGGTAGCGTGCGCGAGGAGTGGCAAGCGCTTAGCAGAATCCCCGCTGCCATGCCCCGCGAAGGCGGGGCATCCAGTACGCTGCGGCCTTTCCGTATTCTTCACCGCCTCTGGAATACTGGATCACCCGCCTTCGCGGGTGATGACGGCGGATGATGAGGCGGCAAAGCGCGTCGCCCCTAGCGCTCGGCACGCGCGACGCTGGCCCAGCTATAAAATCTCGGCATGACAGGTCGCAAAAGATGCGAAGTGAGGACCACGCGCTTCCGTTCTAAATCCTCATGAGATTTCGGACGGAGCGATCGGCGTGCTCCCCACCCGCGGGGAGCGCGAACGGTCAGCTCAACTTGATGTCCCACACGCCGTCCTTGCGGCAGGCTGCCACTTCCTCGCGCAGGAGCGCGGTGACGGCAACGGTGGCCGTCGACGGCGGACGGTCGATCGGAGAGGCAACAATGAGCTCGCGCGTCATCGGCTTCGAGACGACAGCGGTTTCCAGCCGCCCTTCGGCGACCTCACCGTGTACCGACGAGAGCGGCAGCAGGGCGAAGCCGAGGCCCTCCTCGACGAGGCTCGTCAGCACGCGGAACGAATCCGCCTCGAGCTGGACGTTGAGCTTGATCTTGCGCTGTGCGGCCGCATGCTCGATCAGCGCCCTGAGCCCGTGCGAATGACTGGGCAGCACCAGGCGCTGCCGCAACAGCCAGCCGATCTCGACGCTCTTCTTGCGGGCGAGCCCGCAGCCGCGCGGCCCGACCGCGACGATGTTGTCGCGCCCCAGGCTCTGCACGGTGAGGTGCAGATCAGCCGAGCGGCCGTAGAGGATCGCAAGGTCCATCTCGCCGCGATGCAGCCATTCGACAAGATGGCCGCTATAGCTCTCGACGATACGCAGCGTGATGCCCGGATAGGTCTCGACGCAGCGGCGGGCGAAGCGCGCCGACAGCACGCAGCTCACGGTCGGAACCAGGCCCAACACGACGTGGCCCGAGAGCGGGCCCTGCGCCGACTGGATGTCGTCGCGGATCTGGTCGATCTGGCGGACGATACCGGAGGTGCGCGCGAGCAGCACGCGGCCGGCCTCGGTCAGCACCATGCCGCGACCATTGCGCGTGAACAAATCGGTACGCAGTTCGTGCTCCAGAAGCTTGATCTGTCGGCTCAGCGCCGGCTGCGCGACCCGCAGCGTGTCGCTCGCCTTGGAGAGGCTGCCGAGCTCGGCCACGCAACTGAAGGTCCTGAGCTGACGGAAATCCATACTTGCCAATCTTTGAACGCTACTCCATACGCTATAGCAAATGAGCATAGGGGGTTGGCGTTGTCCAGACAACGCCGGAGGATCGTCCTGCGTTATCCTCTCGAACGAACCCAACGGGAAACGCCATGACCCAACAAGACCAACACACCGACGATAACGCTGATATTCGCGAAGCCGTCGCAAAACTCTGCGCGCAGTTTCCCGGCGAATACTGGCGCAAGCTCGATCGCGAGATGGCCTATCCAAAAGCCTTCGTCGATGCGCTCACCGAGGCCGGCTACCTCTCGGTGCTGATCCCCGAGGAATATGGCGGCGCAGGGCTGAAGCTGTCGGCGGCGGCGGCGATCCTCGAGGAGATCCAGCGCGCCGGCTGCAACGGCGGCGGCTGCCACGCCCAGATGTACACCATGGGCACGGTGCTCCGGCACGGCAATGACGCGCAGAAGGCGAAATACCTGCCTAAGGTCGCGACCGGCGAGTTGCGGCTGCAAGCCTTCGGCGTCACCGAGCCGACCAGCGGCACCGATACCTCATCGCTCAAGACGTTTGCGCGTCGCGAGGGCGACCATTATGTCGTCAACGGCCAGAAGATCTGGACCAGCCGCGCCGAGCATTCCGACCTGATGATCCTGCTTGCGCGCACCACGCCGAAGGAGAAGGCCAAGAAGCGCACCGACGGACTCTCGGTCTTCATCGTCGACATGCGCGAGGCCAGGGGCAACGGCCTGGAGATCCGCCCGATCCGCACCATGATGAACCACGCCACCACCGAAGTGTTTTTTACGGACATGAAGGTGCCCGCGGAAAACCTGATCGGCGAGGAAGGCAAGGGTTTCCGCTACATCCTGTCCGGCATGAATGCCGAGCGCATCCTGATCGCCGCGGAGTGCGTGGGCGATGCGAAGTGGTTCATCGCCAAGGCCTCCACTTACGCCAAGGACCGCGCCGTGTTCGGCCGGCCGATCGGCCAGAACCAGGGCATCCAGTTCCCGATCGCAAAGGCCTACGCCTCGATGCGCGCGGCGGAATTGATGGTGAAGGAGGCAACGCGCAAATACGAGGCCGGGCTCGACTGCGGCGCGGAGGCCAACATGGCGAAAATGCTGGCGGCGGATGCGTCCTGGGAAGCGGCGAACGCCTGCATCCAGACCCATGGCGGCTTCGGCTTCGCCGAGGAATACGACGTCGAGCGAAAATTCCGCGAGACGCGGCTCTATCAGGTGGCGCCGATCTCGACCAATCTGGTGCTGTCCTTCATCGCCGAGCACGTGCTCGGCATGCCCCGCTCATACTGAGGTCGCGCCATGGGAGCACTTGACGGGATCAGGGTAATTGCAGTCGAGCAGGCGGTCGCGGCGCCGTTCTGCTCGTCGCGCCTGGCGGACGCCGGCGCCGAAGTGATCAAGATCGAGCGGCCGGAGGGCGATTTCGCCCGCGGCTATGACGCGGCGGCCAGGGGCCAGAGCAGCTACTTCGTCTGGCTCAACCGCGGCAAGCAATCGGCGGTGGTCGATCTCGCGACCAAGGAGGGCCGCGCCGAGCTTGAAGAGCTGATCGCGAGCGCCGACGTGCTCATTCAAAACCTCAAGCCCGGCTCGATGGACAAGCTCGGCTTTTCCCGTGAGCGTCTGCTGAAAGATTATCCGAAGCTGATCTGCTGCACCATCACCGGCTACGGCGACGAGGGCCCCTACGCGCATCGCAAGGCCTATGATCTCCTGATCCAGGCCGAGAGCGGGCTCGCCTCGATCACCGGCAATCCCGACGGCGCCTCGCGCGTCGGCATGTCCATCGTCGACGTCGCGACCGGCGCGACCGCGCATGCGGCAATCCTGGAAGCGTTGATTGCGCGGGGACGTACGGGCAGAGGAGCCGACATCCGCATCTCCATGTTCGACGTCATGGCGGACTGGTGCACCGTGCCGCTGCTCAACTCCGAGGCCGGCAATCCGCCCAAGCGCATGGGCCTGCGCCATCCCTCGATCGCGCCCTATGGCGTCTTCACCTCCCGGGACGGCAAGGACATCCTGATCTCGATTCAGAGCGAGCGCGAATGGAAAACGCTGTGCGCGGAGGTGCTGGACCAGCCGAACCTGCCCGCCGATCCGCGCGTCGCCAACATGGTCGAGCGCGTCCGCAACCGCGACTTCACCGACAAGACGGTTGCAGACAGCTTCGCGAGGATGACGCGCGATGAGCTGTTGAAGCGGCTGTCGGATGCCGACATCGCCTTCGCCGAGGTCAACACCATGGCTGATCTGGCGACCCATCCGCATCTGCGCCGCATCGAGGTCGATACGCCGAACGGCCGTGTCAGCTATCCGGCACCGGCGCCGATCATCGTCGGCGAGACGCGCACTTACGGCGCCGTGCCCGCCATCGGCGAACGGCCCGGCCAGACGAAGTAACAAGAGCGAGGCGTCATGACCGAGAAGCTCGACATCGATCACTTAAGGCAGTGGATCGGCCGCACCCAGGAAGCGACCGACGTCGTCACCGCGCAACTCGTCAAGGGCCTGCGCGCGACGCTGTTCCAGGAGGTCGGCGAGCCCAAAACGGGCGACGCGGCGCCGTTCACGGTGCATTGGTGCCTCGCCCAGCCGGTGTTTCCGATGTCGATGCTCGGCGCCGACGGCCACCCGACCCGCGGCGGCTTCCTGCCGCCGGTGCCGCTGCCGCGCCGAATGTGGGCCGGCGGCGAGATCGAGTTCATCCAGTCCTTGCGTGTCGGCGATGAAACGACGCGGACCTCGGGTATTGCCGACGTCACGGTGAAGACCGGCTCGACCGGCACGCTGTGCTTCGTCGCGGTCGAACACACGATCACCTCGCCCCGCGGCGCCGCCATCCGCGAACGGCAGGACATCGTCTATCGCGAGATGACGAGCAGCCAACCCGCGACGGCGAAGGCGCCTGCGCCGCCAAAAGCGCAGCACCGCGAGACGCACATCTCTGATCCCGTACTGCTGTTCCGCTACTCCGCACTGACCTTCAACGGCCACCGCATCCACTACGACCGCGATTACGTCACCAAGGTCGAGGGCTATCCGGGCCTGGTCTTCCACGGCCCGTTGCAGGCGGCGCTGATGATCGAAATGGCGGCGAAGCTGCGGGGCGGCAAGGCGCCGAAGAAGTTCAGCTATCGGGGCGTGCAGCCGCTGTTCGAGGGAACGGAGTTTTCCGTCAACGCGAACGAGACCGACGCCGGCCTTGAGCTGTGGACGGCGAACGCGGAAGGGCAGCCGACCATGAAGGGTACGGCGGTGTGGCGATAGATTGTAGACCCTCACCCTGAGGAGCGCGCCCTTCGCGCGCGTCTCGAAGGGCGAGGCTACCAGCCGGGCCTTCATCCTTCGAGACGCGCGTTCCGCGCTCCTCAGGATGAGGAACGAGAAGGGGACGGAAACAGTGGCAAAGAACGGAAAAGCCGGCAGCAAGTCCGTCTCCGTCAAGCAGGCAACGCTCGACCTGCTGCGTGGCTTCGGCATCAAGCGTGTGTTCGGCAATCCCGGATCGACGGAGCTGCCGTTCCTGAGCGACTGGCCCGACGACATCGACTATGTGCTGGCGCTTCAGGAAGCTTCCGCCGTCGGCATGGCGGACGGCTATGCGCAGGCAACGCGCAACGCCGGCTTCGTCAATCTGCATTCGGCGGCCGGCGTCGGCAACGCGCTCGGCAACATCTATACCGCGCATCGCAACCAGACGCCGCTCGTCATCACCGCGGGCCAGCAAGCGCGTTCGATCCTGCCGTTGCAGGCGTTCCTCTATGCCGAGCGTGCGTCCGAATTCCCGCGGCCCTACGTCAAATACAGCGTCGAGCCGGCGCGCGCCGAGGATGTGCCGGCCGCGATCGCGCGCGCCTATCACACGGCGATGCAGCCGCCCTGCGGGCCGACCTTCGTCTCGATCCCGATCGACGACTGGACCCATGCGACCGCGCCCGTCGAGGCCCGCAAGATCAGCCGCGAGCTCGGGCCCGAGCCCGAGGCGATGAAGACGTTGGTCGCTGCGCTCAATGCGAGCAAGCACCCTGTCCTCGTCGTCGGCCCCGGCGTCGACCGCGCCGGCGCGGTCGATCTCATGGTGCGCGTCGCGGAGAAGGCGAAGGCGAGTGTCTGGGTCAGCCCATTCTCGGCACGCTGCTCCTTTCCGGAGCGCCATCCGCAATTCGCAGGCTTCCTGCACGCCTCACCCGGCCAACTCTCGGATGCGCTCTGCACGCACGATCTCGTCGTCGTAATCGGCGCGCCGGTGTTCACCTTCCACGTCGAAGGTCATGCATCGATCTTCGACGGCGGCACGGCCATCTTCCAGATCACCGACGATCCGGATGCCGCCGCAGTGACGCCGGTCGGCGCCAGCATCGTCGCGACCATGAAGCCGGCATTGAGTGCGCTGCTCGACATGCTGCCGGCGAGCAAGCGCGCGACGCCAAAGGGTCGCACGCTGCCGCCCGCGCCGAAAGCGGTCGATCCGCTGCCGGTCGAATTCCTGCTGCATTCGCTGTCCGAGGCGATGCCGGAGGGTGCTTCGCTGGTTGAGGAAGTGCCTTCGCACCGGCCGGCGATGCAAAAGTTCATGCCGATGCGCGGCCAGGACAGTTTTTATACGATGTCGAGCGGCGGCCTCGGCTACTCGCTGCCAGCCGCGGTCGGCATGGCGCTGGGCAAGCCGAACAGCCGCACGGTGTGCCTGATCGGCGACGGATCGGCGATGTATTCGTTCCAGGCGCTGTGGACCGCCGCGCAGCGCAAGCTGCCGCTCACCGTCGTCGTCATCAACAATTCAGGCTACGGGGCGATGCGCTCCTTCAGCCAGGTCATGCAGGTGCGCAACGTGCCGGGGCTGGAATTGCCGGGCATCGATTTCGTCAAGCTCGCCGAAGGCATGGGCTGCGAAGCGGTGCGGGTGACGAAGGCGGCGGAGCTCAGTGAAGCGTTGAAGCGAGGACTGAGCGCAAGGGGCGCGAGCCTGATCGAGGTCGTCGTAGATTCCGCGGTGCCGCTGCTCTACGCGCAGAAGAATTAGGGAAGCCCGTCGTTGCGAGGAGCGAAGCGACGAAGCAACCCACAATGCCGCCGCGGAGGCAATCTGGATTGCTTCGCTGCGCTCGCAATGACGAGATTGCTAAAGCCGCCAGCTACACTCTCGGTGTCATCGCCCGCGGAAAGCGGGCGATCCAGTATTCCAGAGACAGCGCGGGGATACGGAGAAGCCGCGGCGTACTGGATGCCCCGGTCAGGCCGGGGCATGACGACTTCAAATGTGGCGGCGGCTACGCCTACTTCCCGAATTCCTCGCGCATCTTGGCCTGGATCTTGGCCATGCCGCCGATCCAGCGGTCGTAGTTCTCGGTCTTCTTGCGCATGTAGCCGAGCACCTGCGCGTGGGGCAGGATCAGGAACGTCTCCTGCTCGATGCCGGCGAGCGCGTCCTTTGCCACCTGCTCGGGCGACAAATCGCCGTCGCCGCTTTGCGGACCCTTGGGGATCGAGCGCAGCATGTTGGTGTCGACGCCCTGCGGGCAGAGGATAGAGACGCGGATGTTGTGGGCCTTGTGCGAGATCGCGAGGTTTTCTGCAAAGCCGACCGCGGCGTGCTTCGTCGTCGAATAAGCGGGGCTGCCGACCTGGGAGAGCAGGCCCGCAGCGGAGATCGTGTTGAGGAAATAGCCGCCGCCGCGCGCCTTCATGCGCGGCACAAGGTGCCGCGCCGCATAGACATGGGCCATGACGTGGATCGCCCAGCTCCGCTGCCAGGGCTCGTCCGACGAGCCGCCGGCGTTCGCC
Source organism: Bradyrhizobium sp. CB82 (assembly GCF_029714405.1). Taxonomy (NCBI): domain Bacteria; kingdom Pseudomonadati; phylum Pseudomonadota; class Alphaproteobacteria; order Hyphomicrobiales; family Nitrobacteraceae; genus Bradyrhizobium; species Bradyrhizobium sp. CB82. The sequence goes on along the minus strand of NZ_CP121650.1, from coordinate 1,300,878 downwards.
GACATGGGATCGAAGCCGCCGCCGATGCCGGCATTGGAGCAGAACAGTTCGATCGGGCCGAACTGTCGCTCCGTTTCCTCGATGACGTGCGCGATGTCTTTTTCCTGGGCGACGTCGCATTTGAAGGCGGCGCCGTTCACGGTCGCCGCCACCGCTCTCGCGCCAGCGGCCTCCATATCCGCGACCACGACCTTGGCCGCGCCCGCCTGATGAAACACCTCGCACAGCGCCTTGCCGATGCCGTTGGCGCCGCCGGTGACGACCACAACTTTGCCGGTCACCTGCATCCGACGTCTCCTCTTATGCCGCGTTTGTTAGTGCTCAGCTCAGGACGAGATCGAGCACCGCGGTATAATGGCACGCCGCGCCGGCCAAGACAAAGCCGTGCCAGATTGCATTCTGGAAACGCAGGCGCCGCCAGGCATGGAAGATCACCCCGAAGGAGTAGAGTGCGCCACCCGCGATCACGAACCACAGCGCCATGGTCGGCAGCGCCTTGACCACGGCGTCGTAGAGCATCAGGCCGCTCCAGCCCATGGCGAGGTAAATACCGACGGCGACGCGATCGAAGCGCCCGGGCCAGCCGAGCTTCAGCACGATGCCGAAGATCGCCACGCACCAGACACCGACGAGGAGCGCCAGCGCGAAGGTGCTGTCCTTCAGTTCCAGGATGAACGGCGTGTAGGTCGCAGCGATCAGGAGATAGATCGCGGCGTGGTCGAAACGCCGCAATATCCATTTGGCCGGCGATACCGGCCAGAGATTATAGGTCGCCGACAGCACCAGCATCGAGAGCAGGCCGGCGGCGTAGATCGAGACGCCGACGATGTCGACGGCGCTGGCATAGAGCACGGTCAGCACCACCAGAACGGTCGCCGCGACGATGCCCAAGAGCACGCCGATGGCGTGGATGACGGCGTCGGCGATCAGCTCGGCGCGGTCATAGTCCCAGCCGATGGCATCGGCAGCGGCTTGGACGGAGGTGGAAGCAAGTTGTTTCAATCTGAAAACTGTCATGGCAGTTCGAAGGCGACGCTGTGGCACTCTGATGTGGGTCTTACGGGGTCGGCGAGACGTTCAAGGGCTGGTTCGCCCGAAAACGCGGTGGAAGTATGAAGCTTGATTTTCGTCAGGCAGTTGCCACCTTTGTGACTAGTCCAATTTGCGTATTCCGCCGGCAAGAAAGCCAGCACGAGATCCCTCGCCCTCCCCCATGGCATTCAGCTTCCAGGATATGGTCGAAGAGGCGCGCCTATCGGCCCGGGCGCTCCTCGACTATGGCGAGCATTTCTTCAATCCCACCGTCCGACTCGGCGTCACAGGCCTGTCGCGGGCCGGTAAAACCGTGTTCATCACCGCGCTGATCCATGGACTGACGCGCGGCGGCCGCTTTCCGGTGTTCGAGGCCTTTGCCTCCGGCCGCATCGCACGTGCAAAACTCGCGCCGCAGCCCGACGATGCCGTGCCGCGCTTCGACTATGAGAACCATCTGCGCGCGCTGACCGCGGACCGGCGCTGGCCGAACTCCACCGTCGACATCAGCGAGCTTCGCCTCGTCATCGACTACCAGCGCCAGAGCGGTGCCGACCGCACGCTGACGCTCGACATCGTCGACTATCCCGGCGAATGGTTGCTCGACCTGCCGCTGCTGCTAAAGAGCTACGAGCAATGGTCGGCGGAAAGTTTGGCGCTGTCGCGCGCAGCGCCCCGGGCGCATCTGGCGGCCGACTGGCACGCGCATCTGGCAACGCTCAAGCCCGAGGCGGCCGAGGACGAGCAGGCGACGCTGACCTCGGCAAGGCTGTTCACCGAATACCTGCGCGCCTGTCGCGACGAGCGCTTTGCCATGAGCCTGCTGCCGCCCGGCCGCTTCCTGATGCCCGGCGGTCTCGCCGGCTCGCCGGCACTGACCTTTGCGCCGCTCGATGTGCCCATCGATGGACAGGCGCCGGAGGGATCGCTCTGGGCGATGATGGTGCGCCGTTACGACGCCTACAAGGACGTCGTGGTGCGCCCCTTCTTCCGCGACCACTTTGCCCGGCTCGACCGGCAGATCGTGCTGGCCGATGCGCTCGCCGCGTTCAACTCCGGCCCCGAGGCGCTGCATGACCTCGAAGCCGCCCTCGCCGGCATTCTGGATTGTTTCCGGATCGGACGTAGCACCTTCATCTCCAGCCTGTTCCGCCCGCGCATCGACCGCATCCTGTTCGCGGCGACCAAGGCCGATCATTTGCATCATTCCAGCCACGACCGGCTCGAGGCCGTGTTGCGGCGCGCGGTCGCGCGGGCCGTGGCGCGTGCTGAAAGCACTGGCGCTGAGATCGACGTGGTGGCGCTCGCCGCCGTCCGCGCGACGCGCGAGGCGCAGGTCGCGCGCGGCCGCGACAGACTGCCGTCGATCCTTGGCACGCCCGCGGCCGGCGAGAGCGCCGGCGGCGAGTTTTTTGACGGCAATACGGAAGTGGCGACCTTTCCCGGCGATCTGCCTGCCGACCCTGAAGCGCTTTTCAACGGCGCCGATACCTTCCGCGGGCTTTCGACCGCCGCCGAGACGAGCGACTTCCGCTTCCTGCGCTTCCGTCCGCCAAAACTCGAGCGGGAGGGATCCGAGGAGCCGGCGCTGCCTCACATCCGCCTTGACCGTGCCTTGCAGTTCCTGATCGGAGACAGGTTGGAATGAACGAGCGACACCAGCAGCGGCGGCCCGCGACGTTCCGGCTGGATGACCCCGGCGTCGTCGTGACGGAAGCCGATGAGCACGCACGGCTCAGTCGTGGCGCGATCCAGATCACGCCCGAGCCCGATCCTTTGGCGCTGCCCGTGCCGGTCGAGACGCCGGTCGTGGTGCGGCGCGGCTTCCCCTGGGGCACGCTGTTCTGGTCCGGCCTCGCCGGCCTGACACTGCTCGGGGTCGGGCTGGGCGTCGTCCATCTGATCGAGGATCTCTTCGCGCGCAGCGAGAGCCTCGGCATCGTCGGTCTCGCGCTGGCATTCGTGACTACACTCGCGCTCGCGGTCGTGGTCGGACGCGAGGCCTTCGGCCTCGCCCGGCTCGCGACCATCGAGAAGCTGCACCAGCGCGCAGCCAGCGTGCTGGCCAGCGACAACCGCGCCGAGAGCCGCGTCATCGTACAGGATCTCCTGCGTATCGCGCATCAAAACCCGCAGCTCGCACGCGCCCGCGCGACGCTGCAAAACCACGCCGGCGAGATCATCGACGGTGCCGACATGATCCGCCTCGCCGAGCGCGAATTGATGACGCCGCTGGATGCGGAAGCGCGGCGGCTGGTGTCATCTGCAGCGCAGCGGGTCTCGATCGTCACCGCGGTGAGCCCTCGGGCGCTGATCGACGTGCTGTTCGTGTTCGTGGCCTCGCTGCGCCTGATCCGCCAGCTCGCGCGGCTCTATGGCGGCCGCCCCGGTGCGCTCGGCATGATCCGACTCTTGCGCCACGTCATCGCCCATCTCGCGATCACCGGCGGCATGGCCGCGAGCGACAGCCTGGTGCAGCAGATGCTCGGCCACGGGATTGCAGCAAAACTGTCGCAGCGGCTGGGCGAAGGCGTGCTCAATGGATTGCTGACGGCGCGGCTCGGGCTCGCCGCCATCGACGTCACGCGTCCGCTGCCGTTCGCAGCATTGCCGCGGCCGAAGCTGTCAGATCTCGCGACTGATCTGCTGCGTAAGAAGGACGACGAGGAGTAGCCGTTCGCGCCACTCGGACACTGCACCCTCTCCCCTTGTGGTGGCTTTGCGAAGCAAAGCCGGGTGAGGGGTTCTCTCCGCGAGTGAACCTCTTGCATTGGTATTCGCGGAGACAACCCCTCATCCGGCGCTTCGCGCCACCTTTTCCCACAAGGGGAGAAGGGAAGAGGCAGGAATCCGCGGCCGCTACGCGACAGCGCGCATCTCGCGATCTCCCGCAAGCACACGCCACTGGAACAGCGGCGAGTCCTTTGGCGGCGAGAGCTCCGGGGTCCAGCCGGTGAGCTTTTCCAGCGCATAGGTATCCATCACGAGGCCGCGCCAGCTTCGGTCGACCTGTTCGAGCAGCTCGCGCGTGACCGGCAATGAATTCCACAGCGGCAGACGATTGTCGGGCTCGCGTCCGACATAGAGGCCGGCATGGCCGGCGATCCGGTCGATGCCGGGATCGCGAAAGTCCTGGAAGCGGCCGCGCTCGTTGATCTCGATGACCGGCACGCGGCCGCGAAGCAGCCAGCGCAGCATGGCGTAGGTGCGATAGTCCGTCGTCGCGATCCAGGTCGCACCGGTCTCGGCGAGCTGCGCTTGCGCGCGCGCCGCGACCTCGTCATAGCCGGCTTCGGCGCCGATCGGATCGATCTTGCCGAGGAAATTCCAGGGCGCGACCATGTAGTAGAGAAACACCGCGACGACGAAAGCGATGCCGGTCGTGACGGCCGTGTTGGCCCAGAAGTTCGCCGACCTCGTCATCCGCTCGGACCAGCCCTCGCGCGGCAGCGTCACGAGGTTGATGGCCGCGGCGGCAAACCCGACCGGCCACATGAACATCGGCCAGGTATCGCCGACCCGCAAGGTGAGCGATTTCCAGAGGAAGTAGAGGAGCGGCACCAGCACCGCGGTCGAAAGCAGAATCGCGACCGGCTCACGCGTGCGGTAACCGCGCCACGCCGTCAGCGTCAGGCCCGACAGCACCACCGGCAGCATGACGAAGCCGACAAGGCCGAATTGCAGGCCGACGTAGTCGCCGACGGTGCGCCAGGAGACGCCGTAATTCGCGGTCGCGCGCACGCCCTGGAAGCGGAACGAGGCCCAATCGTGCTGCGCGTTCCAGATCAGCACCGGCGAGAACACGGCAATTGCGATCAGCACGGCGAGATAGGGATAGGGGCTGCGCAGCCAGCGCCAGCGCCAATCCGGCACCAGCGCGAAGGCGATCACGGCGGGCAGGAACATGATCGCGGTGAACTTGGATAGCAGCGAGAGCCCCGCGAACAGACCGGCCGCAAGCCACCAGCGGCCATCGCCGCTCTCCGTCAGCCGCACCAACGACCAGAACATCGCGACCGCGACGGGGATCATCGCGACGTCGGGCGCGACCTTGGACATCAGCAGCCCGTAATAGAGCGCCGCCTCCGGCATCAACAGCGCGAACACGATTGCACGCCCGTCGCGGGTGACGCGGCGCACGATATCGGCAAGCAGGCACTGCGTGACCAGCATCGCCACGATGCCGCCGAAGCGGACGCCGAGAGGCGTGTCGCCGAAGATCGCGGTGCCGAAGCGGATCAGCCAGGCGATGCCCGGGGGATGATCGAGGAAGCTCAGCGCAGCTTCCTTCGACCAGGTCCAGTAATAGGCCTCGTCGGTGCGCAGCTCGAGCGTCGAGGCATAGACGATGCGCAAAAGCGTCATCGCCGCGATCACGAGCGCGGCGATGATGATGTGCCGGCGCGCGGCGCCGTCGGGCTTGGCTGTCATGTCGGGGGCTGTCGTCACGGGCGCGCTTTTCCCCGACTTGGGAGGGGGAGTCAATGCGGGGATGTTGCCGGATGTGTCTGATGCCAGCCGGAATTGCCGGGTGCGCAAAGGCGCGTCAGCGCCGTGCCCACCACTCTGGACACGGCTCTTGATGGTGGGCACGCGGAGCCTGTCATCGGGCGCGCGCGCGACCCGGTGGCTTTGCCCCCTACGATTCGGAGTATCCGGCACCATGCCGCGCAAGTGATCGGCAAGCTGTTCTCGGCTGGAATTAAACTCTACGATAGCTGATCTACATGATGGACTGATACAAACCGAATCATGGCAACCGCTCTCGCGCGATTTTCCGAACTGTTCCGCGGCACCGGCATTCGCCAGGTGCGGCTGGTCTGCGGCGTCATCCTGTTTGCCTATGTTGTCAGCCATTTCCTCAACCATGCGCTCGGCAATATCTCGGTCGAGGCCATGCAGGCGGGCGTCTATTACCACGTCCTGTTCTGGCGGTTCCTGCCCGTCGCGATCCTGTTCTACACGGCGGCACTGGTGCATGCCGGGCTCGGCGTGTTTGCGCTCTATCAGCGCCGCCAGTTCCGCTGGAAGACGGTCGAACCGCTCCAGCTCGTGCTGGGCCTCAGCATTCCTGCACTGGCGATGGCGCATCTGATCGGAGTGCGGCTCGCCGGGACGCTGTATGGACATGAGAAGCTCTATCCGCAGGAGCTCTATCTGTTCTTCGTCGCGTCCTCCACCCGGCTGTGGCAGATGACGATCCTGCTCGTCGTCGCCTGGGTCCATGGCTGCATCGGGCTCTATTTCTGGCTGCGCATGAAGCCGTTCTTCCAGCGCGCCGCGCCCTGGCTGCTTTCCGCGGCCGTGCTGATCCCGACGCTGGCGATGCTCGGCATCTACCAGGGCGGACGCAGCGTCGCCGCCGACAGCGACGATGCGGACTGGCGCGCGGCCAATCTGACCCAGCGCCAGGTCGGCACCGTCGCGCAAGCCAACACGCTCGACCGTATCACCGGCGGGCTCGTGATCGGGTATCTCGGCCTGCTCGGCATCGTGCTGCTCGCACGTGGCGTGCGGGGTTTGCATGAGCGGCGCGGCGGCATGATCACGCTGTCCTACGGCAACGGCAAGACGGTGCGCGTGCCGAAGGGCCTCAGCGTGCTGGAGGCGAGCCTGCGTCACAACGTGCCGCATGCCAGCGTCTGCGGCGGCCGCGCGCGCTGCTCGACCTGCCGCATCCGCGTGATCGGCGATCATGGCATCCTCCCCGAGCCCTCGCAGCGCGAAGCCTTCGTGCTTGCGCGCGTCGGCACCACCGATCCGTCGATCCGCCTCGCCTGTCAGCTGCGGCCGACCTGCGATCTCTCCTTCTTCCAATTGTTCACGCCGCACACCGCGGCGAGCACGGAAGGCTCAAGGCCCACTCGAATCGGCCAGGAGCGCTATCTCGTCAGCCTGTTCGTGGACATGCGCGGCTCGACCCAGCTCGCCGAGAAGCGGCTGCCGTTCGATACCGTCTTCATCGTCAACCGCTTCTTGGGAGCGGTCTCGCAGGCGGTGATCGAGAATGGCGGCCAGCCTAACCAGTTCGTCGGCGACGGCATGCTGGCGCTGTTCGGCCTGTCGGCCAATCCGCAAACCGCCTGCCGCCAGGCACTGCGCGCGGCGGGCAGCATCGCCAGCCATGTCGACGAACTCAACGAGCTCCTGAGCCATGACCTGCGCCAACCGATCCGCTTCGGCATCGGCATTCACGGCGGCGAGGTGATCATCGGCGACATCGGCTATCGCGACCACATCGTGTTCACCGCGCTCGGCGATGCCGTCAATGTCGCGGCGCGCTTGCAGGACATGACCAAGACGCTCGCCTGCGAAGCCATCGCCTCCGACGAAGTCCGACGCACCGCGGGTCTTGCCGAGGACGCGCTGCCGCAGCAGGAGGTCGCGATCCGCGGCCGCGACGAGCCGCTGACCGTACGCGTGATCGCGGATACGAGAAAATTGTCACCCCTCATCGCAGGCGGTGAGCGCGTCGCGGCATAAGGCGCGAGGTGCGCTCCCTCTCCCGCTTGCGGGGAGGGTTGGGGTGAGGGCGCTTCCCAAGCGAGACCCTCCAAGAGGAGGAAACCCTCACCCGGCGCTTCGCGCCGACCTCTCCCGCAAGCGGGAGAGGTGCAGCGAGCCCGGCTGGATCGATTTGGCAAACGCGCGTCGCAGCGTAACACCGCCTTTTTTGCAGCGCAGCGTCGTGTCACGCTGCGAAAGCACGAATTGACTTCGCACCCGCCGATGCGACAGATGATCGCGAGATCAGCGGTGATGACCGCGACTCGACCGAAATACTCCGGGAGGAGACAATGATCGACAGACGCGACCTGCTCAAAGGAGCGGGACTTGCCGCAATCGCAGCCACACTGAGCTCGACCAAGACGCTGGCCCTGGACACCGTGACCCTGCCTTTCGCCAACGGCGAGCGGCCGCTGGTGAAATATCCGCAGAAGCGGCCGATGATCGTCCTGACCAGCCGGCCGCCGCAGCTCGAGACGCCATTCGCGATCTTCAACGACGGCCCGCTCACGCCGAACAACGCGTTCTTCGTCCGCTATCACCTCTCCGACCTCCCCTACAATCTCGATCCCGACAAGTTCACGCTCGAGGTCAAGGGCAAAGTCGACAAGCCGCTCAAGTTGTCGCTGAAGGACATCCACAAGATGAAGGCGACCGAGATCGTCGCCGTCAACCAGTGCTCCGGCAACAGCCGCGGCTTCTCCGATCCGCGCGTCGCCGGCGGTCAGCTCGCCAACGGCGCGATGGGCAACGCGCGCTGGCGCGGCGTGCCGCTCAAGGCCGTGCTCGAGTTGGCGGGCGTGCAGGCTGGCGCCAAGCAGGTCACCTTCAATGGCATGGACGGCCCGGTCAGCGACAAGACCCCGGATTTCGTCAAGGCGCTCGACCTCGACCATGCGACCGACGGCGAGGTCATGCTGGCCTATGGCATGAACGGCGAGGACCTGCCGTTCCTCAACGGCTTCCCGCTGCGCCTTATCGTGCCCGGCTATTACGGCACCTACTGGGTCAAGCACCTCAACGAGATCACCGTCATCGACAATGTCTACGACGGCTTCTGGATGAAGTCGGCCTATCGCATCCCCGACACACCCTGCAATTGCGTCGAGCCAGGAACCGTGCCGAAGGCGACGATCCCGATCAACCGCTTCACCATCCGCTCCTTCATCACCAGCGTCGCCGATGGCGCCAAGCTGAAGGCCGGCCGCGCCACGCTGCGCGGCATCGCCTTCGACGGCGGCACGGGCATCAAGGAGGTGTCGGTCTCGATTGACGGCGGGAAAAGCTGGACACCAGCCAAGCTCGGCAAGGATCTCGGCAAATACTCCTTCCGCGAATGGAGGCTGCCGGTGAAGCTCGCAGCCGGCCCGGCCGAGTTGAAGGTGCGCGCGACCAGCAATGGCGGCGAAACCCAGCCGGACACGCCACGCTGGAACCCGGCCGGCTACTTGCGCAACGTCGTCGAAACCGTCCGGGTCACGGTCGCCTGAAGGAGAACGACGATGAAGCGCACCATTCTCGTTACCCTCGCTCTCGCGGCCAGCCTGCTCGGCTCGGTTACCGCCGCCCCCATCGGCTACCAGAATCCGGACGAGGTCGCCGTCTTCAAGCCCGGACCCAATCTCGACGTGGTCAAGAACAACTGCACGGCCTGCCACTCGGCCGACTACGTCAACACCCAGCCACCGATGAAGGACAGGCAAGCCTTCTGGCAGGCGGAGGTGACAAAGATGATCAAGGTCTATGGCGCGCCGATCGACGATGCCGATGTCGGCAAGATCGTCGAGTATCTCGCGGCGACCTATTGAGGGGCAGCCGGCCGCTCAAATGACCGCAAAACGGGCAAAACTGGCAGAAGCGCCGCGAAGTTGAGCGAATTTCCGCAGGCTAACGGCGTGGTTTGAGCTACCAAGCCCGTAACATTCCGCGTATCCTGCTCCGACCGAGCCGGCCGGTTTGCGGGGACTGGCGGCTCGTGCTTGTGGAGGAAAGTCCCGCGGAGAAGACGTGATGCCCAAAGGTACGGTCAAGTGGTTCAACCCGACGAAGGGTTATGGATTCATCCAGCCTGCGTCGGGAGGCAAGGATGTGTTCGTGCATATCTCGGCAGTTCAGAAAGCCGGTCTGTCCACCCTGAACGAGGGTCAGACGGTGGAGTATGAAGAGATCGCAAACCGGGGCAAGACGTCCGCCGAAAACCTCAAGGTATAAGCCCTCCGGCATTTCGCCGCCTCCCGGATCGGATCCGGGAGCACGGGCCAAAAAATTTAGAAGACGATCAAGTGCATTCGACGACAGGCGTTGCGATTGCGCGAGGGGTAGGTTTTTTTGCGCGAAAAGACCCCTGATCGACACAACCTCTCAGACAATCGCGACGGCACGTTTTCAGCCGACCGGCAAAGGTGCGTCGCGCTTGATCTCCTCCATCACCGCATAGGTGCGCGTCTCGCGCACGCCCGGCATCGACAGCAAGGTCTCGCCGAGAAAGCGCCGATACGCGGCCATGTCGGGAAGGCGCGCCTTCACAAGATAGTCGAAGCCGCCGGCAACCATGTGACACTCGAGCACCTCGGGCGCGAGCTTCACCGCGCGCGCGAACCGCTCGAAATTGTCCGGCGTGGTCTTGTCGAGCAGCACCTCGACGAACACCAGCAGGCCGAGCCCGAGGCGGTGCGGATTGAGCCGGGCGCCATAACCTTCGACAAAACCCTCGCGCTGGAGCCGCTTCAGCCGCTCGCCGATCGAGGTCGGCGACAGGCCGATGCGCTCGGCGAGCTCGACATTGGCTATACGCCCATCCTCCTGGAGAATTGAGAGGATTCTCCGGTCGATTTTATCGAGATCCATATTATTCGCTTAGTTTTTGCCATTCTGCTTTATTATCTAAGGCAAAATCGTTATCTTGTCTATCGAACTACGGCGATGTGCGGATTAGCTTGGAGGTAACACAGGACACGCCATGCCGAACAATCCCTCCCCTTTCAGTGCGGCTTACGCGCCCGACGATGCCGAGATTGCCGCCACGCTGTTGCGGACGGCCCACCTCACCCCTCCCCAGGAGACGCGGATCGACCGCACCGCCACGCGGCTGATCGAGGCGGTCCGCAAGCGTGACGACCGGCTCGGCGGGGTCGAGGACATGCTGCGCGAATTCGCGCTCTCGACCAAGGAGGGCCTGGCGCTGATGGTGCTGGCCGAGGCCCTGCTCCGCGTGCCGGATGCCCGCACCGCCGACCAGTTCATCGAGGACAAGCTCGGCGAGGGCGATTTCGTCCACCACGAAACGAAGTCGACCGCCTTCCTGGTCAACGCCTCGGCCTGGGCGCTCGGTCTGTCGGCGCGCGTGATCCAGCCCGGCGAGACGCCGGACGGCACCATCGGCCGGCTGGTGAAGCGGCTGGGCGCGCCCGCCGTGCGCGCCGCGACGCGGCAGGCGATGCGGCTGATGGGCAACCATTTCGTGCTGGGCGAGACGATCGAGCAGGCGCTGGAGCGCGCCCGGCCGCGCTCGGGCCAGCAGCCGCGCTACTCCTTCGACATGCTCGGCGAAGGCGCGCGCACCGCGTCCGACGCCAAGCGCTATTTCGACGCCTATGCGAGTGCGATCGAGACCATCGGCAAGGCGGCCGACGAACGCCCCCTGCCCGACCGTCCCGGCATTTCCGTCAAACTCTCGGCGCTGCATCCGCGCTTCGAGGCAATCAGCCGCGACCGGGTGATGAAGGAGCTGGTGCCGCAGCTCCTGGAACTCGCCCAGCGCGCCAAGGCCTATGACCTCAACTTCACCGTCGATGCCGAGGAAGCCGACCGGCTGGAGCTGTCGCTCGACGTGATCGCCGCGACGCTCGCCGATGCCTCGCTCGCCGGCTGGGACGGCTTTGGCCTGGCGATCCAGGCCTATCAGAAGCGCGCGGTCACCGTGATCGACTATGTCGACGGCCTCGCCCGCGCGCATCATCGCAAACTGATGGTGCGGCTGGTCAAGGGCGCTTATTGGGACACCGAGATCAAGCGCGCGCAGGAGCGCGGGCTCGACGGCTATCCGGTCTTCACCCGCAAGGCGATGACGGATCTCAACTACGTCGCCTGCGCCTCGAGGCTGCTCGCGTTGCGGCCGCGCATCTTCCCGCAATTCGCGACCCACAACGCGTTGACCGTTGCGACCGTGCTGGAGCTTGCCGGCGATAGCGGCGGCTTCGAGTTCCAGCGCCTGCACGGCATGGGTGAGGCGCTCTACGAGCAGCTCGCGCATGATCACCCGAAACTCGCCTGCCGCACCTATGCGCCGGTTGGCAGCCATCGCGACCTGCTTGCCTACCTGGTGCGGCGCCTCCTGGAGAACGGCGCCAACTCGTCCTTCGTGGCGCTGGCCGCCGACTATCGCGTGGCGATGACCGCCCTGCTGCAACGCCCCGCTGACATCATTGCCAAGCCGCAAGCTGCTCATCACCCAAGAATCCCGCTGCCGCGCGACCTCTTCGCGACCGAGCGGCGCAATTCGCGGGGCGTCGAGTTCGGCGAGCGCGCTGCGCTCGATCGCCTGCTGACCGACGTCGCGGGCGATCCAACCGACCTCAAGCCCGTCGCCGATGCCACGCCCGAGCAGGCGAACGCAGCGGTCGCCGCGGCGCGGGCGGGCTTTGCGACATGGAGCCGAACGTCTGCGGGCACCCGCGCGGCGGCGCTGGAGCAGGCCGCGCATCTCCTGGAGCAGCGGGCTCCCCACTTCATCGCGCTGCTCCAGCGCGAGGGCGGCAAGACGCTCGACGACGCGCTCTCTGAGCTACGCGAAGCCGCCGATTTCTGCCGCTACTACGCCGCGCAGGGCCGAAAGCTGTTCGGCACGGCTGAGGCGATGCCGGGCCCCACCGGCGAGAGCAACGCGCTGGCCTTGCGCGGCCGCGGCGTATTCGTCGCGATCTCGCCGTGGAATTTTCCGCTCGCGATCTTCCTCGGCCAGGTGACGGCGGCGCTGATGGCCGGCAACAGCGTGGCGGCAAAGCCCGCCGAACAGACGCCGCGGATTGCACGCGAGGCCGTGCGGCTGCTGCACGAAGCGGGCGTTCCGGCAAACGCGCTGCACCTCGTCACCGGTGACGGCCGGATCGGTGCCGCGCTGACTGCGCATCCCGACATCGCCGGCGTCGTGTTCACCGGTTCGACCGAGGTCGCCCGATCGATCAACCGCACGCTCGCCGCCAAGGACGGACCGATCGCGCCGTTGATCGCGGAGACCGGCGGCATCAATGCCATGATCGCGGATGCGACCGCGCTGCCCGAACAGGTCGCCGATGACGTCGTCACCTCCGCCTTTCGTTCGGCCGGCCAGCGTTGCTCGGCACTGCGGCTCCTATTCGTGCAGGAGGACGTCGCCGACCGCATGATCGAGATGATCGCTGGCGCCGCGCGCCAGTTGAAGATCGGAAATCCCAGTGACGTCGCGACCCATATCGGCCCGGTGATCGACCGCGAGGCCAAGCAGCGGCTCGACGCGCACATTGCCCGAATGAAGACGGAGGCGCGGTTGCATTTTGCAGGTAGTGCGCCCGAGGGCTGCTTCGTGGCACCGCATATCTTCGAGCTCGCCGATGCCGGCAAGCTCACCGAGGAGGTGTTCGGCCCCGTCCTGCATGTCGTGCGCTACCGTGCCGAAAATCTCGAGCGCGTGCTGGCCGCGATCGAGCGCACCGGCTATGGGCTCACGCTCGGTATCCACTCGCGCATCGACGACACGGTCGATGCCATCGTCGAACGGCTGTCGGTCGGCAATGTCTACGTCAACCGCAACATGATCGGTGCCGTGGTCGGCGTGCAGCCGTTCGGCGGCAACGGCCTGTCCGGAACCGGCCCCAAGGCCGGCGGCCCGCATTACCTCACGCGCTTTGCGACGGAGCAGACCGTCACCGTCAACACCGCCGCCGCCGGCGGCAACGCTGCCCTGCTCGCGGGGGAGGAGTAGGCGCAGCCTGCAGCGTTGCATCCCGCCAGAACATCGGTCAAATGGCTGGCAGATGAGCGCGCGCGAATTCCAGCGCGCGGGAAACAAGCGGGAGCGGCGGCACCATGCAGAAGGGCATTTTCGACGGCCTGAAGGTTTTGGATTGCGCAAGCTTCATCGCGGCGCCCGCTGCCGCGACCGTGCTGTCGGATTTCGGTGCCGATGTCATCAAGATCGAGCCGCCCGGCATGGGCGACCCTTACCGTAATTTGCCGAACCTGCCGGGCTATCCCGCGAGCGAGCACAATTTCGCCTGGCTGCTCGAAGCGCGCAACAAGAAGAGCCTCGCGCTCGACCTCACCAAGCCGGACGCGCAGGCCGTGCTCTACAGGCTGGTCGCCGAGAGCGACGTGTTCATCACCAACATGCCGCCGCAGGTGCGCTCAAAGCTCGGCATCACCTACGATCATCTAGCGCACCTGAACGAGCGGCTGATCTACGCCTCCTTCACCGGCTATGGCGAGAGGGGCGAGGAGGCCAACAAGCCCGGCTTCGACAGCAATGCCTATTGGGCGCGCTCCGGCCTGATGGACCTCGTGCGTGCCGACACCAACACGACGCCGGCGCGCTCGGTCGCCGGCATGGGCGATCATCCTTGCGCCATGGCGCTCTATAGCGCGATCGTCACCGCGCTCTATCAGCGCGAGAAGACGGGCAAGGGCGCCCATGTCGCCTCCAATCTGATGGCGAACGGCGTGTGGGCCGCAAGCGTGCTGGCGCAGGCAAAACTCTGCGGCGCCAAGTTCGGCGAGCGGCGGCCGCGCGAGCGCGCGCTGAACGCGGTGACCAATCACTACCAATGCAAGGACGGCCGCTGGATCATCCTTTCGCTGCTGAACGAGGAGCGGCAATGGCCGACGCTCGCCCGCTGCATGGGGCGGGAAGATCTGATCACCGACCCGCGTTTTGCGACCAGGCCGGACCGCCATGCGCGCTCGGTCGAACTGATCAAGATCTTCGACGAGGCGTTCGCCACCAAGGATCTCGCCGAATGGCGCAAGATCCTCGACGGCAACGGGCTGGTGTTCGGCGTCGTCGGTATTCTCGACGACATCCGGAACGACCAGCAGATGCTCGACAACGAGGTGCTGGTGCCATTCGAGAACGACACCATGCTGACCATCAACAGCCCGATCTGGGTCGACGGTACGAGAAAGGTCCAGCCGCGCAAGCCGCCCGCGATCGGCGAGCACAGTAACGAGATTTTGCGCGATGCCGGATACGACGAGGCGACGATCGAGACGCTGCGCGCGTCGGGGGCGGTGGCGTAAGGGACGCCGCGCTAGCGCAGCACGTGCCGCTATCGTCCCGGACAAGCGTAGCGAAGCGGAGCGCCGATCCGGAACCCATAACCAGGGAGAGTGCTCACTCCAACCATCACCGTCATTGCGAGCGTAGCGAAGCAATCCAGAATCTTTCCGCCGCGATAGTCTGGATTGCTTCGCTACGCTCGCAATGACAATGTGGCGGCATCTCGCAATCAGTCGTTTGTTCTCGCGAGGAAAGTGAATCCCATGCCCAGCTACCGACTGCACTACTTTCCCGAATCCGGCAACAGCTACAAACTGGCGCTGATGCTCACACTGTGCGGTGAGACCTTCGAGCCCGTTTGGACCGACTTTGCCGGCGGCGTCACGCGCACGGCGGAGTGGCGACAGAGGGTCAACGAGATGGGCGAGATCCCGGTGCTCGAGATCGACCGCGTGAAGATGACGCAGACCGCGCCGATCCTGCTGAAACTATCCGAGCAATATGACCGCTTCGGCGGCGCGACGGCCGATGAGAAGTTCGAGCTGCTGCGCTGGCTGTTCTGGGACAACCACAAGCTCACCGGCTACATGGCGACCTACCGCTTCATGCGCACGTTCACGCCAAACGGCGACCCTCAGGTGCTAAGACATTTCCGCCGGCGGCTCGACGACTTCCTCGGCATTCTCGAGCAGCATCTCGCCCGCAACGTGTTCGCGATCGGCGAGAAGCCGACGGTCGCCGACATCTCGATGATGGCCTACCTGCATTATCCGAGCGACGAGCACGGCTACGATTTCGGAGAAAGCCATCCCGCCATCCACGCCTGGCTCGGCCGCATGGCCGCGCTGCCGGGCTGGCGGTCGGCGTATGACTTGCTGCCGGGACAGCGGCTGACGCATTACACGAAGTGAAGCCATGCTCTACGGCCGCGCCGCGATCCAGATCAGTGCCAACACCACTGCGCCGACCATGATGGCGACCGCGACAGCCCAGGTGCTGACCCAATGCTGCCGGTGATCTGCCTGGCTTCCTCGTTGCGCGCGATCTGGCGATTGCGCTCCTTGTTGGCTTCACTGCCGTCCGTCATTGACGATCCAAATCGGTCTGGCCGCGCTAACGCGTCTTCACAAAACACATGCCTATATGGCTTGATGCGCTCGCCGACTGGCAGGCGAGACCCTTCGCGCAGGTCCATGACGTAAAACTCTTGTCAGCGCCGGCCGATCCCGGTGCTTGCAAATAACAATGCGCCCCCAACCGTCCTGATATTCGGTTCCCGCAAGCTCGGTGCTGCCGCGGAGCTGCGGCCGGCTGGCGAAGCCGCGCGAGAAGTCGGGACGCCGGCCTTCCGCAAACGCGGTCAGGATGTCGCGGCGACGGACCTGGTCGCCGAAGAAATGCGGTGACGCCGGCACGATGGCGGATGGCTTGTCCGCGAGCCAGTCGACGCCCGGGAAATGGAAGCCGCCGATGCCGCGGGTCTGGTGGCAGCCGGAGCAGGTGACGTCGTTCAGCCGGCGCTGGAAGCCCGCAACCGAGCGGATGTTCTGCAAGATGACGCCACGTTCGGCGGCCGTCTTCAGCGCGCCGACCACGTCGCTGTCGGTGAAAACGCCATCGCCTTTGCCCTCGCCCTGCATCAGGCCGAATTCGGGCTGGAGCTGTGATGCATCAAGGCCGGCCGGCGTCGGCGCGAGCGCGGCTCTCGCAAGGAATTTTTCCGGGATCAGGACCGTACCACGATCGAACTCGGCAAAATGGTCGGGGGCAAGCAGCCAGTCCTTGAAGTCGCGCCTGAGCGCGTCATCGCCAAGAATGCGATCATGGTCGATCTGGTTCTCCAGCGTCGATTCCTCGAACAGCTTGGTGCCGGGACTGTATTTGAACACCTTCAGCAGGTAGTCGGTGCGGAAATCGTGACTCGGCGATTTCGGCATGACTGCGATCTGGATGTTGGTCTCGATGCGGTCGAGCATCGCATCGTGGGGAAAGGGAGGTTGCTCGACGAGATCGAGCGGATTGTCGTTGGCGAGCCAGCGCCGCGCGATCTCCGCGCAGGTGACCGGCCTGCCGTCGCGGTCGATCTGGCCATCATGCCGCGCCTTGAGGATGAGATTGAGCGTCATCGGCAGGCGCGATGCCACCTTGTCGCCCTCCTGCTTCGTCTCGAAACGGGCAAGACGATAGATCAGCCGGATCTCGCCGCAGGAGGTCTCCGACACGTAGGCGCGGTCCATGCGGTTGACGATGCCCGCCAGCACGAAGCTTGTGTCGGGGGAGTTGAGGACGGACCGGTCGAACAGTTGAACGTCGAAGCCCTCGCCGACGCCGATGGTCTCGTTCGGCGCATCCGCCTTGTGGCGCGCGATATAGCGATCGAACTCCGCGTCGATCGCGGGACGGATCTGCGCGAGCTGCGGCAGCCATGCGAACAGCATGTCCGATGTGAGTGGGAAATTCGCGTTCCGCTCGCTCCATAGCAGCCGCGAGATCGTCAGCACGTCATTCTGATCGAGCTTGCGCAGCTGCTCCGGATCGGTAATGGCCGTGCCGCGATCCAGGACTGCGTTCTCCGCGGCCGACAGCGACGGCACGCCGCCGCATAGCGCGACGAGGGCAACGAGAATTCGCAGACAGCGCAGACGGCGACGGCTCATGCCTCCACTAACACCGCGGAAAGAGGCCTATTCAAGCAAAAAGGCGCTTCACATCACGGTGAAGCGCCTTTCCGCGAGCTCGGAGTCGCTCGGCTTAGCGCGCGACGATCAGGCCCTTGCTGGTGACGACGACCCAGCGGCCGTCCTGGCGGCGGATCGCATCGATCCGGCCGAGACCCGGCACCGGATCGCCGGCATAAACCTCGTACAGTCCGCCGCGTCCCTCGATCAGCGCGCCGCCATTGGCGACGTCACGCAGGCGCCAGCCCTCGAGCGTCGGCAGCCGGCCGATCTCGGGCTTCGGCACCGGGAGCGGGACCGCGGCCTGCGCGGGAGCTGCGGCCGGCACTGCGACGGGCGTCGCGGCGGCGACCTGGGCAGCGGCCTGGGCAGGGGCGATCGAGCCCGTGGTCTCCTTCGCCGCTGTTGTCTGCGCGGGCGCAGCCGCCTGCGCCGAACGCAGCTTGTCGACGGCATCGGACAGTTTTGCGAGCTTGGCCGCCGGTTCAGCCTGCGCCTTCTCGAGCTTGTCGAGGCGGTCGCTGGTCTTGTTGAACTGGCCGGTCGCGGACTTCGAGGTATGATCGAGGCCGGCCTTCAGCGCGACAACGTCGGCATCGATTCGCGCGACGGAGGCCTCCAGCGCGCTGGTGTCGGCAACCGGTGCCGGCGCAGCGGCCTGGTTGGCGGCGAAGTGCATGACGCCTGCGGTCGCAAGCGCGCCGCTGATCGCGCCGACGACGGCCGCAAGCGCGACGACAGCGGCCATCGCCGAGAGCCGGCGCTTGCCGCCCGTGTCCTTCGGCTCAGCCTTGACCTGCGGATCCGGGTGATCCCAGGCGCGGTCTGATGACCCCATGACGATCAGCTTCCCCGGCTTCAGCTCGGGCTTGGGTTCGTGCAGCTTGGGCTCTTCCGGTTTGGGCTCTTCAGCTTTGGGCATATCGAGCTTGGGCACCACCAGCCTGGGTGGCTCGACCTTCGGCGCTTCCGCTTTGGGGGCATCCGGCATCGGTGCATCCGGCTTGGGCGCCTCATGGTCGGGCGCAATCGAGGGGGCGTCGGCGCGTGTCTCCACGCCAGGCTCCGACGAAACCTCGGCGGGCTGCGGTTCAGCGGCCTGTTCGGGCATTGCTTCGCTCACGGCTCAAATACTCCAGTCAGGATTGACCTTTTGGTAACTTTCATTGCTTGCGAAATCCTTACCCGTGGACCCGCTTACCGAAATTTTAGGAACTCATCCGGGGCTGAATTGGGCCGGGATCATGGAACCGGCGTGGCAGGCCGGGCGCAAAATTGCGTTCGGCGCGGGCGGGCCAGCCCCCGATATCGGGCGAAGGCGTTGTTCGCGAGGTGCGGCATGTTGGGCTCGGGCAGCTCGCCGACCGCATCCCGAGCCGATCATGCGGTCGGTGCGGGATTTGAACGAGCTGGACGATTTGGGGCGAATGACCGCGCTTCGTCATTCCGGGGCGTCGCGAAGCGACGAGACCGGAATGCATCTATCCCGAAGCATTCGTGGTGAAATGGATTCCCGGTTCGCGCTCACGCGCCCCGGAATGGCGGTTACAACACGACCGGCTCGTCCGGCAGCTCGTTCGGATGCGGGCCGCGCGGTGGGAAGTGGCGCGCGAGCTCGCGCGAGACGGCTTCGATGCCCTTGATTATGCCGTGCTCGAACCGGCCGGCGCGAAAGTCGGCTTCCATGTCGCGGCAGATTTTTTCCCAGCCCGCAGCGCCGACCTTTGCATCGATGCCGCGGTCGGCGACGATCTCGACGTCGCGGTCGGCGAGCAGGAGATAGATCAGGACGCCGTTGTTGTGCGCGGTGTCCCAGATCCTCAAATGCGAGAAGACGTCGAGCGCACGCTCGCGCGCCGGCTGGTTGCGGAAGAGCGGGCGGCCGTCGAGCGCGCCTTCGACCACGAAACGAACCTGGCCGGAATGCGTGGTCTCGCTTTGCCTGATCGCCTGCTCGATCCGGTCGAGCACGCCGGGCGTGAAGATCACCTTCGCCCGCCAATGGTGCTGGACCAGATGCCTGGTAATGCGCCTGATGCTCATGACCTACCAGCTCCCCGAGGCGCCGCCGCCGCCGAAACTGCCGCCACCGCCGCTGAAGCTGCCGCTGTCGCTCGACGACGAGCCGCTGCTCCAGCCGCCTCCCGAGGAACCGCTCGACCATGAACCACCGCGCGAGTAGCCCCTCCCCGGACCGGATGTCGGAGCAAGGTCAGCAATGAACGCCAGGATGAAGGCGATGGCACCGACGCCGATCGCGAGGGCCAGTGAGCCGACCATGAACCAGGCCACCACCGCAAGCACCCCGCCAGTCGCAATCGAGCCAAGCAATCGCCCGAACATCGTGCGCAGGATGCCGCCGACGAACAGCGAGGCGAACAGTGCGAAGGGAGCGACAGGCCCGAAATCGTTCAAGTCGCTGGCAAAGCTCGTGCTGCGCTGAGGCGCCGGCAACGGCTCGCCGTCGATCACGCGCATCATGCGGTCAACGCCATCGGAGATGCCGCCGCCAAAGTCGCCCGTGCGGAATTTCGGCGTGATAACCTCGTCGATGATCCGCCTCGACGTCACGTCCGTCAGTGCGCCCTCGAGGCCGTAGCCGACCTCGATGCGCAGGTGGCGATCGTTCTTGGCGACCACGAGGATCGCGCCGTCATCGACCTTCTTGCGGCCGATCTTCCAGGCGTCAGCAACGCGGATCGAGTACTGCTCGATCGTCTCCGGCTGTGTGGTCGGCACGATCAGGACCGCGATCTGGCTGCCCTTGCGGTTCTCGAAGTCCCGCAGCCGCGAGGTCAGCGACGCAACGTCGCCGCTCGACAGCGTCCCGGTCTGGTCGACGACGCGCCCCGTGAGCTGCGGCACGGCGACGTCGGCCGCGGCAGCTAGGGCAAAAGCGAAAAAGAGTGCAAGGACGAGGAACGCACGCGAGGAGAAGGCAGAACGGGCGCGCACCAAACTCGCTGTCATCGCCCAGCTTGACCGGGCGATCCAGTATTCCAGAGACGCCGGCGGAATACGGAGAAGCCGCGGCGTACTGGATCCCCCGCTTTCGCGGGGAATGACGACGGAGGACGTGGTGCGCATCGGGGTCGAAGGCGCTTACTTCGACGGCGCGGGCGCCGGGTTGAAATCGACCTTCGGCGCGGTCGAGATTTCCTTCTCGTTCTCCACGCTGAAGTTCGGCTTCTCCTTGTAGCTGAACATCATCGCAGTGAGGTTGGTCGGGAAGGAGCGGATGGTGACGTTGTAATCCTGCACCGACTTGATGTAGCGGTTGCGCGCCACGGTGATGCGGTTCTCGGTGCCCTCGAGCTGGGACATCAGGTCCTTGAACAGCGCATCCGATTTGAGCTGCGGGTAGTTTTCGGTGACGACGAGAAGCCGCGACAGCGCGCTGGAGAGCTCGCTTTGGGCTGCCTGGAATTTCTGGAACGCGGCGGGATCATTGAGCACCTCGGGCGTTGCCTGGATGCTGCCGACCTTGGCGCGCGCATTCGTGACCCCGAGCAGCACGTCCTTCTCCTGCTGGGCGAAGCCCTTCACCGAGTTGACGAGGTTGGGCACGAGATCGGCGCGGCGCTGATACTGGTTCACCACCTCGGACCAGTTGGCCTTGATCTGCTCATCCTGGCCTTGGATCGCGTTGTAGCCGCAATTGGTCAGGCTGAGGCAGGCGAACGCCGCCAGCACGGTCAGTATCTTGCGCATGAAATCTCTCCCGGTGGAATCGGGAGCCTAGATATCAGATTGCGCCCGCGGAGGACATGCTGACGGAGGTGGCGGAGTATCTCGACGGCACACATCCGGTGTCGTCCCGGCGAGGGGGCGGGGACGACGAGTTGAGTTTGCGGCGACATTCGACGCAACAATGCAGGCTACGCTCCCGCCTTCGCCTCCCGGATCGCCTGCCAGATCTTCTGGGGCGTCAAAGGCGTGTTGAGCTGGGTGATGCCGAGTTCGGCGAGTGCGTCCATCACGCCGTTGGTGACGCAGGGTGGCCCGCCGATGGCGCCGGACTCGCCGCAGCCCTTGGCGCCGAGCGGGTTGGTGCGGCAGGGCGCGGAGTGGTCGAGCGTCACTTCGATCGGCGGCACGTCGTCGGCACGCGGGATGCAATAGTCCTGGTAGCTCGCGGTGAGGAGCTGGCCTTCAGCGTCATAGGCCACGCCCTCGTAGAGCGCCTGTCCGATACCCTGCGCGACGCCGCCATGGATCTGGCCGGTGACCAGCATCGGGTTGACCGCAACGCCGACGTCATCGACCGTGGTGTAGCGCACCACGCGGGACACACCGGTCTCCGGATCGATCTCGATCTCGCAGACATGCGTGCCGTTCGGCCAGCTCGGACCGTCCACCTCGCCTTCGGAATCGACGCTGAGCTTGGCGCCCTGCTCCTTCTCGGCGATCTCGAACAGGCTGATGCGGCGGTCGGTGCCGACCACGGTGAGCATGCCGTCCTGATACTCGATGTCCTCGACCGAGGTCTCCAGCAGGTTCGATGCCTTCTCGCGCGCCTTCTGGATCAGGTCGTTGGAGGAGACCGCGACCGCCGTGCCGCCGACGAACAGCGAGCGCGAACCGACGCTGCCGAAGCCGGTCGCAAGGTCGGTGTCGCCCTGCACCACGTCGATCTTGTCGAGGGAAATGCCGAGCGTATCGGAGATCATCTGGGTGTAGGTGGTCTGTAGCCCCTGCCCCATCGCCATGGTGCCTGAATGCAGGATGACGCGGCCCTGCGAAGTCGCGTGCAGGCTGACCTTCTCAGTATGCGCGCGTCCGCCGGTCCATTCGATGTAGGAGGTGAGCCCGCGGCCATAAAGCAAGCCCTTCTTCTTCGCGGCGCGTTTGCGTGCGGCAAAGCCGTCCCAATCGGCAAGTTTCGCGGCGCGGTCGAGCATATGCGCGAAGGCGCCGGAATCGTAGACCTGTCCGGCAGCGTTCGTGTAGGGGAGCTGCGCCGGCTTGATGTAGTTCGCTTTGCGGATCGCGCGCGGATCCATGCCGATTTTTCGCGCGGCAGCGTCGAACAGACGCTCGACGATGAACACGGCTTCAGGCCGGCCCGCGCCGCGATAGGCGCCGACGGGTGCGGTGTGGGTCATCACCGTCTTGATCTCGAAATGCACCAGCGGCAGGTCGTAGACACCGGTTTGCACGAAGGGACCGAGCACCAGCGGGATGATGTTGGCGGCGCCCGAGGAATAGGCACCGGTGCAGCCGATCGACTCGACGCGATAGGCCAGCACCTTGCCCTTCTCGTCGAGCGCGAAGGATGCGGTCGAGGTGAGGTCGCGGCCATGGGTGCCGCCGACGAACTCGTCGGTGCGGTCGCCGCGCCAACGGATCTTCCTGTTCAGCTTGGTCGCGGCATAGGCGACGATGCCGTCCTCCGGATAGAGGTTGGTCTTCTGGCCAAAGCCGCCACCGATGTCGCCGACCAGAACGCGCACGCTCTCGATCGGCCGCTTCAGCACCGCACAGAGCACGTCGCGGGTCGAGGCCGGCGTCTGCGACTGCACGTGCAGGAGAAGCCGGCCGGACTTCTTCTCGATCTCGGCAATGGTCGAGCGCGGCTCCATCGCAGACGGTACGAGCCGCTGGCTGACGAGATCGAGCTCGACCACATGCGCGGCCCTGGCGAAGGCTTCATCGACCTTGGCCGCCTCGCCGTAGGCCATCGCGCCGACGATGTTGTCGGGCGCCTCCGGCCACACCACGGGCGCCCCAGGCTTCAGCGCCTCGACGGGATCGACCACCGCAGGCTGCACGTCGTAGTCGACCACGATCGCTTCGGCCGCGCCCTGCGCCAGAGCGCGCGAGGTGGCGACCACGGCCGCGACAGCCTCGCCGGCATAGCGCACGACCTCATGGGCGAGCAGCCGTCGCGGCGGCACCGTCATCGGCTTGCCGTCGGGACGCTTGAAGATGTTCAGCGTGGGGATCTCGCCGATATTGTCCTTGATCAGATCGGCTCCGGTATAGACCGCGGTCACACCTGGCATCGTGGCCGCCGCGCTGATGTCGATCGACACGATTTTTGCGTGGGCATGCGGCGAGCGCAGCACGTGCAGCCACAGCGCGCCGTCCTCCGGCTTGTCGTCGATGAACTGTCCCTTCCCGGTGAGCAGCCGCTGGTCTTCCAAACGCTTGACGGGCAGGCCCGCACCGAAACGCAAATTGCCGGGAAGAATGTTCATTCCAATGGGTCCTCTAAGCCTCAAAGCGCGGCCGCCTTTTAGCGGATCGATGCCGATGAGGCCAGCCGACGTTTTGTGCGGGCACGACCTGCAAATTCGTCATGCCCGGGTCTGCCGTCTTCCCGAGGCTTCGCCGGCCCAACATCGAAAGCCCGGCGAAGCCTTTGCGGAGCCTGGTGCTGGGCATGACCGCGGAGGAGACTTAGGCCACCTCTCGCAACGCCGCCTCGACGATCTTGCGCTGCTCGGCCGTCAGCGCGGCCTGAGGCGGAACGGGATCGCCGACATCGTAGCCCTGGATCGTCAGCCCTGCCTTGATGCAGGCGGCGAGGTTGAAGCGGGCGAAGGCTTCGTTGATGCGCCACAGCTTGCGCTGGAGCGTCATGGCTGCATCCCAGCGTCCCTCCTTGCAGAGATCATAGAGCGCGACGCTCTGGCGCGGGATGATGCAGGCTGGTCCCGCCATCCAGCCGAGGCCGCCGATCAGCATCACCGCGGCCGGAATATGTGCGGACGCCGAGAACACGCGGATCTTGTCGCCGCAGCGATTCATGATCGACAGCAGCCGGCCGGTGTTGGTCGAGGCGTCCTTGATGTAGTCGATGCGCGGGTGCTCGGCGAGGCGCGCGATGACGTCGAGCGTGAGATCGGAGCGCTGGAATTGCGGGTTGGTGTAGATGACGACGGGAATGTCGACCGCGTCTGCGATGCCGCGGAAATAGGATTCGACCTGCGCTTCAGCGAGCGGGAAGTACGCTTCCAGGATCGCCAGAATGCCGTCGGCGCCGAGCTTCTGGTACGCCTTCGCCTGCGCGACCGCATCGACGGTCGAGGTCGAGGCAACACCGGCCACCACGGGCACCTGGCCCTTCGCGGTCTCGATCGTGGTCTGCACGATCCTCGCGCGCTGTGTGGCATTGAGATAGGCGAACTCGCCGGTCGAGCCGAGCGGCGTCAACCCATGCACGCCGGCGCCGATCAGGTCGTCGCAGAGCCGGGCGAGCACGCCGGCGCGCACCGCGCCATCCGCATCGAGGGGCGAAACGAGATAGGGGAAGACGCCGTGAAAATCGGGCATGTCGGGCAACCCTGCGGCAGATCGGGCGTTGCAGATCCGCCCGTATGGTTTCGCGGGTGCTAACACGCCCCCGTGAGGCCGACAAGCAAGCCGGCGAAATGAACCCGCCTGCTGCATTGCCGGACTAATGGGACGTTGCAGCGAACCAACCAGGAAGGCCCTATGCTGATCGTGACGACGGAGAACGTAGCGAACCACCGCGTCGTCAGGACGCTCGGCCAGTGCTTTGGCATCGTCGTCCGCAGCCGTGGGCTCGGCGGCAATATCGTCGCCGGATTGCGGTCGATCGTCGGCGGCGAGATCCCCGAATATACGCGACTGCTTGAGGATGCACGCCGCCATGCCATCGACCGCCTGGTCGAGAACGCCACCGCGATGGGTGCCAACGCGATCGTGATGATGCGGTTCGATTCCGCGGAGATCGGCCAGACCATGAGCGAGATCGTGGCTTACGGGACGGCCGTCGTGGTCGAACCGGCCTCGCGCTAGGAGTTCGCGGAGAGGAGCATGTCCTTGGGCATCGGGATCGCCGCGCTCATGATTGCCGCCGTGCTCCTGATCGCGGGCCACTATTTTCCGTTCGGCGTGCCCCTCACCTTCGTCGGTATCGGCCTGATCCTGAGCCTGATCTACGACACGCGCTACAAGCCGGCGTCCAGACGGCCGGCAGGTCCCGGCTGGGTCGACACCGGCGAGCGCTTCATCGATCCCGAAACCAACCGGCGGGTGGCCGTGTTCACGCGGCCCGAGACCGGCGAGCGGGAATATATCGAGCTCTAGCTCTCGCGCTCACCCTTTGATGAGCCGCACCCGTGTGCCCCAGGGATCGACGGCCTCGACACCATCGGCGAGCGCCGTGACCTGCGCACCCGCCTTGCGCAGGCGTTCGTCCTGCGCGGCGAGGATGTCCTGCCTCTCCGTCACCAGTGAGAACCAGGCGAGCCCGGTGGTGGTGTCGTCGCGGCGGCCGGCGCCCTGGCTCTGCCAGACGTTCATGCCGAGGTGATGATGATAGCGCCCGGAGGAGAGGAACGCGGCGCCATTGCGGCGGCGGGTCGGATCGAGGCCGACGGTGCCGTGGTAAAAGCCTTCGGCCTGCGCGAGGTTGCCGACGCGCAAGTGCATGTGACCGACACGCAGGCCCTCCGGCGCCTCGGCGTAGTCGCTGACGCGGGTGTTCGTGAGCGACAGCAGGTCCGGAATGTTCAGCTCGTCGGTTGCCATCTTCACCGAGCCCTCGCTCCACTGCCATTGCGAGGGATCGCGGTCGGCATAGACCTCGATGCCATTGCCTTCGGGATCGTCGAGATAGACGGACTCGCTGACGAGATGATCGGCGAAGCCCGACAACGGCACACGATGCGAGGCGGCATGCACCAGCCAGCGCGCAAGATCCTTGCGGGTCGGCATCAGGAAGGCGGTGTGATAGAGGCCGGCCGCGCTGCGCGGCTCGATCGCGGCGCCGGGATGCGCCTCCAGCATGAGCAGCGTCACACCGCCGGCGCCGAGCCGCGCTGAACTCGTCGAGCGTTCCATCACCGTGAGGCCGAGCACGTCACGATAGTAATCGGCAACGGTAGCGAGATTCTTGACCCGCAGCGTCACCATGCCGACGCGCATCGGCGTGCGGCTCGCATAGGTCGGCCCGACGCTGACCGGATGACCTTCGGCGCGCGCCGCGGCGGCGGCGGCCGCCGCAAGCGTGGTGGCGCCGGCGAGATGCAGCAGCGCGCGGCGGGTCAGGTCGATGGTCATCCGGGGTCTTCCGAAAATGCGTGAGGCCGTGGGGCACGATGGCTTTCTGATTGCTACACGTTCCCGTGACCGCCTCCAAATCACATGTTCGTCGGCCGGGACATTGCGGAGCCTCCTGCCCATCAGGCCAGTTTCCGGATCGCCCGCGGCATACCAGATTTGGGACAACCGACAGGAGTTCGCCATGACCGACCCTACCCCCCTCGTTGCGCTCTCGTCAGCGCTTTCGGATGTCGCTGCACGTGCCGCGCCGTCGCTCGTCTCCGTCCACTCGCATCGGTTGCGCGCTTCCGGCTTTGCCTGGAAGGCAGGCCTCATCATCACCGCCGACGAGGCGCTGGCCGACGAGGGCGAGGTCGAGATCAGGCTCGCCGATGGCAGCACGCGGACGGCAACGATTGCCGGCCGCGACCACACCACCGACATCGCGCTGCTGCGCGCCGATGCCGACATCCCACCGGTGAAACTGACGTCGGCCGCCCCTGCGCTCGGCTCGCTCGCAATCGTCGTCGCGGCCGACCGTGGCGCACCCACCGCATCTCTCGGCATAGTGTCGCTTGCGGGTCCGCGCTGGCGCAGCCTGCGCGGTGGCGACATCGAGGCACGGATCGAGCTCGACGTGCGGCTACGCCACAGCCATGAGGGCGGCCTTGCGCTGAATGCGCAGGGTGAACCCTTCGGCATGGCCGTCCAGGGACCGCGGCGTGTCCTGGTGATCCCGGGCGCGACCATCGAGCGGATCGCGGCGCAGCTCGAAACGCGTGGCCGGATCGCGCGCGGCTATCTCGGGCTCGGCCTGCAACCGGTGCGGCTCGATGACGGCGTCGGCGCAATGGTGATGAATGTCGACAAGTCCGGCCCATCCGCCGCGGCCGGCATCCGGCAGGGCGACGTCATCGTGGCCGTCAATGACGAGAAGCTCGCCGGCGTCCGCGCACTGTCACGGTCTCTCGGACCTGAGAGCGTGGGCTCGGTCGTCGACGTCGCGGTGCGGCGTGGCGGTGAGCCGGTGAACTTCAAGGTCACGATCGGCGAGAGGCCGGAGGCGTGAGCGAGGACACGACGCAGGACATCGCGATCGCGCTGGAGGTCGGCGATCCCGCGCTCGCCGACCGGCTGGCGTCGCTGCTCGGCAGCGTCGCCGGCTTGCGGCTCGTCGCGCCTGGAGATCCGGCCGCGGTGGTCGTACGCGACCGGCAGCCCTCGCCGGCAGATATCGAACTGACGGCTCGCGAGTTCGACGTGCTCGCGCTGATGGCAGAGGGCGCCTCGAACAAGATGATCGCGCGCCAGCTCGGCATCTCCGTGCACACCGTCAAGTTCCACGTCGGCTCGCTGCTCGACAAGCTCGATGCCACCGGCCGCACCGACGCGGTCGCGCATGCCGCGCGGCGGGGCGTGATCAACCTGTAGGATCAGAGCGCGGACGGTGCCGGGAATCTGAGCGCGACGGCCAGTCCCGGCGCATTGTCGCGCAGAGAGACCTCAGCGCCGTGCAGGCGCGCAACGGCTGCGACGAGGCTCAAGCCGAGGCCGTTGCCGGGCGTATATCGGCTCTGCTCGAGACGGTAGAAGCGCTTGAACACCTGGTCGTGCCGGTCGCTCGGGATGCCTGGGCCGTCGTCGGCAATTGCGATCACCGCGGCACCGTCCTTGGCGGTGCAGGTCACGCTCACCTGCCCGCTTGCGCGGCCATGCTTGATCGCGTTGTCGACGAGGTTGGCGATAGCATCGAACAGCAGGTCGCGATCGCCGGTGATTCTGACCTCGCGGTCGCCGGACAAGCTGAGACGGGTCGCAACTTGCTCGGCCGCGGCATCGTAGAGCTCGACGACCTCGCCGGCGATCTCCACGAGGTTCAGCTCACGGAACGCGCCCTTCCGCGCGCGGGTCTCGATCTCGGAGATCCGCGTGATGGAGGCGAACATGCCGAGCACGGCATCGAGATCGGCGATCGTATCGCCGATCAGCGCCGCATCGGTCTCGCTGTTGCGCGGGGCGTGATAGGCCTTCTCGAGCCGGCCGCGCATGCGCGTCAGCGGCGTGCGCAGATCGTGCGCGACGTTGTCACTGACCTGCTTGACCTCTCCCATCAGCGTCTCGATGCGGTCGAGCATCTGGTTGAGGTTTTCCGCAACCCGGTCCCATTCGTCGCGGCTGCCGCGCAAGGGGATGCGTTGATCGAGGCCCGAGAGCATGATGGCGCGGCTGGTGGCATTGATCTGCTCGATCCGCCCCACGGTGCGCCGCGTCACCAGCACGGCCGCCACCGCGGCGAGCACCAGCAATAGCAGGGCGACCGCGATCATCGCGAGCTCAATCATCCCGGTGAAGCCGTCGTGATCGCCGACCTCGCCAACCCGACTGCGCACATAGGCAAGGGTTCCGAAATAGACATAGGCGATGATCGCCGCGACAATCAGGCCAAAGACGCCGATCGCGATCAGCGCCAGGCGGAATGTCGACGACTTGAGCGTATCAGCCAGGAGCACGGAGGCAATATCCGATGCCGCGGATGGTGTGGATCAGCGGATAGGCTTGGGCATCGTCGACCTTGCGGCGGACGCGGCCGACATAGACGTCGATGATGTTGGTGGAGGGATCGAAATGCAGATCCCAGACGTGCTGAAGCAGCATCGCGCGGGAGACGACGCGGCCCTCGTTGCGGACGAGATATTCGAGCAGCTGGAATTCGCGCGGCAGCAGCGGGATCTTCTTGCCGCGGCGACTGGCGCTGCGGGAGATCAAATCGACGGCGAGATCGCCGACGCGCAAGATCGTCTCCTTTGCAATCGTCTCGCTACGGCGGCCGAGAGCCTCGAGGCGCGCGAGCAGCTCGACGAAGGAGAACGGCTTGACGAGATAGTCGTCGCCGCCGGCGCGCAGGCCCCGCACGCGGTCGTCGACCTCGCCGAGCGCGGAGATGATCAGGAAGGGCGAAGCGATGCCGTCGTCGCGCAGCTGGCGCATCACCGTGATGCCATCGATGTCAGGCAGCATGCGGTCGATGGTGATCACGGCATAGTCGCGCTTGCTGCCGCGGCTGAGCGCCTCGCGCCCGGTCGCGGCGAGATCGACCTCGTAGCCGCTTGTCGTCAGCTCTTCGGCGAGCTGGCCTGCGGTCTCCAGGTCGTCCTCGACGACGAGAATGCGGCGGTGACCTCCGGTCATTGCTCAGCTCTTGGCTCAACTCTCCGCGACGATCGCCACCAGACTATCCCGTTCCGGGGCAGGGCGGAACTGCCTGGCGGCGATCGCGACAACGGTGCGGTCACGCGATGCTAGTACCAGTAGTCCCCGCACACATTGACCCATTGCCAGCCCCAAGGCGTCCAGCTCCGGCGCCAGCAGCCGTCGTAATAGCCGGCGTAGATGAACGGGGCGCCGAAGAAGGCGAAGCGATTGAAGCGATGATGCCGGAAGAAGAAGGCGTGGCGGCCGATGAAGGGCCTGCCGCGGAAGCCGGTACCGGCGAAGCGTGGCCCGACGAAGGCTGCCCGGGCGGCCATCGGGCTGCCCGCAAAGCGCGGCGCGAAGGCCGCGCGGCCTGCCATCGGTGCGCCGGCGAAGCGCGCGCCACCAAAGCTCGCTCCGCCAAAACGAGCACCGCCCATGCCACCGAAGTGGGCGCCGCCCATTCCGCCAGTACGCATGCCGCCCCCCATGCCCATGCCGCCACCACCCATATGCCCGCCGCCGCCGAAGCCGCCATGCCCGCCGCCGCCACGCTGCGCGAGGACGGGCGACGCGACCGCCAGCGTCGCGGCGACTGCCGCTGCGACGAGGCCTGTGAGAAGCCTGTTGTTCATCGGAAGATCCTCCTTGCAGTGCGGCTGTAGCCTCGCCGCACTCGGAGGATCAGATGAGGCGACGGCAGGCTCGCCTTCAACTTACAAATGCGCCAGATTCTGACGCGGAAGTTAGTTTGCCGGACGCCTTACGCCGGCTTGCCGCGGCCGCTCTTTTCGGCGGCGCGGCGGAGGGCTTCGGCGAGCGCGCCGCCGCCGGAGGATTCCTGCTTGCGCGGGGCCGATGAGGTCATGCGGCCGGCGTTTCGCGAATTGTCGCGCTGCATTCCGGGCGCGTCCTTCGTGGCGCCGACCTCGTCGTCGAGGCGCAGCGTCAGCGAGATGCGCTTGCGGGCGACCTCGAAGTCCAGCACCTTCACCTTGACGATGTCGCCGGGCTTCACCACCTCGCGCGGATCCTTGATGAAATTCTTGGACATTGCCGAGATGTGCACGAGGCCGTCCTGATGCACGCCGATATCGACGAACGCGCCGAAGGCGGCCACGTTGGTCACCGTGCCCTCGAGGATCATGCCCTTCTTGAGATCCTTGATCTCCTCGACGCCTTCCTTGAACACCGCCGCCTTGAACGCGGGACGCGGGTCGCGGCCGGGCTTTTCAAGTTCGCGCAGGATGTCGGTCACGGTCGGCAGGCCGAAGGTCTCGTCGACATAGTCCTTCGGCTTCAATGTCCGCACGACGTCGCTGTTGCCGATCAGCGCCTTGATATCGCTCTTGGTGGCGCTGAGGATTCTGCGTACCACCGGGTAGGCTTCCGGATGCACGCCGGAGGCATCGAGCGGATCCTCGCCGCCGAGGATGCGCAAGAAGCCCGCACACTGCTCGAACGCCTTCGGCCCGAGCCGCGGCACGTCCTTGAGCGCCTTGCGCGACTTGAAGGGGCCGTTGGCGTCGCGATGCTGTACGATGCTCTGCGCAAGGCCCGCACCGACGCCCGAGACGCGGGCAAGCAGCGGCGCGGAGGCGGTGTTGACGTCGACACCGACTGCGTTCACGCAATCCTCGACCACGGCATCGAGCGAGCGCGCGAGCTTGGCCTCGCCGAGATCGTGCTGGTACTGGCCGACGCCGATCGCCTTGGGCTCGATCTTGACGAGCTCGGCGAGCGGATCCTGAAGGCGCCGGGCGATCGAGACCGCGCCGCGCAGGGTGACGTCCAGGCCCGGCAATTCCTGCGACGCGAAGGCGGAGGCCGAATAGACCGACGCGCCCGCTTCCGACACCACGATCTTGGTCATCTTCAGCTCAGCCAGGCCCTTCACGAGCTCCGTCGCGAGCTTGTCGGTCTCGCGCGAGGCGGTGCCGTTGCCGATCGCGATCAGCTCGACGCGATGTTTCAGCGCGAGCCTGCCGAGGATCGCGAGCGACTCGTTCCACTGCCGCTGCGGCTCGTGCGGATAGATTGCGGTGGTGTCGACCACCTTGCCGGTCGCATCGATCACGGCGACCTTGACGCCGGTGCGGTAACCGGGATCGAGCCCCATGGTGACGCGGGTGCCGGCGGGTGCCGCCAGCAGCAGATCGCGCAGGTTCGAGGCGAACACGCGCACGGCCTCGGTCTCGGCCGCGTTCCACAACCGCATGCGCAGGTCAATGTTGAGGTGCACCTGGATCTTGGTGCGCCAGGCCCAGCGCACGGTGTCGATCAGCCAGCGGTCGCCCGCGCGCTTGAGGTCGGCGATGCCGAACCGTTTCATGATCTTCAATTCATAGGCGCTCGGCACGCCCGCGGGCGGCGCTTCGGCCTCGGCCTGGATCTGGAGATCGAGGATCTCCTCCTTTTCACCGCGGAACATCGCGAGGATGCGATGCGACGGGAGTTTGGTCAGTGGCTCGGAGAACTCGAAATAGTCGGCGAATTTCTCACCCTCGGTCTTCTTGCCGTCGCGCACCTTGGAGGCCATGCGCGCATTGGTCCACATCTCCTCGCGCAGGCTGCCGATCAGATCAGCATCCTCGTCGAAGCGCTCGACCAGGATGGCGCGGGCGCCGTCGAGGGCGGCGGCGGCATCGGCCACGCCCTTCTCGGCGTTGACGAATGTTTCCGCCACCGCCTTCGGATCGTTCGCGGGCTCTGCCATCAACTTGTTGGCGAGCGGCTCGAGGCCGGCTTCCTTGGCGATCTCCGCCTTGGTGCGGCGCTTCGGCTTGAACGGCAGATAGATGTCTTCCAGGCGCGCCTTGCTGTCGGCGGCCATGATGGTGGCCTCCAGCGTCGCGTCGAGCTTGCCCTGCTCGCGGATCGATTCGAGGATCGCCTTGCGCCGGTCTTCGAGCTCGCGCAGGTAGACCAGGCGCTCTTCCAGCGTGCGCAGCTGCGCGTCGTCGAGCGCACCGGTGGCCTCCTTGCGGTAGCGGGCGATGAAGGGAACCGTGGCGCCGCCGTCGAGCAGCGTCACCGCCGCCTCGACCTGCTCCTCCCGGGCCCCGAGCTCCTGCGCAATCTTCTGGTTGATGTTTGCCACGCCAGTTTCCTCTAATCCAAGCACGCGACGCGAACCGAACCACCGGTCGCGGGACGCCGCTTATGGACCAACCCGACTTGATTCATCAAGGTACGACACGGAGCCGTCGACAGGGGATTTTTGTTGCGCCGATGCGATCTCGCCACATTCGTTCGGTTGCAGCACCGCCTCGGAACATGGTCGGGCTCGACGGCTGAACCCGGAACACACCCATGCCTTCCATCGTCATCGCAAGCGCAGGAAATCGGCTGCGCGATCTGGAAATCATGTGAACACGCTCACATTCACCGTGACCGATATGGAATAGCATCGTCCCCAGTGTTTGATTGCGTGAATCTTACTTCGCATTGGATATTGCCATGACGAGCACATTTTCGAATGCCGCTTCGGCTGCCGCGGATCAGTTGGGACGCTAGCCGGAGGACAACATGCTCACAGCTCTGGTCCTGATTTGCTCGGTTGCCGTGACACCCGACCTGCAGGACTGCACGCGCAACAGTGCGGTCACGGTCATGCGGGTTCCGACCGAGTTCGGTAACCCGGTGACTTGCCTGATGCACGGCCAGGCCTATCTGGCGGAAAGCTCCATTGGCCGGGACATTCAGCCCGACGAGCGCGTCAAGGTGATCTGCCGGCCGGCGAGCGAGATTCTGGCCAAATCCGCCCAACACTAGCCAGTGACTGCGGGCGCGCTCCGGAGTTTCATCAGCCCATCCTCGCAAGCACGCCTCGGTCGTGGCAGGAGGCCCCCGCGCAGTCCTTGGTTGCGCGTCAAAGGTAGTTCAGCGCCCGGCTAATCCGCCGGCGGAATTGCAGTCTGCCGAATTCAGCGCAGCAGCCCTGCAGGGCCGGTTTGTTGACAGGGTCCCCGGCGGAATTATGGTGCCGCCTCACGAAAGGGACCGATATGACTTTGCCGATGAGCTGGAATGAATGGGCGCAGCATGATGGCGTGGCGCTGGCTGGGTGCGTCAAGAAGGGCGAGCTCACGCCTGCCGAATTAGCGCGCCAGGCTGCGGCAGCGGTGGCGAAGGTCGATTCCACATTGTCGGGCGTGGTCGAGCTGTTCGACGACGTGATCGCGGATCCCGCCAGGGACGGCATCAATCTCGCCGGCCCGTTCGCCGGCCTGCCCTTCCTGATGAAGGATCTCGGACCCACCATGAAGGGCCGCTTGCAGGAAATGGGCTCGCTGTTGATGCGCGGCAATCGCGCAGGCGCCGACACCTTCCTCACGACGAAATTCCGCCAGGCCGGATTGAACCTGATCGGACGGACCACGACGCCGGAGTTCGGCGTGTGCAGCTCCGCCGACAACCCGGCCGTCTATGTCACGCGCAATCCCTGGAATACCGACTACACCACATGCGGCTCGTCGGCGGGCAGCGCCGCATCGGTGGCGGCTGGCATCGTGCCGATTGCGCATGCGACCGACGGCGGCGGCTCGATCCGCATTCCCGCAGGGGTCAACGGCAATATCGGGCTGAAGGTGTCGCGCGGCGTGTTCTCGCTTGCGCCGCATATGTCCGATCTCACCGGCCTCGTCTCGATCCAGGGCTGCCAGTCGCGCAGCGTGCGCGATACCGCCGCCTTCATCGATCATGCCCGGGGACCGGCGCCCGGCGAGTTCATGCCGTTCTGGACCACGGCGCAGCCCTATACCGAGATGATCAAGCGCGATCCCGGCAAGCTCCGCATCGCGTTGTCGCATCAATGGGGCGATTATCGCGCGACGCCGCACATCGCCGCCGAGCTGGAAAAGATCGGCCGTTTCCTCGAAGGCCTCGGCCATCACGTCGACTTTGCCCTGCCCGAGCTCGATTTCCGCGCTGCCTTCGACGCGCAGACCACCTGCTACATCTCGAACTTCGCCGTCGTGATCTCGAACATGCTCGCCGCGCGCGGGCTGGAGCGGCCGCCCGAGGATCTGATCGAGCCGATGAACATCCGCATCTGGGAGGCAGGCCGCCACGCGAGCTTTGCCGAGCGGGCCAAGATGCAGGCGGTGTTCAACACCACCTCGCGCGGCTTCGGGGGCTTCTTCGAGCAGTGGGACGTCATCCTGACGCCGATCACCGCGCTGCCGACACCGAAGGTTGGCACGAAGGAGTTTCTCACGATCTCCGACAATCCGGATGTGCTGGACTGGTTCGGCAATCTCTGGCGCAATTTCGCCTTCACGCCGCTGGCGAATCTGTGCGGCATGCCGGCGGTTTCGCTGCCGCTCGCCGAGAACGAGCACGGCCTGCCGCTTGGCATCCAGGCCATCGCCAGGCAGGCCAATGACGGGCTGCTCTTGCAACTCGCCGCCCAGATCGAGCGCGCCATCGATGGCAAATGGAATGCCGGCAAGAAGCCGAAGGTGCACGTGACGAAGGGGTGAGCGGCGAGCGGCGCTTGAACTGCGTAGGGTACAGGGTGGGTTAGCCGAAGGCGTAACCCACCATGCCGCGGGCGAGAGAAGTGGTGGGTTACGCTTCGCTAACCCACCCGACGATCCACGATCAGAGCGGCCTCAATTCTTCATTGCCGGAATGACCTCCGTCGGCTGCTGCTGGCCCTGCTGCATCATGGCGAGCGCCTTGTCGAGCGCTTCACGCAGGGCGATGGCGGCGGCCGGGCTACAGCGGATGTGTCCGGTCTGGATCACGTCGACGCGCACGCCCGGACCGACCGGCATCAAAAGGTTCGCGGCGAGCTCGATCTGGATTGCGCCGTTGTGGTGGCCGAAGCAGGAGACGCCGTCGAAATAGATGAACGGCGCACGCTCGGCGCTACCCGTCGAAATGGTCACGCCCCCTGAATTGGTCGCCGGCGCGTCGGGGTCTGCCATGGGGTTCCTCGTCTTTCTCAAACAGCTGGTCGCGCAGCATCGTTGCTTCGCACGCGCCTGTCGAGCCCCGAATGAGGCTTGAGATTTTTGCGGAAGCCACGAGAACGGTCTAACATGTGACCATGTCAAAATCGCAAGATACGACGCTCCCGTTCGACGCGCTCGCCGAGGCCATCAAGGGCCGCCGCTCCGATTATGGCTATATCAGCGGGCTCAGGCTCGACCGCGCGGCACCTGGCGAAGCCTGGTCGAGCCTGCCCTACCGCCCCGTCTTCGTCGGCGACACCGAGACCGGCGTGCTGCATGGCGGCGTCGTCACCGCGATGCTCGACGAGAGCTGCGGCATGGCGGTGCAGCTCGCGCTCGACGGCACGCGCGCGATCGCAACGCTGGATTTGCGCATCGACTACCAGAAGCCGGCGACTCCCGGCCTCGACATCAGAGCGCATTCGATTTGCTATCGCACCACGCGCTCGATCGCCTTCGTGCGTTCGACCGCCTACCAGGAGTCCGAGGACGCTCCGGTTGCAACCGCGACCGCCTGCTTCATGATCGGCGCCAACCGCACCAACATGCTCGCCGACCGCGCGAGGGACCAGCGCAGCATCCCGGCGCTGGAGGCACCGGAGGATCCGGCCGGTACGTTCGCCAACAGCCCGTTCGCGCGCTGCCTCGGCATCCGCATCCAGCACGACGGCACACTGATGATGCCGTTCTCGCCAAAGATCATCGGCAACCCGATCCTGCCCGCGATCCATGGCGGCATGACCGGCGCATTCCTGGAGACCACGGCCATTGTCGGCGTGACGCGCGAGCTCGGCATCTCGGCGCCGCCCAAGCCGGTCGGACTGACGATCAACTATTTGCGCTCCGGCCGCGCGCTCGACAGCTTTGCCAACGTCTCGATCGTCAAGCAGGGTCGGCGCATCGTCGCGTTCGAGGCAAGGGCCTGGCAGGACGCCCCGGACAAGCCAATCGCGTCGGCTTTCGGCCATTTCATGCTGCGGCCGACGCCGGGGAGTAATGAGGAATAGCCGCATTGGGGCTTGACGGCCGGCGCGCGCGCCACAACGATAACGCGTCTCCCAGGAGGGGTATCCGATTGCGGCACCCGATCGACATCATCGCCATGTTCGCCGCCATATGGCTGTTGGCGTCGATGGTGCTGGACGCGCTGACGCCGAAAGAGCTAACGGCGGTCATGATCGGCATTGCGATCGGACCCGCGGTGATCATCACCGCCATCTTCTACTATCTGCACTTTCCGCGGACCGATTTCGCGGTGCTGTTTGCCGCGCTGTGGCTGATCTCCGACATCGCCATCGCGTTCATCTCGCCAAAGCCACTGCCGACTTTCCTGATCGTGCTTGGCTTCGTTCCGCCACTGCTGGTCGGCGCGATCCTGCACTGGCAGCGCTTTGCGCGCCGGCACGAGCGGCTGGTGTGGCCCTCGGCGAGGCGAAGCTGAGGGGCCCGGCTCTCACGCGCCCCCAATCGCTTGATCGTAGGCCGCAATCGTCGCCCTGGCGCGCGCGGCGACATCGGCTGCTGTCATGCCCGGCTTGTAGAGGCTGCTGCCAAGGCCAAAGGCACGAACGCCGCTTTTGACGTATTCGGCGAAGTTCTGGTCGGAGACCCCGCCGACGGCGGCGATCATCGCGCTTGCCGGCAGCACGGCGCGGATCGCGGCAATGCCCGCGGGGCCCAGCACGCTGGCCGGAAAGAACTTCAGGCTCGATGCGCCGGCGCGTGCCGCAAGCAACGCTTCGGTCGGCGAGAACACGCCGGGCATGGTCACCATGCCGTGCTCATGCGCACGCGCAATCACCTGCGTGTCGACATTCGGGGCCACCAGCAGTTTGCCGCCGGCCTCATTCAGCCGGTCGACATCGGCGGTCGTGAGCACCGTGCCGGCGCCAACCAGCACGCCGGCCGGCGCGCGCCTGACCGCGATCTCGATCGAGCGGAACGGATCAGGCGAGTTCAGGGGAATTTCGATCGCGGTCATGCCTGCCTCGATCAGCACGCTGACGATACCGTCGGCCTCGTCGGGCTTCACCCCGCGCAGGATTGCGACCAGCGGGCGCTTCATGGTCGGAAATGGCACGCTCATGCGGAGGATCCTTCTATCTCGTCCAGATGGCGCGCGCCGCCATCGCAAGGCCGCGGCGCACCGTCTCGTCGGCGTCGATCGGCTCGACCGCAACGCCAAGTGTTTCAAACGCCAGCCGATACAGCACCTCCAGCCGCCCCGATGCAACCAGCCTGATGCCGCTCTGCGGCCGGCCGCGCGCGAGTCCCGCCGCAAGCTCGATCCCGATCAGGGTGCCCGAGATGGTTTCGCGCGCAGCGGCCGGCGTGCCGCCGAACAAGAGCTGCCGCGACCTCACCTGGAACAGGAGGTTGGCTGCGGATGCCGGGGTCTTGAACCCAGCCGCCACCGCTGACCTGAATGCCTCGCGGTCTTCCGCGTCATCGGCGCCGGCGATCGCGTGCGAGAGGATCGTCTCGCGCGAGATGACGCTGAAGAGTTCGCCGGTCATGAAGGTGGCGAAACGCGCGACCGTTCCACCGCTGACACTGACCCATTTCGAATGCGTGCCGGGCATGCAGACCAGCGCCTCGCCGGCCGCATCGAGACCGAGTGCGCCGAGCAGCTGGGTCTCCTCGCCCCGCATCACATCCGGTGCGGTGGCGTCACGCTGCGCAATTCCCGGCAGAATGCGAATGTCGCGCGACTGTCCGGGGACAGGGACGGCGCGCGCGAGGATCGCGGCAAGCGGCGCCGGGGTATCGACATAGCCGGCTTCGACCCAGCCCTGGCGGGCGCCGGCCATGCCGCAGATCAGCACAGGCAGCTCGCCTCCCGCACCGACCGCATCCAGATGCGATTGCAGCACGGCGGCAAAACCGGTCTTGGCCGCCGCCATCATGCCTTCGCTGCTGCGGCGCTCAGCCAGAACCCGGCCGTCACGGTCGATCAACCAAAGCCGGAAGCTCGTGGTGCCCCAATCCACCGCGACATAGGCAGCTTCCGTCATGATACCCCACGTCCCCTGATCTGATCGTCTGGTCCTTTCACCATCGCCCGCCTTGTCTCGCTGCCAAGACATGTCTCGCGACAATGAGACTATCACTCGTGCATCCATCCCTCAGATATCGACTATTGCACGCGCAAACCAGCACTTTCTCGGCCGGCCGCGGCCTCGCATCGCTGGCACACCGCTTGCTCATTTACCGGAACCGCGCAGCCAAGACGCGTCAACAACGGAACGAGGAAACACCATGGAGATCGGCTATTTCACGATGCCTTCGCATCCGCCGGAGTGCGGCTTGAAGGAAGGAAACGACTGGGACCTCCAGACGATGCGCTGGCTCGACGAGCTCGGCTATCAGGAGGCCTGGATCGGCGAGCATCACACCGCGCCCTGGGAGCCCAATCCCACGCCCGACCTTCTGATCGCGCAGGCGCTGTTGCAGACCAAGAACATCCGCATCGGACCGGGCGGCTTCCTGTTGCCCTATCACCACCCGGCCGAACTCGCCAATCGCGTCGCGATGCTCGATCACCTCTCGGAAGGGCGTCTGAATTTCGGCGTCGCGGCCTCGGGCCTGCCGAGCGACTGGGCGATGTTCAACGTCGACGGCATGAGCGGGCAGAACCGCGAGATGACGCGCGAGGCGCTGGA
Organism: Bradyrhizobium sp. CB82; assembly: GCF_029714405.1. Taxonomy (NCBI): domain Bacteria; kingdom Pseudomonadati; phylum Pseudomonadota; class Alphaproteobacteria; order Hyphomicrobiales; family Nitrobacteraceae; genus Bradyrhizobium; species Bradyrhizobium sp. CB82. The sequence continues at coordinate 1,261,583 of NZ_CP121650.1, read as the reverse complement.
GATCATCTTGAAGCTCTGGACCGAGCCTGCGCCCTTCACCCACAAGGGCAAATACTGGACGGTAACCAAGCCGGACACGATGTTCGATTTCCTGAAACCTCACATCAAGCCGGTGCAGGCGCCGCATCCGCCGATTGGCGTCGCCGGCCTCTCGAAGAACTCGGACACGCTCAAGCTTGCCGGCGAGCGCGGTTTCATCCCGATGAGCCTCAACCTCAATCCGGCCTATGTCGGCAGCCATTGGGACTCCGTGGAGATCGGTGCCGCCAAGACCGGCCGCAAGCCGAACCGCAGCGATTGGCGACTGGTGCGAGAGGTGTTCGTCGCCGACACCGACGAGGAGGCCTGGAAACTCTCGACCGGCGACATGATGGGCCGGATGATGAGCGAATATTTTCTGCCGCTGCTCGGTCATTTCGGCTTCAAGGACTACCTGAAGCACGCGCCCGACGTACCCGACAGCGACGTCACCGTCGAATACTGCGCCAAGCGCAACTGGATCGTCGGCTCGCCGTCGACCGTGGCCGAGAAGATCGAGAAGATCTACGAGGAGGTCGGCGGCTTCGGCGTGCTCCTGGTGTTCGGCTTCGACTACAAGCACAAGCCGGAAGCCTGGCAGCATTCGCTGGCGCTGCTCAAGAACGAGGTGATGCCGCGGCTGAAACATCTCGGCAGCGCGCGCAAGGCGGCGTGACGAAGCGCGGGTGCGGGACGGACGTGCCGCACCCGCCGGCATTGGAAGGAAATGCGCATGACGATCGACGCAAAGGACTTCAAGCAGGCGATGCGGCAATGTGCCGGCGCAGTGGCGCTGGTGACGGTCGGCGCCGAGCACGGAAGGCGCACCGGGCTGACGGTGACCTCGGCCTGCTCGCTGTCGGACAATCCTCCGTCGCTGATCGTCTGCGTCAACCGCAACGCCAGCGCGCATGCGCGTATCCGCGAGGAAGGCGCCTTCGCGATCAACTTCCTGCATGAGGACCACGCGCTGCTGGCGCTGACCTTCAGCGGCCAGAAGGGCGTCAATGGCGACGACCGCTTCGCCCTCGGGCAGTGGACCAAAGGTGCGACCGGCGCGCCGGTGCTGGACGATGCGGTCGCTGCGTTCGACTGCGTGCTGGCAAAGGAGTTCGAGACGGCGACGCATTCGATCTTCGTTGGTGAGGTGCGTGACGTCTCACACGCCGCACAAGCCGTTCCGCTCGTCTATCTCCGCAGCAGTTTTCATACGCCGCAGGAGATCCGCGATGCCGTGACGCTCGGCGATCTCGATGCACGGCATCTGAGCTGGAGCGATTTTTCTTAACGATCGGTCTCGAGGATTGGCGCTGCCCTCCCTCTCCCCTTACAAGGCGAGAGGCGGCCTTCGTTCACGTTACTTCGCGGTGTCGATCTTCAACTGCTTGATCTTGCGATAGAGCGTGGCGCGGCTCAGGCGGAGCGCTTTTGCCGCCTCAGTGACGCGGCCGCCGTGCCTGCGCAGCGCCTCCACGATGGTCGCGCGTTCGGCTGCGGCAAGATCCGGCTCGCCGGCGCGGCCGCCGAACGGCGGTAGATCGAGATCGGTATCGCTGATGACGCTGTCCTCGGTGGTGCAGCCGGCGAGCCGCAGCACATGACGGAGCTGACGCATGTTGCCGGGGAAGGGATAAGCGAGCAGCGCCGACCAGGCCGCAGGCGACAGCCGGCAGCCCGGCGCCTCCTCGGCCGCGATGCTGGCGATCACATCCGCCCTGTCGGCGCGCTCGCGCAAGGCCGGCAGCCGAATCTCCATGCCGCGCAGGCGGAAATACAGATCGGTGCGGAAGGCGCCCCCCTCCGCCATGCGGCCGAGATCGCGATGGGTAGCGCTGATCAGGCGGATGTCGACGGCGGTGGGCTTGAGCGCGCCGAGCGGCAAGACCTCGCGGTTCTCCAGGACGCGCAGCAGGCGGGTCTGGAGCGCGATCGGCATGTCGCCGATCTCGTCCAGGAACAGCGTGCCGCCGTCGGCCTGCACGATCAGCCCCTTCGAGCCGTCGCGCCGCGCGCCGGTGAAGGCACCGGCCTCATAGCCGAACAGCTCGGCATCGATCAGGCTTTCCGGCATCGCCGCGCAATTCAGCGCGACGTAGTTGCTGCGCGCGCGGTTGCTGCCGGCATGAATGGCGCGCGCAAAAGCATCCTTGCCGACGCCAGTCTCGCCATGCAGCAGGATCGGCAGATTATGATCGCCGATGCTCCTCAGGCGCTTCACGCTTCTGAGCAGGCCGGGATCGCTGCCGGCAAGCTTGTTCAAGCCTTCGAACCGGCCTGCGGGGGCCTCGCGGCGCGCGACCGGTTGACGGCCGGGCAGTCTTGCGCGCAGCGGCGGCGCCACATGCCCCGGCCCGAGCGGACGGCCATCGGCGCGACGCAGTTCGACGATCTCGTCTGCCGCACGCGCCGCGTCGAATTTGACGTAACGCGACAGGTCGATGCCGGATGCGATCAGGCCATCGGTCAGCCCCAGCATCGCGCGCGCCGCGCGGCAGGCGCCGACGATGCGGCGGTCGCGGTCATAGGCGATCAATCCGCTGCCGCCATCGCCGGGCACCGTCGCGATCCAGGCGTTGCGGAAATGATTGCGGAAGATCGTATCCTCGACGCGGCGCGTCGCCTCCGCGGTGACCGCGAGCGCAAGCTGATGAGCCGTCCGGCTCAAATCATCGCGGCAGGAGGTGATGTTCACCGCACCTGCAAGCCGGCCGGTCTCGTCGAAGAGCGGCGTGACCGCACAGGAGAAAATGCTCCATTGCGCGCGGAAATGCTCGTCACGATGCACCAGGATCGGCTTTTCTTCCGCAAGCGCGGTGCCGAGACCGTTGGTGCCCTCAAAGGCCTCTGAAAAGTTCGAGCCGGTATAGACTTTCCAGCGCAAAAATATCTCGGTGTCGGCTTCGCCCGGCAGCCGGCTCCACAGCATGGTGGCATTGGGATCGGCGAGGTTGACGCAATAGCCGGCCTCGCGCAGCACGCGGGCGAGATCCTCGAGCTCCGGCGTCGCGAGCCGGATCAGCCGTTCCATCGGCTCGGCGACGTGCCGGACCTCGGCTTCGGTGAGCGTCTGTGGCGGACCCTGGCGGGCGGGATCGAGCTTGTGATTGATCAGGCAACGCCGCCAGGAATTTGCGATCCGCGACTCCGCGTCGATGTCGGCCGCGTGCGTGGCGACGGACAGCACACGGGCGACATGGTTCGAGGCCGACAGGCTGGGCATCGCGGACGTCTCCACCCTGAATTATCGTGCAAAGTCTGGCACCGCAGGCCGGGATGTCAATCGGGAACCGGCCGGGCCGAGACACGCGATCCGCGGCGCTTCTCAAAATATCGAAAACAACCCCATGCAAAGGAGTCGATGACTGCCGCCGCGGCGCCTTACGGATTTTACGAAATGATTTGACACGTCGGGCAAATCACTGGCAGAATGTCATTATCGAGACCTGCAGGGCGGAGCGCCGCCATCTATCGCTGCGCCTGCTCACCACGCGTCGATGCAGGGCCGTTTCTTCCCCGTACGCGCCGGCGGCTTCGGCACGGAGCGTAGGCCCGCCATGATCCAGCGCCGCGTCTCGGCGGGATCGATGACATTATCAATCTCGAACACCGAGGCGATCGAGACCGCTTTGCCGTTGGCGTAGAGCTCGGCGACCTTGTTGCGGTAGTACGTCTCGCGCTCGACCGGGTCGGCGATCGCCTCCATCTCTTTGCGGAAGCCGAGCCGCACATAGCCTTCGAGACCCATGCCACCGAACTCGCCGGTCGGCCAGGCCGCGGTGAAGAACGAGGCATGGAAGCCGCCGCCGATCATCGACTGCGCGCCGAGACCATAACCCTTGCGCAGAACGATGCCGAACAGCGGCACGGTGAGGCTCGCACCGGTGACGAACATGCGCGAGACATGGCGCACGATCGCGGTCTTCTCCGCCTCGGGGCCAACCATGAAACCGGGCGTGTCACAGAGCGAGACGATCGGAATGTCGAAGGCGTCGCAGAGCTGGAGGAAGCGCGCCGCCTTGTCGCCGGCATTCGCATCGATCGCGCCGCCGAGATGACGGGGATTGTTGGCGATCAGGCCGAACGGCCTGCCTTCGATGCGGATGAAGGCGGTGACCATCCCGACGCCGTAGTCGCGGCGGAGCTCGAGCACGGAATCCGTGTCCGCGATGAGATCGATCACGGTGCGGATGTCATAGACACGCAGGCGGTTCTCGGGGACCGCGCGGCGCAGGAGGCGCGATCGGCCGCCTGCCACTCGCTGACCGCGCCCTGGAAATAGGACAGGTATTTCTGCGCGATCCGGGTCGCCTCCTCCTCGTCCTCGACGAGGATGTCGATGACGCCATTCGGCGACTGGAACGAGACCGGACCGACCTCGGCGGGATGATAGACGCCGAGACCACCGCCTTCGATCATGGCCGGTCCGCCCATGCCGATCGAGGCGTTCTTGGTGGCGATAATGACGTCGCAGCAGCCGAGCATCGCTGCATTGCCCGCAAAGCAATAGCCGGAGACGACACCGACCATCGGCACGAGGCCGGAGAGTTTTGCGAATTGCAGGAACGACGGGCCATCGAGACCGGTCATGCCGAGACGGTCGGTGTCACCGGGCCGGCCGCCGCCGCCTTCGGCGTAAAATACCAACGGCATGCTCCATTGCTCGGCGAGCGTCAGCATGCGGTCGATCTTCTTGTGGTTCATGTGGCCCTGCGTGCCCGCGAGCACGGTGTAGTCGTAGGCCACCACCATGCAGCGCGCGCCGTCGGGGCCGAACTTGTCCGCATTCACGGTTGCAACGCCGGTGATCAGACCGTCCGCCGGGGTGTTCTTGATGAGGTCGTCGAGCTTGCGGCGGCGGCGCTGCGCAGCGATCGCGAGGCTGCCATATTCCATGAAGGAGCCGTCATCGACGAGCTGCGCGACGTTTTCTCGCGCCGTGCGCTGGTTGGTGTTGCGGCGACGCTCGACCGACGCCGGGCGATTTTCGTCAAACGCGTTGGCCTGGCGCGAAAACATCTCGGCGAGATCGGGACGGATGTGATCGAGATCGATCTCGGCTTCCTTGGCCGCGCTGTCGGCTGCGACGTCGAGTGGCTTGAGATAGAGGATCGGCTCGCCATGCAGCAGCGTGACGCCGTCGCCGGCCACGAGTTTTGTGACCCGGCCGCCCTGCTCGGCCATCACCAGGTGCTCCATCTTCATGGACTCGATCACCGCGAGCTGCTGTCCGGGGCGCACGATCTCGCCTTCCCTGACCTGGATCGTGACCACGGTGCCCTGCAGGGGAGCTGCGACCATCACCGTTCCCTCCGGCACCTCCTGCGCGGCATGGGTTTGCGCCGCGTGATCGCCGGACGTGTCAGTCGCGGCAAAGAACATTGGCCGTGCCGCGCCATCGGCGGCCTCCACGAGCTTGGCGACGTTTCGATCGATGAAGTCGGTCGCGATGCGATTGGTTTTGAAGTCCGGATGGGCGAGCACCGCCTGGAGGAAGGCAATGTTGGTGATGACACCATCGATGCGGAACTCGCGCAAGGCGCGCGAGGCCTTCGCGACCACGTCGTGCCAAGCCTCACCCGGCGCATGGACGATGACCTTGGCAAGCAGCGAGTCGAAGGCGGCGCTGGTCTTGTAGCCGGCATAGCCAAAACTGTCGACGCGCACGCCGGGACCCGATGGCGGCTCGAACACCGCGAGCACGCCCCCGGTCGGATGCGTGGCCCCTAGCTCGTCCAGCGTTTCCATGTTGACGCGGAGCTGCATGGCATGGCCGCGTGGCTTGGGGATCGACGGTTGATCCAGACCAAGCGAGGCGAGCGAGCTGCCCGAGGCGACCGCGAGCTGGGCGCGGACGAGATCGACACCCAGCACCTCCTCCGTCACGGTGTGCTCGACCTGGAGCCGCGGATTGGCCTCGATGAAGGCGAAGCTGTCTTCAGTGGCGCCGTCGACCAAAAACTCGAACGTACCAAGATTGTCGTAGGCCGCATGCGCGGCAAGCTGCTTCGCCGCCTCGATGATGCGGCCGCGCAAGCCGTCACCGAGCGAGGGGCTGGGCGCCACTTCGATCAGCTTCTGGTGCCGGCGCTGGACGGTGCATTCGCGCTCCCAGAAATGGCTGATCGCGCCATGCCTGTCGCCGATGATCTGCACCTCGATGTGGCGCGCCTTGCGGATCAGGCGCTCGGCATAGACCCCGTCGAAGCCGAAGGCGGCTTTCGCTTCGGACTGGCAGCGCGCATAGGCCTCGCCGAGATCCGCAGCCTTCTCCACAATGCGCATGCCGCGGCCGCCGCCGCCGGCCATCGCCTTGATCACGATTGCGGCGGACTTGCCGAGAGAATCGAAGAACGCCCTGATCTCCTCCAGCGAAGACGGCCCGCTGGTGCCCGCGACGATCGGTACGCCGCAGCGCTTGGCCAACTGACGCGCGGCCACCTTGTCGCCGAACAGCTCGAGCGCGGTGACCTTCGGCCCGACGAACACGATGCCCTCCATCGCGCTGGCCTTGGCGAAGTCCGCGTTCTCGCTGAGAAAGCCATAGCCGGGATGCACCGCGTCGCAGCCTGCTCCCTTCGCCGTCTTCACCACGCTCTCGATGTCGAGATAGGCCCGCGCACCGCGGCCGGGAATTTCGATCGCCTCGTCGGCGGCGCGGACATGCAGCGACAGCGCATCATCGGCAGGAAAGATCGCCATCGTCGCAATGCCGGCATCCGCAGCGGCCCGTGCGATACGGATGGCGATCTCGCCGCGATTGGCGATCAGGAGCTTTCGGAACGACATTGAGCGAGCCTCCTTGCACCGCCTATTTGCAGCGGGCATCGAAGGACGTCAACGACAAGCGGGGATGGAGTCAATAGAACCGCAGCAAGGTTGCCGCGGCACGGAATTCTCCACCTCTCCCCGCTTGCGGGGAGAGGGAGAGGAATTCACCTAAGCCGCCCTTACGCCGGCGACGAAGGCGGTCACCCCGTGCTGCAGCGCGTGCAACTTCTGCGTCAGGCGGCCGCTCGATTGCAGCACCTGGCCTGCGACATGGCCGGTTTCGGAGGTCGCCTCCGTCACGCCGGAGATGTTTTGCGAGACCTGGTTGGTGCCGGACGCCGCGTCCTGCACGCTGCGGGCGATCGCTTGAGTCGCAGAGCCCTGCTCCTCCACGGCCGCTGCGATCGAGGAGGAGATCTCGTTGACCTCCATGGCGGTGGTGCGGATGCTCTGGATATTGCCGACCACCTGATCGGTCTCCGCCTGGATCGCCGAGATCTGCGCACCGATCTCGTCGGTCGCTTTTCGCGGTCTGGCTCGCCAGCGACTTCACCTCGCTTGCGACGACGGCAAAGCCTTTGCCGGCTTCGCCGGCGCGCGCCGCCTCGATGGTGGCGTTGAGCGCCAGCAGGTTGGTTTGCGAGGCGATCTGGTTGATGAGGTCGATGACCTCACCGATCTTGTGAGCCGCCCAGTGGCGTCAGGTTGCCGCAACGCCCTGCAACAGACGATTGCGATATTCCCCCGGCGAGGCTTTGAACCAGCGCCGGCAGGCCCGGAAGAAGCTGCTCTGATCGGCGAAACCGAGCAGATAGGCCGCCTGCCCGAGCGACAGATGCAGCCGGCCGAGATACTGGTCCGCCAGTTCCCGCCGCGTGTCGTCCAGAAGCTGCACGAACGAGGTCGCTTCCTCCTCCAGCCGCCGCTGCAACGTACGCTCGCTCATGCAGAGCTCGACGGCGACCTCGTCCCGCCGCGGCTCGCCGTCGGGAAGGCGCCGCACGATCGACTCGCGCACCCGAAAGCTCGTCTGCGCGTGGTCGAAGTGACGCAGATATTCGCCGGCATAGCGCTCGTGCAGCTCGGCGAGCTGCGGATTGAAAGTCGGCAGCGCCAGGTCCAGGTCTTTGCGCGCGAGCACGACACTGTTGCGCTCGGCGTTGAACGTGACCGGGCAGCGGAACGCGGCCCGGTAGGGCGAGATATCCGCGGGCGGGGGATAGGTAAGCGCGATGGCGCGCGGATTGATGTCGCTGCGCGCGATCCAGCGGCAGAAGCCGATCACGGTGACGAAGATGAACTCGATGCGCTGACGCGGGATCGGCCGGCTGCCGCCGAACAGCACGAAATCGATGCGACAGCAATCGTTCTCCTCCGTCATGCTCATGGTCAGCGCGTCGCTGAGGATGAGCAAGTACCGGTTCAGCCGCTCGAAGGCACCGCGCAGATCGGCGCAGGACATCATGGTGTAGCCAACCACGTCGAACGCCGCCGGTCGCACGACCTCATGTTGCGCAAGCGAGAGTGCCGGATTCTTCGACCGTTCGACGGCAAGCTCCCAAAGATGACTGATCTTCTCGGTGGCGAGCCGTGCGCCTGGGGCTTCCAGCTCCTGCGGATCGATGCCAGCGGCCGCAAACAGCCTCGCGACATCGAGCCCCTCGGCGGCGAGCATTTCAGCGATGCTCCGCACCCAGACCGCGGCCGTCGCCCGCTTCGACATCCCCAACGCTCCTCCAGCGCTTGTTGGTTGATTGGCGCCGCAATTGCCGACACGCACCGGCCGCCCGGCTCGGAATATGACACGAAACGACGCGCCGTGCCACCGATGCACCGGGCTCGCGCGATCGAACTGATGCGATCGGTGCGCCGTTGCCCAGCTGTCTCGACATTGTCATCGCGGTGCGATCTTATCTCCGCCAGACGCCATCTTGATGTGAGCATGGAGCCCGCCGCTGGCGGGCGTATGGGAGATCGTCATGGCGGATCTGGAAGGCATGCCCTGGCCGCTCGGCCGTTGTCGTCAGCTACACCGATGTCGACCAGCGCAGCTGGCGCTGCGGCTACGAGGGCACGAGCAACGTGCCCGCCGAGATCGCCGCGCTCAGGAAGCGGCAGGTCAAGAATTTCTGCTGCCTGTTGATGCTGTCGAACGGGGTGCCGATGTTCGTGGCGGGCGACGAGTTCATGCACACCCAGAACGGCAACCCGAATGTCTACGACCAGGACAACGAGTCCACTTGGCTCGACTGGAGCCTCACTGAAACCAATGCCGACGTGTCACGCTTCTTCCGCATGATGATCGCCTTCCGCAAGGCCCATTCTTTGATCGCGAGGAGCACCGGATGGGGCGCCGACTGCACGTGGCACGGCACCGACGGCGATCCCGATCTCGGCAGCGGCTCGCACTCGCTTGCGTTGCACTTACGCGGCGCATCGACTGATGGCGCCGACATTTTTGCGATGTTCAATGTGTATTGGGATGCGTTGAGCTTCACGCTGCCGGCGGCATCGATCTGGAAGCGCGTGGTGGATACGTCGCTGGACAGTCCGAACGATATCGTCGAGGAGGCGACGGCGCAGCCGTATGTCTCCACCTCCTACAGCGTCGGACCGCGATCGGTCGCGGTGCTCATTTCGAGCGGAACGGCATAGCCGCGTCCTCGCGGAACCCAGCGGCGTCCGGCGAGGAGACAAGCCCACTAAAGCGCGATGAGATTAAGTACGATCAGTCGCATGGGGACGCCTCTCCCCAGCGGGGAGAAGTGAATCCTCGGCATCGCACCGATTCAACCAGAATTCATCCCGCCTTAGCTGGCGAAGCAGGCGCGTTTACGCGAACTCCAGGTGTAGCCGGATGGACAGGGCGGCCGGGGCTGCGCCCCTGCGGGGCATTCGTTCCAGACGCGCGCGCCGCTTCCCCATCCATCGACGACGCAGGCCCCCGAGATGGTGGTATGGCAGCCGGGGCCACATCCGTCGGCGGCGGTGGCAAGACCAACGCCGGCAACGGTCACGGTCAGCAAAGCGGTGACGAAGAGCGCTTTCATGATATCCACCCCTCTGGTTGTCTCCGGCCTCCGGTCGTCGGCAGGCCAGGGGAACCCGGAATGACGCGCAGACAGCGGCTTTGGTTCCCGCGGTCAGTGGTCAATCGGGTGCGCCGTGGCTGCGGTGATAGGCACTCGGCGACGGCCAGTTCCAGGTGCCGAGTGTCGCCCGGTCCGGCTCGAAGATTTCGATTTTGAGCGGATAACAGGCCGCGACATCGCTGGAATGCGTCGCGCTGCAATCGCCGCCGGGGCACGCCGACAGCGCGCCGAGCAGATCGATCTCCGCGAAGAACTCGATGAAGTCGCCCGGACGAACGGGACTGGCCTTCATGAAATACTGGTGCGTATCCCCCGTAAAGCCGGTGCACATGAAGACATTGAGCACGTCGTGAACGTGATGCTCGACGGCGCGCGCGTCTGTCTTCAGTTCGGCGGCAAGCGCGCGCGTCAGGTTGGAGTGGCAGCAGAAGTCGTAAGCCGTGCCATTGAGCAGCAGGTTCGTATAGGGATCGCAGCGCGTGCCGATGACGTCGTGTATGCCGGCACCATCCGCGTCGAAACCGTACCAGCCGAGCGTGTCATGGCTGATGGTCGCCATCGGCCTCAGATGCGGCATGGTGCTCCAGAGCCGGTCGCCGGCGCCGACATGGGTCGCATGCAGCGCGCGCGTCTTGCCGCTGAAGAAGCGCTCGGAGAGATCGTGAGCGTTCCAGAGATTGAGGTCGCCGACCTGCGGGCCCTCGATGCTGACGATGCGGAAGAACTGGCCGCGAGAGACGCGAAACGCACGGGCATCGCGCGGCGGCACCACGATCTCCTCCGTCTTGATCATCGTCTGCCGCGCGGATTCCAGCACGGCCATATCGGGCCCAGGCATTGAAGCGGCGGGATAGACGACGGTCGGCTTGGCCGCCCGGCGTGAGGTTGCGTCGGCGGGTGCAGGTGGGATCTTGGGAGACATGACTGACCTCGAGATGAGCGCAAGGCACTATCGCACTTGCGGACGATGCCGCAAGCTCGCGCGCCGTAAAAGATCAGGGCTGCCGCAACGCGCGGTAAATCCCGTGCTCGAATTGGCGATAGACATTCAGCGCTTGGCGGTCCGCGAACGGCACGGCAGGATTTGCATCATGATGACGCCCGCGAGGCGCTTCGCCGGATCGATCCAGTAGTAGGTGTTGAACAGGCCGGCCCAGGTCAAGCTGCCGGCGCTGCGGCCGTCCGGGACGGGATCGAGGTTGATCATATTGCCTAGCCCCCATCGCAGATGGGTGCCCGGGAAGAAGTCCACGTCGTTCGAGAGCGCCGGATTGGTCGTCTTGAGGATTCCGGCCTCGAGATTGCCGATCTGGTTTTCGGACATCAGCGCAACCGTGCCAGGCTGAAGAATGCGGTTGCCGCGCAGGCTTCCGCCATTGAGCAGCGCCTGGAGCAAAGTCAGATAATCGGACGCGGTGGAATAGATCCCGCCTCCCCCCAGAAACACCTTGCTCCCGCCTGGCTTTTCCAGCGGCTGCGCCAGAAGCCTGTCCTGAGCGTCCCGCACGAACAGGCTGGCCTCTCGCGCGCGTTGCTTGTCATCGAGCGCGACGACGGTATCGTTCATGCCGAGCGGACCTGTGATGTGGTCGCGGAAATGGCGCTCGAGCGGCTTGCCGCTCGCGATCTCCACCATCCGGCCGACGCGGTCGAGACTGCCGCCATAGGCCCATCTTGCACCGGGCTCGAACATCAACGGCATGCGCGGCAGGTTCGGCCTGCCGCGCGCGACCTTGAGATAGCGGGCGAGCTTCGGATCCCAGAGCAGATAGCTGAAGCCGGAGGTGTGCGACAACAGATGGCGCAGTGTCAGCGGCCTCTCGGGGGGATGTAGTTGCGGGGCACCCTTCGCATCGAAACCAGCGAGCACCTGAATCGCAGCAAGCGCCGGATCGATATTGGCGGCCGGCTCGTCCAGATGCAGCCTGCCCTGCTCCACGAGTTGCAACGCCGCGACCGACGTCAGCAATTTGACCATCGAGGCGATGCGGAAGATCGTATCAGTCGACATGCGCGAGGCCGCATCGCCGTTGCGCAAGCCGAAGGCGCCCTCGTAGAGCACCGACTGCTCGTTCGCGGCCATTGCCACCACGCCGGGAATCCTTTGCGCGCTGACGCCGGCCAACAATTCGCCGTCGATCTCGCGGCTGCGCGCCAGCGACGATGCCGTCCGGCCGGGCACGGGAACGGCCGCGGCCATGCCCGCGGCCGCAAGCCCCACGGTTTGCAACAACGCAGCACGCCGGCTGAGCGAACCCCACATGAGGTTTCCTCGAAGCTGATCCGGATTCTGCTCTAGTATAACCTCAACAACCCGGGGTCGCATGCCCCGAGATGACCCATCGCGCAGGAGCCGGCGGGCGTGAAGGCCTCCGCACTGCGATGGCTGCGCGGCGAATCCTCGCTCGCACGTTACGATCTGCCGACGGCGCGAAGCTTTGCGACCGCCTTCTGCAAGATCTGCGGCAGCCCCATGCCGCACCTCACCCGCAGCGGCCGCGAGGCGATCATCCACGCTGGCGCATTCGACGGGCCGCTCGGCGCGACGCCAGACCGGAATGTGCAGTGGGCCTCGCGGGCGGAGTGGTACGTGCATGGGGATGGGTTGGAGGTGGAGGACTAGACTGGCTCTCCTCCCGCAACACGTCGGGCAATTGCGCGCTACTTATCCCGCAAGCTACGGCGACAATCTCTGCTCGGAAACGATCCGCACCGGTGGAAAAGCGACGCAGTCCGCGACATCGAACAGCACTTCGATTCTTCGGTCGAACGACCGTGCAAAGGCAATGGCGCCATCGCGGCGTTGGTCGGCGATGCGCATGCCGAGCGTGCAGTGCGGGGTCCACACTCCCGGCCGGTAATGAGGACGGCAGTGTGCGGGATCAATGACGGCGCTGATCGAGCCGTGCAACGGCGCGAGGACGTCATTCGGCGTTGGCTCCGCCCAGAGCACGAGTGGGCTGCCTTCGAACCACCGAATGCGTCTGAACTCGATAAGCAACGGCGCCTGACCGGCGACGGCCTTGAGCATCGCATCCCATGGATCGGTGCGTCGATCGCGGGCTCGTCGTAAATCGCGAACATAAAATGCGGCCGGTAGCCAAGCGCGCGCATTGACGGCTCGACCTCGAACGCGCCGACCTGGTCCCACAGGCGTTCGATCTCGTCTGCCGAGCCGATATCAGCCCGGATATTGATCGCCAGTGTCACAGACTTAACCTCTGCGGGCAGAACAATCGATCAATACGAGTCTGGGGCGGCGACAAAGAGGCGATATTCGCTGGACGGGAAGATGCGGCCCCCTCGGTGCCGCAGCTGGCAGGCGTGCGTTCCGCCGAATGCTAAGACCCGCGTCGCGCGCCTCCCTTCACGGTGCTGGCAGAGCTTGCCTTGCGTCCTGACTTTTTCCGGGCCGCAGGAGATGGTTTACTTTTCTTCGCCGCAGATACGTTTGTCACGACAGGCCCCTCGTTCCCTCTCGATGTCCCTGACCCCCGGGGCCGCTTTGGCGCTGGGGAAGCGTGGGCATCGAAAGCCGTGGATTCGGCCATCTCCAGTCCGAACAGCGCAGCGACATCGCCGTCATCAAGCAGCTTGGCGGTGTCGGGCACTGCTTTGGTTCGCACCAGGTCTTGTCCGGCACTCGCGAGCAACTCCTTCTCGTCCACGCCTCGCAGAACGAAAAGAAGTTCGGGCCTCTCGTCGAGTCTGGCGCCAACGCCATAGAGAGCCGCCGCAACGTGCTTGCACATGTCTGCCCCGTCCGGACAGCTACAGAACAGCTTGATCTCTTTGGGCGACGGAAACAGGCCGTCGCCCTCCCGGCAGACCCGGTCCATGATCCCCTTGGCCAGACGGCCCTGCAGCAATTCGACTAGGGAGTCGATCGCGCCCCCGCAGTCCCGACAGATGGCCTTCCAGCACGTCGCCTTCACCGGCGCAATCGCGATCCTGACTTTGTAGAGCGAAGAGCCCGCAACCATCGCCGCGACCTCCCCCCTTGCAATCTTCAGGTCCAGAACAGAACCATTGCGGACATAGGTTCGGCCACGCGGCACACGGCTCGCATAGTCGCTATAGCGTTCAAGGTTGATGCACCACGACTTGCCCCAGAAGGTCTTTGCAATCGTGCGGCCCTCGATTGTCACGGGAGCAATCGATTGCCCTCGTTTCCGAAGCTTGGCCAGCTCTCGTTCTGCCAGACGCCGCTTTTCGGCCACAGGTACATAGGCGGGCCAATCAAAATCGCTCATCCGGGCGCTTCCCTTGTTGCTGCGTTCAGATCGAGGGCCATGAGTTTCAGCAGTTCATCATCCTTCATCTCGGTCAACACAACGTCCGGTGCGGAGCCGAGCAAATCCCCGGCAAGCTGCTTCTTGGATTCGATCAACTTATCGATCTTGTCCTCCACGGTGCCCCTGCAGATGAATTTATGCACAAGGACATTCTTGGTCTGCCCGATTCGGAAGGCCCTATCTGTCGCCTGGTTTTCGACGGCCGGGTTCCACCACCTGTCGAAATGAACGACATGCGAGGCGGCGGTGAGATTAAGCCCTGCACCGCCCGCCTTGAGAGAGAGCACGAAGAACGGGACATTTTCGTCGTCCTGGAACTGGCGCACGAGGTCCTTGCGCTTCTTGACCTCGGTTTCGCCATGCAGGACGAGACCTGCCCGCCCGAAAATGGAACCCAGGAACGCCGCCAGTGGGGCTGTCGTCTCCTTGAACTGGGTGAAGATCAATGCTTTCTCCTGCCGGGCGGCCATGACCTCCGCGATGTCACGCAGCCGCTCGAATTTGCCGCTGTCCTGCTCAGTCCACGCCCCATCGCCTAGCCATTGCGACGGATGGTTACAGATCTGTTTCAGCCGCATCAGAATGGCGAGCACCAGGCCTTTTCGCTGCATCCCGTCAACGTCCTCAAGGCGCCGCGCCAACTCCTCCACCGCTTGCTGGTAGAGCGCTGCCTGCTTGCGGCTCAGGGAGCAAAAGGCATTCACCTCGGTCTTGTCGGGCAAATCGGCAATGACGCTCTTGTCGGTTTTCAGACGTCTCAAGATATAGGGTCGCACCAGGTCGCGGAGTGGGCCATAGGGGTTATGCGGCCGATCGGCGAGGCCTTTGACGAAGGACGAAAACTGCCTTGAAGATCCCAACAGCCCGGGATTGATGAAGTCGAAGATCGACCAGAGGTCGCCGAGGTGATTCTCGATGGGGGTGCCCGTCAGTGCAATGCGCGTATCGGCCTGGAGTTGCTTGACCATCTTGGCCTGCTTGGCGGCCGAATTCTTGATAGCCTGCGCCTCGTCAAGCACGACCAATCGCCACGGCACGGTCGTCAGCCAAGGCGAGCGCGCCAGAAATCCGTAGCTGGTGATCACCAGGTCTGCGTCTGGATTCCCCGCATCGTTCGCGCTCAACTGCTCGGCTGGTGCAGCCGATGGGTGGGCCACGCGCGCCTTGAAGTCCGGCGCAAACCGGGCAATTTCCGAAAGCCAATTGGCGAGCAGCGAAGCCGGGGCCACCAGAAGACATGGCCGTCGGCTGCCTTTGGTCTCACTCTTCAGCACGAGCAGAAGCGATAGAACCTGGATTGTCTTGCCGAGACCCATGTCGTCGGCAAGGCAGGCGCCAAGCCTGAGCTGAGTGAGCAAGTAAAGCCATTGGACGCCCGCCAGCTGATACGAGCGCAGGGAGCCTTGAAGAGATTTACCAGGATCGATCCGAGCAAGCCCATCGGGGCGGCGTAAGGCCGCCAATGTCTCTGCCAGCCAGGGACCCGCCACGGTCTGGCTCCAGTCGACATCCGATTGTCCACTGGAATCCTTCTCGGCGATGTTGGCGCCAGCCAGCATGCGCATTGCCTCGCCGAACGACAGGCCGTCGTTGGCGGCACGCCGTTCGGCCGCTTCGAATTCATCGAGAGTCCGGCGCAGACGCTCATGGTCAACCTCGACCCATTTGCCGCGGACCAAGACCAGCCCGTCGGACTGGGCAAGCAGCCGCTTGATTTCGGCCGCCGAAAGCTTTTCACCGTCGAGCGTCACTTCCATTCGGAAATCGAGCAACGCATCCATCCCCATCTGGGATGGCGCTCGCCCCCCGATCGTCGCCTTGACTTGCGCATGCGCAGGACGGTTCAGACGCCAACTCGCCGGCATCCGCACCGCAACCCCGGCACTTTCTAGCGTGGGCACGTCTTTCAGGAATTGCAGCGCCTGCTGCGGGCTCCAGCGCAACGGATGAAAGATCTCGCCCGCGTCGACCATAACCTTCAGCCAGGCGCAATGCTCGGCGGCGCGCTGGATGGGCTGCAATAGCGACAGCAAGCGCTCGCGATTTCTCGCACCGGCATATTCCTGCAAGGCCTTGCCGAGAGGCACATGTTGGGCCTTGGCTTCGGCCGAAAGCCGGGTCGTGTAGGTTACCAGGAACGCAAACGGGGCAACTTCGTCCTGCCTGTTCTCGGCGAGATTGAAATGGACGCGGCCGATCAGGTTCCAGGCGGGATGTCGGCCGCTGAGGAACTCCTGCACGGAGAGCCTGGCGTCAGCCAGTTCGGCATCAAACGCTGCATCCATGTCTCGCCAAAGATTGGACAGCAAATCCGCCGTCAGGTATTCGCCGCCCATCATGGGCGGAACGGCCGCTACCATGTGGTCCAGTTCGCTATCGACCGGAACTGCAACTGGCGGCTTGGTAGACCGATCTGCGATACCGGAAACGGCACATAGCGCAGTTACGTAGCGAGCTCCGAACTCACGCCAATACGACAACACCGGAGGTAGAGGCGTCTCGACTTCATCGGCGCCCAGGCGCAACAGCCCATGTCCGGGTCCCCGCAGAAATGCTTCTGCCAGCCGAGGATGCGCTTCGGACTCCACCCCAGGCGCGGCCCCCGTCTCCCTGAGAACCAGCAAACCACGCGGGGTGAGAACAGGCGCCAGCATCATGATCGGAGCATTCTTACGATTCGCATTGAATGGAAGGGCGGATTGCCCGTTGAACGGGGCTGGTTGGGATCACGGATCATATCCGGGATCTGGATCCGTATGACACCTAATCGGGCTGCAGCCAAAAGCCATGCCACTAAGTATCCAAGACATTGTCGAGGCCTTCGAGTTCGCCAACACCGGCAGCAACTTGGGAGAATTTACCGTTTTTCGTCTGCAAGCGGACCGGAAAAAATCTACTATTAAACCGATTTTCCGGACGCAGCCGAGATGAACGACGAACTGCCGGACGACATCAACGACGAGGAGAAATATGTCGCGCTTCCGGACAAACGTAAGCTCGGCCTGGGCAAGCCGCTCGTACTGGATTTTGCTCGCCAGTTCCTACCAGCCGATTTCGACGACGTCCGCTATTTCTTCGGCAGGCGGGGTACCTACCCGAAATTCAGAGCCCTGCTCGCAGACGAGGCGCGATCGATCGCTGGCACGCCTTCGAAGCGAAAGCCACGGAGCATGCATTGCGCGACCGGTGCGCGCTGCATTCGATCGAAATGGTCGGCTGATCTTGGCGCGCCATTCAGAATAAAACTGCGAACTCGTTTGTCATTTGAAATATCGTTATAATTTCTGTAACGCGACCAAGACCTACTGGTCAGCGCGCCGGCTGACTGGGACGCTTGCAAAGAATTCCGCGGAGATCGGGGGCATTTGCAGCATGCGCTCAGCCGAGAGCCTCGAAAAGCGCGGATGCCGACAAAAACACGCCGCCCCTAGTTAGGCAATGCTCCCGCTAGCGCTATCTCAACTGAATGTCAGTTGCGTATGCAGCCGCTATCACTCGGCGTGCATCGTCCGATGCAGCATCAGCGAAAAATGGCCATGCGAAGGCCGAGACAGATCAACGCTATCCCAAGGATGGTATTGATCTTGGCTTTGAATCGTTCATACGCGCGGCGCACTGGCACAAGCGAAAACAGGGCTGCCACCGAAATCCACCACACTGCTGAGACCGTCACCGCAGTGCTCACTGCGGCCCAGAACAACCAAGTTGGCGGATCGGCAGGAAATACTGCTACGAATATGCTTGAGTAGTACGCGATTGACTTTGGATTTGCCATGTTTGTCAAGAAGCCCGCACGAACCACCTGCCAATCCGTGTCGATTGTTTCAAGTTTGGACGCGCCGCTTCGGGATCGGCTAGTACCAAATAGCATCTTTACCCCAACCCAGATCAGGTAAGCTGCGCCTGCAATTCGAAGGGCGGCATAAAGCGAAGGCATCGCGGTCACCAGCACACCCAGGCCGGCTGCGGCCAACAGGGCCCAACACAGAGAACCGGCCAGAATGCCGGCTACAGCCAATAGGCCGCGTCTCAGCGATCCGGCTAACGAATAGCTCGTAACAATGAAAAAGTTGGGCCCTGGACTTGCTGCGCCTAGCAGCTGCATCAGAGCAATGCTAGCCAAAGTCCCTAGGTACATTGTCATCCCAAACCTCACATCCTCAACTGCGCCTTGGCCGCGGCATCTCATTAATCTTGGCTGTTTGCGTTGAGGCAACGGCCATCGCTCGGGCAATCGGCTTGACGGTCGATGTTTTGAAAGATCTTCCGTGCAAGGGCTACGCTCGCCGAGCCTCAAGCTCCTTCTCGGCTAGGCGTACAAAGAGCGCTGCCGCGGGCACAATTAAGCGATCATCAAAATCATAGCGTGGGCTATGGAGACTCTCTGGCTGCTCTCCGTTGCCCTGTCCGAGCCAAATGTAGGCGCCGGGCACCGCCTGCAGCATGAACGCAAAGTCTTCGCCAGCTGTGCTAGGTGGCAAATCCGTGTGAGTCCTTTGACTTCCAAAGAGGCTCTCGGCTACTCCCAATACGATTTGGGCCTTTTCCCGAGCGTTGACGGTCGCTGGATAACGGCGCGTAAATTTCACGCTCGCCTTTGCGCCGAATGCGGACGCAGTGTTCGCGGCGGTACGGTGGAGTAGATCCTCGATCAGATCTTGGATCTCTGGCCGGAATGTCCTCACGGTACCAATGATTCGAACACATCCGGGAAGGACGTTATACTGTTCCATGCTCCCGGCCGAAATTCCCCCAAAACTGATAACCGCAGCATCGAGCGGATCGATATTGCGGGAAACAATGCTCTGCACAGACTGGATAACTGCTGCCGCGGCGAGGATCGCGTCGGTGCCCTTGTGCGGTATCCCGCCATGGCCGCCGGCCCCCTCAACGAGAATTTCCAATCGGTCGGCCGCCGCCATCATTGGTCCAGCATTCGCGACAACTTCGCCAAACGGAACCCATGGTGCATTGTGAATGGAATAAACGCTCGAGAGTGCGAACCGCTCTAGCAGCCCCTCATCTATCATGGCTTTGGCTCCCGCGCCCCCCTCTTCTGCCGGCTGAAATATCGCGCAGATCTTGCCCGAGAACTGTCGGTGTTTGGCTAGGTAATCCATCGCTCCCACCAGAGCAGCCATATGTCCATCGTGACCACAAGCATGCATTACGCCCGGCCTCTTCGACCGCCACGAGAACTCGTTCGCTTCTTCCATGGCTAGAGCATCTAGTTCGGCTCTCAATCCGACGACAGGCCCATCGCCCTCTTCACCGCGTAGGACCCCGACAATACCCGTTCCGGCGATGCCCTGGTGAATTTCGTCTACCCCGATCGCCCGCAGCTGTTCCGCGATCGTTGAGGCCGTCTGAACCTCCTTGTACCCCAACTCCGGACAGGCGTGCAGTGCCCGACGAAGGTCCGTAAGCGAAGCTTGGCGACCGCTGAGATGGTCGGCGAGTCTAGAAGCGGCACAAATGTCATTAGTGGGCAGACTTGCCATAGCTCTGGCCGGATTTGCATGAGTGGAACGAGCGACTTCCATATCTCGTCAGCTAATCGCCATTTGCGTCGGCAAGTTCTTTTCCATAAACAAACTGAGCGGATCTATTTTGTAATCTCCGAATGGCGCAATCTCGTGAAAGCCATGCGTCCGATAAAGTGAGATCGCCTCCGGTTGCCGAACCCCAGTCTCAAGGCGCAACACCGGCAGCCCTAGCGCCACAGCGCGGCGCTCTATTTCCTCCAAAAGGCGCCGTCCCACTCCTTCTCCACGAGCCTTCGGGTCGACGAACATTCGCTTTATTTCGCCGTATCCATCCATCGCGACGACCGCGCCGAAACCAACTATGTCCTCCCCCCTACGGGCCGCGTAGAATGAGATGTTAGGTGCACAGAGGGAAACCGGATCGAAAAGGTGATTGCTCTCCGCCGGATATAGGTCAGAGTAGTACTCGTCGCTTTCGGCAATCATCTGCCTCACCTGTGGGTCGAGCGGATTGTCCGTGACGATCCTAATGGGAAGCTGCATGTATTTCCCTCTCGATCTTGATGGCCCCCGTGAGACACAATGACTGAACCGCTGCCAAGAACGGAATCGCGAGTGCGCGGGGGCGGACGTACGGGCCGCTCAGAGAATGGGGATAGACTAGTGCTAACGCTTCGCGGGGAGATTCTGCTCCGACGATTGATTGGCAAACTGTTTCGAACTCCCGAATCATTTTCGTAAGTTCGGTCCAATCAGCCAGTCGCCAATAAATTCCCGGCATGTTTCCGATTGCCACAATGAATTTCTGAAGCGTAGAATCGATGTCAGACCGTGTAAGGACGGATCGCCGATTACGGATTCGCGCATCCAGTGACAAGCCCGTGTGGCAAGCCTGGCTCGTCACTTGGCCACTCCCTCCCAACCGAACGCGCAACGACGATGAACTATACGTTGTTGCACCCAGGTGCTTCATTTCTTGGTCAAGGCGCCCAAGAAGCGTGTCCTTTGGAATTTCGGGATTGAGCGACTGCGCATTGCGAACCGTCAGCGCGGTTCGAACTTCTATCGGCACCAAAATGTCGGTGAAGAACTCGACGTCCCAACGCCTCGCTCGCGCTAGATCGGCGATTGTTCGTATAGCAAAGATTTCACGATCGTTTCCAACCGATTGGAAGCGCATCGCGAGCATGCCATCTCCTCGGCAAAACTCCGCTCCAGCCTCAAGAAAGCGCAGGACGTTCACTGTACCATCCTTGCCGCCGTTTCCGGCCGGACTATAGGTGATACCAGCGGGCACGGGGACTCCGGGCGGATTTGCAGCCACTATGTCGAATCTGGTTTGTGGCGTAAATTCCTCCACTGCGCTTGCCAAGAAGGAGCAACGCGAACTCACCCCATTAAGGCCCGCTGTAAGATACCCGGCGTCTGAGCATTCTGCGACGACATCAATGCCGACCACGTCCCTGCAATTTTGAGCTAGGGCGACTGTGGAAAGTCCGCTGCCGGAACCAATATCCAGGCCGCGATCCATTCGCGGCTGCGAAAGGAGAAAGCGGGAAAATAGCAAAGAGTCGTCCCCGACATAGACTTGCGAAGCTCGGCTTGGAGCAACATCTGACGCGCAGAATAGATTTCTGAAATGCGACAGACGCCATCGTCCGGGCAGCATCTCGCCATCGCTGAACTGAGCGAGATTGCATTCGCTTAGCGCGTTCAGCTGAGGGGGCGGAATGTAGGCGGAACGAGAGGCGCGCCCGCAGTGCAGTGTTTCATAGAGCGATGCGGCGGCCCCTTCCTGCGTCGATGCTCCACACATCCAGGGCTCGAAGCGATCGAATTGCATTCTCCGCTCAAAATCGATCGCGTCGCCCAGCCCCGCGGCACGCAAATACCTGCCAACGCCCTCAATGACGGACGCATCCAA